>JANWHN010000045.1 GCA_025450445.1 Anaerolineales bacterium | reverse complement strand
TGGTCGATCTGGAAGAAAGTGACGCGGCCCGGTTCAGGCTGCTTGTCCCCGCCCGTGGCGTCACGGTATCCGCGCCGGCTTGGTCGCCTGACGGCGGCCAGTTGGCTTGGTCGGCAAACGACGGCGTGGTTCCGCAGATCTTTACGCGACGCGCCAGCGATCTGGAGTCGACGCGGGCGCTGGGTGCGGGCCTGCAACCGCAGTGGAGCCCGGCGGGCGACGCGGTGCTAGCTACCTTCAACGGATCAAATTCAACTTACCTAACCGCGTACACGCTGGATGGCGGCGTGGCGCTCGCGCCCACTCAGCTCAGTGGGCGGTTCGAAGGCACGGCCTGGGGAAATGGTGCGCTCGCAAATCCGCTGCCTGGCGCGATTGCTGAGGCGGCGGTGAACGAACCCAATCTGGCCTGGGCTGCCGCACTGGACGCGGATGTCCAATCCGCCAGCGCCAGCACCGCCGAGCTGCAAGCCATCAACGCGCCTGTGGCCGAACTGAACGCAGCCATCATTGCCCCGTTCGATGCGCTGCGCCAGCGCTCGGCTCAATTGCTCGGATGGGATGCCTTATCTAAGTTGGAGAACGCCTTCGTCCCGATCAACGAGCCATTGCCGCCAGGTCGGCAGCAAAGCTGGCTCTACACCGGGCGCGGGTTTGCTCTGCATAGCGGCCTGCTCGATGCGGGGTGGCTGGCGGTCGTCCCTGAAGAATTCGCTGGACAAACCTATTGGCGCGTCTACCTGCGCTCAGTCGCGGCTGATGGGCTTGGCCGCCCGCTGGCGGAGCACCGCTGGGATTTTGCCGCTCGGCTCAACGGCGATGACGCCAGCTTGCAAGCTGGCGGCGCGCCCGCGGCGGAAATTCCGGCCGGGACCTGGATCGATTTCACCGCCCTGGCGGCCGACTACGGATTCGAGCGCTTGCCTGCCATGTCGAATTGGCGGTCTTATTACCCCGGCGCGTTATTCAACGAATTTGCTTTCACCGCGGGTCTCAGCTGGCAGCAAGCGATGCTGCAGCTCTACTCTGAATCGGCGGTGGCGACTGCGGCCGCGGGCGGTGCCGAATGAGCGCGTCCCGTGCCGCTTCTGCACTGGTTTTGCTTCTGCTCGTCGCGTGCCAAGCAGCGGCACCTTCGCCAACCGTGAATACTCAACCTTCAACAATTCCTGCATCCCCCACGATCCCAGCCAGCCCCATGCCTACCGAAGCGCCTACCGCTGCTGCAACCGCATTGGAATCGCCCACTTATGTGGCGCCGACGCTGGCTCCGTTTCCGCTTAGCGCCAATGAGATGATCCCCGTTGTGCCGATCATCCCGACCGGCTTCTCGGCGCCAGTGGCGCTGACCGCCCACGATCATCTCTACTTCTCGCTGCCGGCAAACGCGCGTGACATCAACAACTCGATGCCCAGCCAGCGCTACGGTACGGTCCAGGAGGGAACCGAGGCCGATGCCCACCTGGGGCTGGACTACAGCATGAATACCGGCACCCCGGTGCTGGCTGCCGCGCCCGGCACCGTGGTGTGGGCGAGCTATGGCTTGCTCTTCAACTCCGAGTTCTACATCGAAGATCCGTATGGCATCTCGGTCGTGATCCGCCACGATTTTGGCTACGACGGTGAGCGGCTCTTCACCATCTACGCCCATCTCTCCGAAGCAAATGTCGAAGTTGGCGAATATGTTGAGCGCGGTGAGGTGATCGCCCGCTCGGGCAGCACCGGCCAATCCACGGGACCGCACTTGCATTTTGAAGTTCGGGTCGGGACCAACACGATCTACTTCACGCGCAACCCTGAGCTATGGATCGCCAGTGAGGATCGCGGCGTGCTCGCGGGTCTCCTCACCACCAGCAAAGATGCATTGCTGTTCAATCGCCTGGTTGAGATCACCTCACGCGATACCGGCCAGCGCTGGACGATGTACACCTACGCCACCGTATTTAAACTGCTGCCCGATGATTACTACGACGAAAATTTTGTGCTTAGCGATCTGCCGGCGGGGACTTATGAGATCGCAATTCCATATCTTGGCACATGGCAGCGCGTCGATGTTGAGATCAAGCCTGGCATGGTGACGTACTTCCATTTCCGCGGCACCGATGGCTATTTTTTTGACACGCCCCCATCCCCCACGCTCGGCTTCGTTCCCGGCGATTAGAACTTTTCGTCATTGCGAGCCCGCCGAAGGTGTGCGTGGCAATCTGATTTTTGTAGAACAAGATTATTCCGAAGACATCACAGTAGGGATTCCTCGCTGATATTGGATCTGCGATTCTGGTGATGTGCTTACGACGCCGCTCGGAATGACAAGAAGAGGCGCGCTTGGGTTCGTGCCCGGCGACTGACGCGTCCTAGCCCCCGAGCGTAATATCCTGCGACGCGTACCAGGCCAGCGCGTCGTCGAAGTGCGATTTTTTGAAATCGGGCCACATGGCATCGATGACGTAGATGTCGGCGTAGATGGATTGGGCGGGCAGAAAGCCGCTGAGCCGCGAGCGGCCGCCCCAGCGCAGAATGAGATCGATGCGCGAGATCTGGGCGGACTTGACCCGCTTGAGGACATCGGCGTTCTTGGAGCCTTTTCCATTGAGATGGCTCAGGTCCCATTCCCAGCCATAGTTGACCAGGAAATTTACTTTGGTGCCGCCTTTGCCGAATTTCTTGCGGCGAGCGGTGTAAGGCAGCAGCTCTTTTGGAAATGCTTTTGATTCAGTGTTACCGACGACGAGCAGATCGGCATCTTCGTGCGAGAGCACCTCGACGCCCTGGATGCAGGCATCCACAAACGCCTTGCGCTGTTCTTGCGGCCGTTTGACGTTATCGGTGGTGAAGCCGTAGTAGGTCACTTCTTTGATTCCCGCCTTTTGGATCAACTTGAACAGCTCGAGCCCCGGATCGATGCCTTTGACATAGCCCTGGCCTTTGGCCATGCCACGGGCGACGGCCCAGCGCCGGTTGCCATCTGGGATGACACCGATGTGTTTTGGCAGGCGTTGTTTAGACACGATCAGGATTTTACTTTAGGGTAGGTTGGTTGCAGTGAATGGTTTTAGCAGGAGAAGATTGCGCGCAGGGACTGATATGTAATCAATTGCCAACTTTTTCGTTAGCCAGGAAGGAACTGCCTCTGATCGGAGAATGGTTTGGAGGTCTTTAAGAAACTCCACATTGGCTTGCTAATTGTTTTGATCGCCGCGGCCGCGATCGTTTTTTTGCTGTTAGCAAGCCTGATCGAGGACACCGGTTATCCAGGTGGGATGGCGGATAGCTCGCGAGATCTGATCTATGCCATAACGGCTTTTATTCTCAGCCTCACCGGTTGGGCCACGGTTTGGCGGCGAGAGATGTACATCACCGATCTGCAAAAGGTAGTTAGGGGCAAATGGGCGGTTGTCACGGGGGTCATCGTGGGGCTGCTGTTCTCGGCGGCTGGATTGTGGTTTTTAATTCTAGCGTTTTTGTAACTGACCCATCCCCGCTCCCTCGTCGCCGCCAAGCGGCTCGATCGGGACAGGCTCTTCCCCTTAAAAGGGGGAGGGAGTTCGCGTCTCGCGATAACTGCGGAATTTTTAGCCTTTCACTTGTCAAATCCAATGCAACAAACACCTTGACAAAGTAGATTGTTTGTTCTATTATTTGCCAATATATAGAACACTTGTTTTTGGAGGTTGAGATGGCAAAAAAGGCAGCTAAAGAGGCCCTGGAAATATCGATCAGAGAAGCAGTGGCCGAGCAGCAAAACGGGCATAACCCAGAGCGCCTGCGAGCACTGGAGAAGACCCTGGGTGAAATCACGAAGCGCTATGGCGAGGGCAGCATTATGCGCCTCGGAGAGGCGCATGGCATGGCTGTAGAAACCGTCCCCACTGGTTCCCTGTCCCTGGACCTGGCCCTGGGCGTAGGCGGCATTCCGCGCGGGCGGGTTACCGAGATCTATGGCCCCGAATCATCGGGGAAAACAACCATTTGCCAGCACATTGTGGCTGAAGTGCAAAAGCGCGGCGGAACGGCCGCGTATATTGATATGGAGCATGCGCTCGACCCCAGTTATGCCTCCCGCTGCGGCGTTGATATCGAGAAGCTGTTGATCTCGCAGCCAGACACAGGCGAACAAGCACTCGAGATCGCCGAAGCATTGGTGCGCTCTGGCGCAGTTGACCTGGTCGTGGTCGACTCGGTGGCGGCGCTGGTGCCGCGCTCCGAGATCGAAGGCGACATGGGCGACGCGACCATGGGTATGCAAGCCCGCCTGATGTCGCAAGCTCTGCGCAAGTTGAGCGGCGCGATCAAGCAGACCAACACCGCGGTGGTATTCACCAACCAATTACGCCAGAAGATCGGCGTAATGTTTGGCAATCCAGAAACCACCAGCGGCGGCATGGCGCTGAAGTTCTACGCAGCAGTGCGCATGGATGTGCGTCGCATCCAATCGATCAAGACCGGCCAGGATGTAGTGGGCAATCGCACGCGAGTGCGGGTTGTGAAAAACAAAGTCGCCCCGCCCTTTCAAGTGGCTGAATTCGACATCATGTACAACGAAGGCATCTCTAAGAGCGGCGACCTGCTGGACCTCGCGGTGCTGTATGAGATTGTGGAAAAGCGCGGCTCGCACTACAATTATGGAGAAGAGCGTTTGGGTCAGGGCCGCGAGGCTGCCAAAGAATTCATTCGCTCGAATCCTCAACTAGCTGACACTGTCGAAACCCAGATCCGCGAAAAGGTATTGACCGCTGCGCCCGCCTCTTATGCCGACGTCGACGAAAGCCTCACGTTTGAGAATGCGGAGGTGGCTGGAGAACCTGCCATGGCCGAATTGGAGCCTGTGGAAGCTTAGTCTGCGCAGAAACAGCGCAGACTTTGGGCTTTCTAGCGTGCTTCGCACGCTGACGAAAGATCCAGGGATAAGTAAGCGCGCCTTCACGAATGCAATTGCATTCATTGTTGGCGCGCTTTTGATTGCGGCTTGCACGCGCAGCGCAAGCGTTGGCGACTTTTTTATTGCCCCGACATTAGTCGGCGATTCGGCGCCAATCATTTTGGAAACATTTACCGCCCTACCGGCTTCGCCAACCCCGGATTGTGAAAACCATTTAGTATTCTTGCGCGATGTGACGGTGCCAGACGGCACGCGGTTCTCACCGGGGGCACCGATCGAGAAGAGCTGGGAGATCCGCAACGATGGAACCTGCGCCTGGATCCGCGGTTACTTTGTAGAGCTTGAAGACGGGCCAGCAATGGGCGCCATCGATCGCCAAGCGCTGCCCGAAGCGCTGCCCGGAGAAGTTGTCGTGTTAACCGTGCAATTCACCGCGCCAGCTGCGACAGGCTCGCATCGCTCGTCGTGGCGCGCCCACGACTTTGCCGGCAATCCATTTGGCGTGCTATTCTTTATTGACATCGTGGTGGACTAGCAGACTGCTCATGCGCGAACCACTTAATGCGACTGCCCTGAAATTCCAAGGCCAATTGGAGCTGATGGGGCTCAAGGGCAAAGTCGTCGAATTCGAGGAGACGACACGCACCGCGGCGGATGCGGCCGCGGCGATCGGATGCGAAGTTGGCGCGATCGTCAAGTCGCTGATCTTCCGGACAGAGGATAGCGGTCAGGCTGTCGTGGTCTACACCAGCGGATCCAATCGGGTAGATGTCGCCAAGATCGAGACGCTGGTGAACGAACCGATCGGGAAGGCTTACGCTGAATTCGTGCGCGAGGTAACCGGCTACGCGATCGGCGGAGTACCGCCGTTTGGTTTCGAGCCTTTGCCGTTTACCTTCTTGGATGAAGACCTAAATCGATTCGAAGAGATCTGGGCGGCGGCTGGCACACCGAATGCAGTCTTCCCACTCACGCCGCAGGACTTGCTGAACCACACCAAAGCCCGGCTGGTAAAGGTGGCGTGAGGATATGAACCGATTAATGGATGGATACATTCCGCTGCTTGGACATTATCAAAAGCTGAAGCACCAAATGCTGGAAGTTGTAAGCGACGTGGACCTGGCGCACACGATCAAAGGCAGCCCAAGCCTCGGTGAGCTGAGCAAACAGATCGGCGAGACCGAGCACTCTTATATAAATTCATTCAAGACTTACAAATTGAACTTTGATTACAGGAATCCAGACGCGGCGATGGCGGAAAGCACCAGCGCGCTGGGCGCCTGGTATAGCAGCATGGACGCTGAGCTAAAAACGACTCTGGAAGCATTCTCAGACGAGGATTTGGACAAGATCCGCATTGACCGGCACGGCTGGCCGGTGCCGATTCAGCAGAACCTAGATATTTACAAAGAGGCGCTGTTGATCTTCTGCGGGAAAGCCTGGGTTCACTTGCTGGCGCTGGGCAAGACTCTGCCGGAGCAATGGGCAGACTGGTTGAGCTAGTTGCCAGTGAATTCGTAAGCAACCCAGCCGTTCTCGAAAACCATTACCTGCTCGTAAAGCTGGTTGATCTCGAAAGTCAGTTGCTCCGACACTGGGGTTTTGCTCGGCCCGAAGCGGTTGGGTATCTCGCCGTTGTCAATCGTCACAATGATTAATTGTGGCTTGTTCTCAATAATGTCCAAATAGAATTCTTCCAGCTTTTCGGGCTCTGCGTAGCCCTGGCGGAATAGGGCATATTGATAGGCAAAGCGGGTTGGACTTTCTCTTCGAGCCTCGAAATTTACTCCTGCTTCGGCGCCAATGAGCAATACGTAATCCTCAGGCGCGCCGTGCTGTTCGATGAAGGCGTAAACATCATCGGGGCGTTCGATGCTTCGATTACTGTGGACGATGTTCAAATATGGCCGCGCCTGAATAAGCAGAAAAGTTGCAGCTAAAGCTGTGACAGCCGCAACCTGCCAGCGTTTGGTCAAACGTTGCGCAAGCCATTGTTGAGCCAGCCATAAAGCATAGCTAGCCAGCAAGGCAAGAACCGGAAGCAAGGCGATGAAGTATGGCGCCCGGGGTCTGCCGCCGAGCAGAACGAAGGCGATTTCGATTGGCAGAGCCAGAGTTAGGAATTGGAGAAATGCGCTAGGTGCGTCTGTTTTTTGGGCTGTGGCCCGGTTCCAGACGAAAATTGCAAGAACCCACCCCGGGAGGGCCAAGAACAGAATCCCACTCTGCGCCAGGTAGCCAGCGCCTTCTTGAAGCGCAGTCAATCTGTCGGCAAGGCCGCGCTCGGCGATATAGAAGAAATTGAATTCGATAGCCGCGCTCCACAAATCATCAAGCGCACCATAGGCTGCAAAATAGACAGCGACCGGAAGCACAACGGCGAAGGAGCCAGCTGCTATCCGCAAGAGGGTTGGCAGAATCAACTTAGTTTTCTTGGAAATCAGCGCATCGAGAACTAGCCAAAGGATGACGGCAACGCTTATTCCCACGGACGTTTGACGAATGAGAAAAGCGGCCGCGGTCAGCGCCCCGAACCAAAATGCGCGATTGCGCCAGTCGTTATTTTTGAGATTGTTGTAAAACAGCCATAAAGCACCAAACTGAAATGGCAGCGCATACTCTTCGGTGAGATTGCCCCCCGCTAACAATGCGGCCAAGGCAAACAGCCAGATCAAGCTGGCGAGAAAAGCGACCGGCAGGCTGAATAGATCTTCAAGCAGGCGGAAGGCAATGTAGGCCGCGGCGAACAGGAACACGAATTCGAGCACCCAAACACCCCCAAGGGATCCGTCATCGATTGTGAGCCCAAGCGCATTGATGTAAAAGATGGCGGGTGTCTTATGATCCCAAACGTCGCGATAAGGGATATCGCCTTCGGTGACGCGCCAGCCCGTGTAAAGAAAGACGCCAGAGTCGCGGCTGATGGCTTGACGATTGACAGGGCTGGCTGGAATCAAAACAGCCGCCACCGCGGCGAGCAGAAACAAAATGCTCAGCCCGCGTGTAACGGCTGTTTGTTTTCTCTTCGTATTGTTTGTCGCCTTGCTTATACGGTGCCCTCTTCCCACGAATTCAGATATTTTTCTTGTTCAGCGGTCAAGACATCGATATTCACGCCCATAGCCTCAAGCTTGAGACGAGCGATCTCTTTGTCGATATCTTCAGGCACGGAGTAGACGCGATTTTCGAGCTTGTCGGCGTTTTTGGCCATGAATTCAGCGCTGAGGGCCTGGTTAGCGAAGGACATATCCATCACTGATGCGGGATGGCCTTCAGCAGCGGCGAGGTTGACCAAGCGGCCTTCGCCGAGGATGTGGATGACCCGCCCATCTTTCAGGGCATATTCTTCGACGAAGGGGCGAACCAAGCGCTTCTCTTTCGCCATTTTTTCAAGCGAGGGGATATTGATCTCAACATTGAAGTGACCGGAATTGGCAACGATGGCGCCATCCTTCATATTTTCGAAGTGGTGCTTATCGATCACGTTGAGGTCACCAGTGACAGTGACGAAGATGTCACCGATCTTGGCGGCTTCAGCCATGGTCATGACGCGGAAGCCGTTCATGACGGCTTCAAGCGCGGGCAGCGGATTGATCTCGGTGACGATGACGCTGGCACCCATGCCCCGGGCGCGGTCGGCGAGGCCGCGGCCGCACCAGCCGTAGCCGGCGACAACGAAGTTCTTGCCAGCCAACAAAATGTTGGTGGCGCGCACGATGCCATCCACTGTGGATTGGCCAGTGCCGTAGCGATTGTCGAAGAGATGCTTGGTCATGGCGTCGTTTACGGCGACGACAGGGAACTCCAGCTTGCCATCGGCGGCCATCGCCTTGAGGCGAATGACGCCGGTAGTGGTTTCTTCAGTGCCGCCGACAATACCTTCGAGAAGCTCGCGGCGCTTGGTATGGATCTCAGACACCAAGTCGGCGCCGTCGTCCATCGTCATGTGGGGCTTGTGGTCGAGAGCGGCGTTGAGATGTTTGTAGTAAGTGGCGTTGTCCTCTCCCTTCACGGCGAAGACTGGAATCTCGTCATGTGAGACCAGTGAAGCGGCAACATCGTCCTGAGTGGAAAGCGGGTTGGATGCGGTCAGCACCACGTCTGCGCCACCAATCTGCAGCGTGCGCATCAGGTTGGCGGTTTCTGCGGTGACGTGCAAGCAAGCGGCGAGGCGCAAACCTTTCAGCGGGCGATCCTTGGCAAAGCGCTCGTGGATCGAGCGAAGCACCGGCATTTCGCGCTCGGCCCACTGGATGCGGCGGCGACCGCCTTCGGCTTGTTTTGGATCCTTGATATCGTATTTATCCATTACCTAAACTCCGTCTCTAATTATGGTTTGGTTACTGTGGATGATTGGGGCAGCAAAATATCGAGCTTGCCGCCATCGTCGTAGAAAGAGCGATAGCGAGCAACGAATTCTAACGGGGTGAAATGATGGGCTTGTGGTCCTTCGTTCTCGAGGCAGTAGGTGGCGGCCAGCGAGCCCATGCGGCCGCAGGTTTCCCAATCGAGGCCGTGGCTGTAGCCGGTGAGGAAACCGCCGCGGAACGCGTCGCCGCCGCCGGTGGGATCGAGAATGTGATCGGTAGGTACGGCTTCGACCATCACCTTTTGGCCATCGAAATAAACTGCGGCACCTTTTGGCCCTAACGTAATGACCATAAACTCGAGGTGGGAGAGGATGTCGACTTCGGTGAGACCGGTTTTGTCCTTGACCAGTTCGAACTCGTATTCGTTGACGAACATTGCGTGCGCTGCATCCAGGCCGCGGCGCAGCACTTCGCCGTCGAAACGAATAATCTGTTGGCTGGGATCGTAAATGCAATGGATGCCGAGCTCCGTGCACTCGCGCACATATTTTTCCATCGCGGCGGGTTCATTTGGGGAAACGACGACAATGTCTGGCTTAGGGCCGACGATCTCGTGCAGTGAAAGTTCGGCGGCATGGGCCATTGCGCCTGGATAAAAGCTGGCGACCTGAGCATTCGATTTATCTGTGGTCGCGAAATAGGAGGCGGTATATTTGCCCGAAACTGTTTTGATATTGGCGGTATCGACGCCTTGCTCTTCGAGCCAGGCGCGAAACACAGCGCACTCCTCACCGGCTGTGGCGAGGACACGCGGCTTACCGCCCAGCAACGCGATCGTATAAGCGATGTTAGGGGCGATGCCGCCGCGGCGGCGGACCAACGTTTCGACAAGGAACGAGAGGCTGATTTTCTCGAGGTGCTCGGCGAGGAGGTGCTCCCGGAAGAGGCCCGGGAAGGTCATTAGATAATCGTAGGCTACGGAACCGGTGATCAGAATATCCATTGTTCGGGTGCTTACAGTAAAAGACGCTCTCGGTCGAGAGCGTCCGTCCCGCAAAGCAACTAAAGTTTAACATGATGGCTTGGGATTGTCAAAAACGGCGGTGCTGGCTATATAATCGCAATGCATGGACCCGACAAGTTTGAGCAACCTGATGTCTGCGCTTACTACCTGGGGCGCGGTTTTTCTGGCGGCGCTATGGCTCAGCCTGATCTATTGGACCTATCGCGATGCTGGCACGCGGCTGCGCGAGCCGATCCGGCGTGCGCTAGCGGTGTTGATCGTGGTGGTGTTGTTTATTCCCGGAGTGCTGGTGTATCTGTTGGTGCGCCCGCAACGAACGATCGAGGAGGAATACTTGGTGACGCTGGAAGAGGAAGCGCTGCTACGGGCGATCGAAGACAGCGAGCGAAAAGAGAAGTAGGTAGGTAGTTGCTATTTGGAAGTCTCGCTTTCGATTATCTGATCAATTCTTTCCTGAATTTTAAGAATTTTTTGTATTACTTCGCTGGCAGTTGAGTTTTGTATCCCAGTGAGTTTTCCTGTCGGCGGCAAACCGCGAAAAACTCTCCCAACTCCTCTTTTTACTGTTTCCAATATCCATTCCGCATCGTCCTTCAACTCATCGGGAACATTTGACGGGGACAAAAACTTCAATTTAGGTAATACTTTGGCCAGTCGGGTGCGGCCATCACCTTCATGAATCGTTAAGATGTATATCGCATCCGACAGCTTCGAATTAATGTACTGTAAGCTAGCCATTAGAAACCTGTTACCGCTTCAATGCGTCCTGCCCCGCGTATTTCGCCTTAGATCCAAGTTCTTCTTCAATTCTCAATAACTGATTGAACTTTGAGGTGCGATCAGAACGGGCGGGAGCGCCGGTTTTGATCTGGCCCATGTTGAGCGCCACGGAGAGATCGGCGATGGTGGTGTCTTCGGTTTCGCCGGAGCGGTGGGAGGTGACAGTGCCCCAGCCGGCATCCTGGCAAAGCTTGATCGCTTCGATGGCTTCGGTCAGGCTGCCGATCTGATTGACCTTGGCCAGCATCGCGTCGCAAGCCTTCTCTTTGATGGCGCGGCGTACACGCTCCGAATTGGTAACCAGCAGATCATCGCCGACGAGCTGGACTTTGGCGCCGATCTCTTTGTTGAGCGCGATCCAACCCGCCCAATCATCCTGCGCAAGACCATCTTCGATCGAAACGATAGGATATTTCTCGACCCAGGATTTCCAGAAAGCAACCAACTCGTTGCTGGATAAGCGGCGGTTCTCTTTGCGCAGGTTGTAATCTTTCTTCTCGTCGTCCCACAGCTCGCTGGTGGCCGGGTCGAGGGCGATGCTGATCTGCTCGCCGGGTTTATAGCCGGCCTTTTCGATCGCTTGCAAGATAACTTCGATGGCTTCTGCGTTGGATTTCAGGGCGGGCGCGTCGCCGCCCTCATCGCCAACGAGGGTTGTGTAGCCCTTTTCTTTGAGCACGCCTTTTAGCGTGTGATAGACCTCGACGCCCCAACGCAAGCCTTCCGCAAAAGTAGGCGCGCCTAGCGGCATGACCATGAATTCCTGGAAGTCTGTTGATTGCCAACCGGTGTGCACGCCGCCATTGAGAATGTTAAGCATCGGCACAGGCAGCAAATGTGCATCTTTGCCGCCCAGGTAACGATAGAGCGGCTGGCCGCTGGAAGCTGCGGCGGCTTTGGCGGCGGCCATGCTGACGGCCAGGATGGCGTTGGCGCCGAGCTTGGCTTTGTTTGGCGTGCCGTCTAGGGTGATCATGGCGTGATCGAGTTTGGTTTGCTTGGAAGCGTCCATGCCCTTGAGCTTAGGGTTGATCGCGTCATTCACGTTGGCGACGGCCTTACCGACGCCTTTGCCGACGTAGACTTTTTTATCGCCGTCACGCAGCTCGAGCGCTTCGTAAATGCCGGTTGATGCGCCGGAGGGAACAATGGCGCGACCGAGGCTGCCGTCTTCGAGAATGACATCGGCTTCGACCGTGGGATTGCCGCGCGAATCGAGGACCGAGCGGGCGTGGACCGATTTAATGTGTGAGTTGGGCATGAATGTCCTAAGAGATGGTGGGTGCGATGTGTGCAATTCTAAGCCCTAAAGTGTTGCGGGAAACGGTAATTTCGAAGAAATGGTCATATGAGTTCCCTTCGCTTCGCTCGAGGGCAAGCTTCGCTGGCGTGGGTTCGGCAATTTGGTGAATATTTCATTTTTGCAGCTCAGAATGACACAACAAAAAAAAGAAGAAGCCAGCGAAAAGAACGCTGGCCTCTTCTTTTTAGTAATTCACGAATAGATTAGTGAGAGACTTCGATATCGAGCGGGATGGCTTGTTGGTTCACGCCG
>JANWHN010000044.1 GCA_025450445.1 Anaerolineales bacterium | reverse complement strand
GAGCGCAGGATCTTGGGTTTCTCGCCGGTCATGTCAACTACCGTCGAGGGAACATCGCCCGGGGTTTGGCCATCGTCGATCACGAGATGGATGCGCCCTTCCAGCTGGGCAAGAACTTCATCGGCGGTGCGGGTGTTGCCGAGGCCGGATAGGTTGGCGGAGGTGACACCGAGCGGGCCGGCGGCAGTGAGGATAGCGAGCGCAATCGGGTGGTCGGGGACTCGGACGCCGATGGTTGGGCCTTGCGATAAGGCTTCGGGAACCTCAGGATTGCGGGGGAGCACGAGGGTGACGGGACCGGGCCAAAAGCGATGGGCCAGGCGCAGCGCGGCGGAGCTGGGATTGACGGCGATCTTGTCCAGGTCCTTCTCGCTCGAGATGAGCACAGCGATTGCTTTCGTGTTTTCGCGGCCCTTTACGGAGTACAAGCGCTCAATGCTGGCTGGTTTAAAAGCAAGCGCTCCAAGACCGTAGACCGTATCTGTGGGGAAAGCCACTACGCCACCGCCTTTTAGGACGTCCACAGCGTGTGAGATAGCGTCGGGGGCGCTGGCGTGCAGACGTTCGGTTTTCATGGAGGCGCGGGGAATTAACTTGGGCAATCATAGCACCGGTTTTGATTACTGAGCCTGAGAGTAGAACCAGGGGGTAGCAACCTCATCCATGAAGGGGAGGAAGCGACCCGTGTCGGCATCGACCATGCCGTGAGTCCCGTTAGGGTAAATGAAAATCGTAAAATTTTTGCCAAACTCTGCTTTGATCTCTTCGAGGATGGCTACGGTTTCGCGGACTGGGATGCTAGCGTCGCGGCGGCCCAGGATCCAAAGCGCTGGGATTTCGAGCGCCTCGATGGCGGCGCGTGGGTCGTAGCCGAAGTTGAACTGATATGCGGCGAGCCGGTCGGAATATTCGTCGATTTCTTCCAAAGTCACGCTGCCGTTTTGATCGTCGGTCATGCCGCTGTAGAGGTTCTCGATCCCGACTGTGACGGCCGGACCTGAGAACGAACCGATGAAATGAACATTATCTGTGAGTGCCGGGACCTGGGGGATGATCCAGCCGGCCTGGCTGGCGCCGAAAAGCCCGATGTTGTGCGCATCGATATCTGAGCGACGGGCAAGGAAATCAGCGGCTGCAGCGGCATCGGCAGCTAGCTGGGGGAGAAGACGCTCGCTGTTGCCTGAGTTGACCCCGGAATAACTACCTTCGGAATCTCCGACGCCGCGCTTGTCGTAATGGAAGACGGCAACGCCGACGCGGATAAATTCCTCGGTGAGATTCTGAGCTTCTTCGCGAGTGCCCATGCCGGAGCCATGGACCCAAATGATGGCCGGGAAAGGACCATCGCCTTCAGGAAGGCGCAGTCGGCCGACGAGAGTGTCTTCGCCGCTTGCGAATTCCAAGTCATCGAAGACTTCGCCAAGAGCGAAGCTTGGAAGATCTGGAAGCGGAGTTGCAGTTGAGGTTTGGAGAGATGATGCGGAGGTGCAGGCTGCTAAGAGCAGAAAAAGAAAACTAGTTTTCGACAACCAATAGGCGGGGGAGACCAGTGAGATCGTTGCGGACTTCGATTTTTGCATGCGGCCAGTGCCCTTTCGCTAAATCGATGACAGCAGTCGCGAGACTGGCGTCGATCTCTGCCAGCAGCAGCCCGCCTGTTGCCAGGGCTGTGGCGGCTTGCTGCAAGAACGGGCGGATCAGCATCAGCCCATCGGGGCCTCCGTCTAATGCCAGCCACGGCTCCCTCTTAGATACTTCCAAAACAGGCAAACGTTCACTTGGGATGTAAGGCAAGTTTGAGCAGATCAGGTCGAATGGGCCGGGCAAACCCTCGAGGAGACTCGTTTGCTTTAAGGCGATGTGATCTTCGAGCTTGTAACGCTCGACGTTGGCGTTAGCGACTGCGAGCGCGGCAGGCGATATGTCGGTTGCCGTAATTTGTAAGTCGGGAATGTTGGCGGCAAGGGCAACTGGGATGCAACCCGAACCAGTGCCGACATCAACAGCGCGGCGGCGCGTTGGGTTGGCGCGCAGCCAAGCGAGCGCGATGTCGACGAGGAGTTCGGTTTCGGGGCGGGGAATGAGCACGTCGGGCGTGACTTTGAGCTTGAGGCCGTAAAATTCCCACTCGCCGATGACGTAAGGCAGTGCTTCGCCGGCGGCCACCCGATTGACGGCCTTGTCCCAATCCGCGGCCTGGGGATCGGTTAGCGCGTAGTCGCCGTGAGCGAGAAGCCAGGCGCGGTCTTTGTCCAAGATGTGGGCAAGCAGCACTTGGGCATAGAGGCCAAAGCTTTCGCTTTGCGAAGCAAGGCGAGTTTTAGCGCCGGCAAGCGCCGCGTCAATAGTTAGTGACATTTGATGGATTCTAACCTTGGCAAATTCGGCGGCTGTGTTTTAATAAATCATCATTATCTAAAAAGAGGAGATCAAAAACGATGGGTTCTTTGTATCTGTGGCTTAAATACGTTCATATTGTGGCAGGCTTCACCTTTTTGATGGCGCACGGTGTTTCGGTCTTCGTGGCATTCCAGCTCAAGAAAGAAAAAGACATCACCCGAATGCAATCGTTGATGGATGTTTCCGCGGCGGCATGGCCCACAATGATGTTGTCTTTGTTGGCGTTGCTGGTTGGAGGAATCATCACCGGATTTATGGGCGGCTGGTGGAGCAGTATATGGATCTGGGTATCGCTGGTGCTCCTCATCGGTCTGACGGGCTGGATGTTTGGCGTGGGGCAGGGTGCTTATCACCCGTTGCGCAGGATGCTGGGCATGGAATGGATGATCCAGGGCAAACCGCAGCCGGTTGAGAAGGCGCGCCCGATGGCAGAGATCGAAGCTCACCTTGCCAAGACAAATCCGCGTATACTTTTGATCGTCGGGCTAGGCGGATTTTTCTTTATTCTTTGGTTGATGATATTTAAACCTTTCTAGATAAAAGCCGAATCAAAAAAGAGGCGCTATGAGCGCCTCTTTTTTTTTGAATTTAGGCTACGTTGGCCGCGGCCAAACGTTCGGATTCGTCCTGGGTAGCCAGCTCGTCGAAAAGTTCATCGAGTTCTCCGTCCAGGAGCGCGGGCAGGTTGTGCGAGGTGAAACCGATGCGATGATCGCTGACACGGGACTGCGGGAAATTGTAGGTGCGGATCTTCTCGGATCGTTCGCCGGTGCCAACCTGCGACTTGCGGGTCAGTTCGATGGCAGCCTTGCGTTTTTGTTCTTCCATTTCGTATAAACGGGCGCGCAAGATACCCATCGCGCGCAAGCGATTCTGTAACTGGGAACGCTCGTCCTGACATTGCACCACGATTCCGGTGGGCAGATGGGTTAACCGCACAGCGGTCGAGTTTTTCTGGACGTTTTGGCCACCCGCGCCGCCGGAACGGAATACGTCCATGCGGATATCGCTCTCAGGGATCTTGATTTCCACTTCGTCAACCTCAGCTAAAACTGCGACTGTGGCGGTTGAAGTGTGGATGCGGCCCTGAGCCTCAGTGGCCGGCACTCGCTGCACGCGGTGGACGCCGGATTCGTGCTTGAGGCGCGAGAAAGCGCCTTTGCCTTTGATCTCGAAAGTGATTTCTTTGTAGCCACCGACGCCGGTTTCACTGGAGTAATCCACCTCGGTCTTCCAGCCCTGGCGCTCGGCGTAACGGGTGTACATGCGGTACAGGTTAGCGGCGAAGATGCCGGCCTCGTCCCCGCCGGTGCCGGCGCGGATTTCGACGAACACGTTGCGGTTATCGCGCGGGTCGCGGGGGAGTAGCAGATTTTTGATCTCATTCTCGAGCTTGGCGATCTTAGGTTCCAGCTCTTTGAGCTCGAGCCCGGCCAGGTCAGCGAGCTCGGTGTCATCCCCGTTCACGAGTTCTTTGGCTTCCTGGAGGCGCGAAATGGCCTGCCGATACTCACGCCCTTTTTCTACGATCTCGCCAATTTCGGCGCGCTCCTTGGATAGCTCGACGACGCGTTGATAGTCGCTGGCCTGCTGAGCCATTTCTCGTTCGATTTCCTCGAAGCGCGCCTCGATACCCGAAATTTTGTCTAACACTTTAGATTCTCACCTACTAGATTGATGGAAAAATTATAGCCTGTGCGTCGCCTGGCTTCAGGCTACTTCTTCATGTATTGCTTCTGAAAAACCTCGTGTTTGGGTACTTCCTCGCCAACCACGTGCATAAAGTAGTAAACACCCATTGGCCCCATGAATTTGAAATCTTTGCGCATTGCTTTTAGTGTTTCGTCGAAGTCGCCGTGCGAGCGCAGATACTTTTTGAATGAGCCGTGCTGTTTGTCCAACTCGATTATTTGGCGGGCATTGCTGGCGATGGCTACCAGCTTCTTGTAGTTGCGAATGACGCGGCGATCCTGGCTCAAGCGCTCGATATCGCGTTCGTCGTAATCAGCAATTTTTTGGATATCGAAATTATCGAAGGCTTCTCTGATGCTGGGCCACTTGTTTTCGATCAGCTTCCAGGACATGCCGCTCTGGAAAACGACCTTGCTCATGACTTCTAAGTAGTCGTTTAAGGAGTTGACCCTGATTTGTTTCGGCGCACCCTGTTCTTCGGTCATATTTCTTCTATTGAAGCACCTCGGTCAGTCTAACCGAATTTTCAATTAGAATCAAAGCCGCTCATTCTAAAACTCGCTCAAAGAGGTCGACGATGAAATGGCTTAAGGTATTGGCGCATGTTGTTATCTTGTTAGTCATTTTCGCTATCGGCATTGGCCCCTGGATATCGGTTGCCATTGCCGGCACGATCGCGGAGTCCAACGGCTGCCAACTGGATGAGGGCAGCGTCCATCCCTGCATGGTGAATGGGCGGGACGTGGGAGAGACGCTTTACACCATGGGTATGATGGGTTGGGTCGGGATTGCCACCTGTCCAGTGACGCTGATCTTGTTGGGCGTCTATGTGTTGGTGATTGTTACTATCTGGTTGGTTCGGCGGAACAGAGCTAAAAAGGCTTAATCTAAAGACGGCGATAGCCGTCGTCTTCTTACATCACCCGCACCGATGAACCGCGCGGACCCTTTTCCACTTCGATGCGATTGGGGAATGCGTCTTTTAATGCATCGATGTGGGTGATCACCAGAATCTTTTCAAAATCAGAACGGACGAGGCCAATGGTCTCGACCAATCGCTGACGGCCAGCTTCATCCTGGCTGCCGAAGCCTTCGTCGATCACCAGAGTTTGCAAGCGCGCCCCGGCGCGCTGAGCTAGGACTTCGGAGAGGGCGAGACGGATGGCGAAGTTGATGCGAAAGGCTTCACCGCCGGAGAACACTTCGTAATCGCGCACTCCGGCGCTGTCGCTGATCTGGATCTCTAGCGTTTCGCGCATATCCTCACGGCGTTTGTTCTTGTAAGCCTCCTGGGTAATGAAGTTGATGCGCATGCTGCCGTTGGTCAGGCGATCGAGGATCTCATTTGCCTTGATCTCGATCTGCGGCAGGGCCTGCTCGATCAGCATGGCGGGCACGCCGTCTTTGCCGAAGGCGCGCTCGAGGCTCTGATATTGGCCGACGCGACCGGCTAGCTGATCGCGCTGCTCGTCGATCTCCTTTTTCCGTACTCGTAGCGTATCGAGCACGTCAACTTCTTGCTTTGCCGCGCCGACTTCCTGGCGGGTTTGGTTTTCCTGCTCCTGTGCTGTCAGCATTTCGCGCTCGGCGGTTTGCAAGTCGGGCATGCCTGCTTGCATTATGGCGAAGGCCGCGGCAGCCTGGTCATGGGCGGTCTGCTGATCGGAAACTTCTTTTGTGCGGTCGACTACCTGTTTTTCAAGATCCTTAATTTCGCGCTCGACCGGCTTTGCGGCACCCTTGGCTTGATCGAGGGCGCGCATTTCGGCTTCGGCACCGCGAGCGGCGAGTTCCTGCTTGCGGGTGGCGTCGTGCTGGGCGGCATCGTAGCCTGTGGCCTTAAGTTCCTTATCGATAGCCGCAAGCCCCGCCCGTGCTTCAGCAGCGTAGTCTTCTTTTTCTAGGCTTTTTTCGATCTCCTTGAGCCTGGGGGCGCGATCCTTTTCCCAATCTGACTCGATCTTTTCCAGATCATCCAGATATGTTTGCACCTGAGTGGCGCGCAACTTTTTTTGACCCAGCTCTTCTTCTTTGCTTGCAATCTCAGAGATTAGGGTCTCGAATCGTTTTACTTTTGCAGTTGCATCTATTAACGCCTTCTGATTTGCCCTATGTCTATCACCCATCTCTTTACCGTCCAACTCAAGCTGGGTTATCGTCTTAAGCCTGTGGTCCTCAGTCAATTCCTGCCCGCAAGTCGGGCATACAGCCCCCGTTGCTTTCTTCATGACATCAATTCGATCCTTGAGAACCAACATCTGATCCTTAAGAAGCGGATTCTCGGCAGTAGCTTTTGACTCGGCTTTCCGGCTGACCTCCAAATTTGTTTCGAGTTTGTCCCTTTCTGCAACTTGAGTCTCCAGTTTGGAAATTTGAGCCACCAATGTTTTCAACTCAGCCATAAGCTTGGGCTTATTTGCGAGGGCGTCTTCAAGCCCCTTGTATGCCTCGTGGAGCCCTTGAAGCTCGGTCTCTAATCGAGCTCTCTCGGCTTCGATAGCGGACAGGGGCTTGCTGCGCCTCAACTCTTGCTCGTGAAAGCGGCTGGCGACTTCGTCCCATTCGCGCAGCTCGGTGCGCAGTTTTTCCCAGGCAGCGAAGGCTTTTTCAACTTCTTTGGTGCGCTCAATCAAGCTGGCTGTGGCGGCTTGTTCCTGCTTGCGTTCAGCGAGCCGGGTGGTCAACTCGTCTAACTGGATCCGGCCGCGCTCGAACGCAGAAGCCAGCGCAGCAACGGACGATGCCTCGGCTTCGACGGCCGCGGCCCGCCGGCGCATCTCTTTGAGGCTTTTTTCCAAGCTGCCGCGGGTCATGGTGAGCAAAGCCAGCCTTGATTCGAGGTCGCTTAACTTTTTCTTACGGTCGTCTTCCTGGCTTAACTCCAGGTTGATCTCGGTCAGGCGGCCTTGCAGGGCCTCGATCTCGTTTTCGATCGATTTCCGTTTGTCGGCGGCGCGCGCACGGTATTGCTCCCAAATCTCGAGACCCAGGATAGTGCTGAGAATTCGTTTTCGATCGGCGGGGCGCTGTTGGGTGAATAAGTCAGCTTTGCCCTGCAGGAAGAACGATGCGTT
>JANWHN010000043.1 GCA_025450445.1 Anaerolineales bacterium | reverse complement strand
GAAAAAAGAGCCGGCATTTGCCGGCTCTTTTATTTATTGGACTTGGAAATCCAGCGAGGTTTTAAGCTCGTCGTTGATGAATAGATCAACGCGATAATCGCCCAGGGGCCAGAGCAAGTCGTTTGTCAGATCAAAGATCAGCATGCCATCCCCGCTGGTGAAGCTAACATCGTCCAAAGCTGTGTTGGGTGCTTCGCCCTCGACATTGACGGCGGTCCAAACGGCGCGGACGACCGTGTCGTCGGGGGCGTTGGCCAGCTCGGCGATGGCGTAGAAGGTCGCGTCTTGCGAGTAGGTCGTGGTGCGGCTATTGCCATCGCCATCTAAAGACATGTAGGCGTCGACGAAATTGGCGGTGCTGAAGTTGAAGCTGCATGCCAATGCGACCAGGGCAAGCGCACCGATTGCTATAAGAATTCGTGTGGTTGATTTCATTCTGTCTCCTATATCCAAATGTTTGATTCAGCGGTGCGTTTCCCACCGGCGTCGCCGGTGTTGGTTGTACCAATCGGTTCGATGAGCATAATACTGCATTCGTGCCTAGCGAAGGGTTTGTGCTCGACGCCCTTGGGGACGATGCACATTTCGCCTTCGCTTAAATGGACTTTGCCATCGCGGAATTCGATGTCCAGTTCACCGGAAAGAATAATGAATGCTTCATCGGTTTCGGGATGGCTGTGCCAAATGAAGTCGCCTTCAATTTTGGCAAGCTTGAATTGATAGTCGTTGAGTTGGGCAACGACGCGGGGCTGCCATTGCTCAGTGACTTTGGTTAATTTTTCTTTGAGGTTGATTGGGGTGTAGGGCATTACGTCTACTTCTTGGTGGGTTGTTTTTGTTTTGATTTCTTGGGCGCGGGAGCTTCGGCTTGGGTGCCATCTTGAGCTGGTGAATTCTCGGGGTTTTCAGCGATCGTGACGGCTTCGGGAACTGGCTGCGTGATCCCTAGGCTGATCTTTTCTTCCATCTGGATCTGGCCGCGCAAGAAAGCGCCGTCCTCGGTAGACATTGAGGTTGTGACCACGTCGCCCCAGACGCGGCCGGTGGCGCGGATATCAACGCGCTCCGCGAGGATGTCGCCGCGCATTGCGCCGGCAACGATGACATGGCGGGCCTTGAGCTGCTGGCAGGTCACCCGGCCGGTAGCGCCGATGACCAGCAAACCGTCTAGCTCGATCTCGCCGTCATAGGCGCCCTCGATGCGGACACCGCCTGTGCCGTTGATCTTGCCGCGCAGGCTGATGCCGTCGCCGATCACCGAGGTGATGCGTTCGGCTAGCTGGGGAGTTGTTTGCTGCGGCGCGTTGGTTTTGCGGCGAAACATTATTCTGCAGCGGGTTTCTCGACGACATCGTCACCAATGCCAATCACGTTAAAGCCGGAATCGACATAGAGGACTTCGCCGGTTATGTGCGAGGACCATTCCGAGGCGAGGAAGACAGCGGAATTGCCGACGTCTTCGATGCTTACGTTCTCGCGCAACGGAGCGGTCTCGGCGAATTTGTTGTAAAGGCTCTTGAAGCCGGAGACGCCGGCGGCGGCCAGCGAGCGAATGGGGCCGGCCGAGATGGCGTTCACGCGAATCTTGTGCGGGCCGAAGTCGCGAGCCATGTAGCGCACCGAAGCTTCAAGGGCAGCCTTGGCGACACCCATGACGTTGTAGCTAGGCACAGCCTTTTGGGAACCGTAATAGGTCATAGTCATGAGAGAAGCCCAGGGGTTAAGAATGGGCTGAAATGCCTTGGCAAGGGCAGTGAAGGAATAGACACTGATGTCCATGGCGGTGTGAAAGCCGGCGCGGCTGGTGTTGTAATAAGGGCCGGTCAGCTCTTCGCGATTGGCAAAAGCGATCGAGTGAACCAGAATATCGATCGTTCCGAATTCCTTTTTGGCTTTCTCCATTACGTTGGCAATAGCTTCGTCACTAGTGACGTCGCATTCCTCGACGAAGGTGCAGCCAACCGAGGCGGCGAGAGGCTCCACGCGTTTCTTCAGAATTTCGCCAGCGTAGCTGAGGCCGAGCTTGGCGCCCTGCTCGTGGAGGGCCTTGGTGACACCCCAAGCGATGGAGCGGTCGTTGGCGACCCCAAATATGAGAGCCTTCTTTCCTTCAAGCAATTTCGTCATTTCTTCTCCTCAGAATTAAATCCTAGCGGTAACGAGGAAGCGCCAAGGTTTGCTTTTCCAGGGTTCGGGCACGGTGTACAGCCCAATGCGCGGCCCGGTCGATACCAGTTTGGCGGGTACAGCATTGCCGGGCTCAATGAATATTATAGCTTTAGGGTCGGTCAGGTCTGCGCCGTTGTGGGTTCCGTCGATGCCGAGAGCTTTTGTAAGCTTGCCAGGGCCATCGGTCCAGACCTTTTCGGGGCGGTCCTTGCGACGAGATGCAATGATTTCTAAACCTTCGGTAGGTTGGATGGCGCGGATCAGCACGGCTTGCGGCTCGCCTTCGGCGCGGGTGATGCAGTTGAAGAGCCAATGATTGCCATAGGTGAAGTAGACGTAGGCGTGCCCGGGCGGGCCATACATGACTGAGGTGCGCGGAGTCCTGCCGGCCTTGGCGTGGCAGCCGAGATCCTCTTCGCCGCACTAGGCTTCGGTTTCAGTAATGATGCCGGCGATGCGGCGCGGCTTGCCGTTGATCTTGTCGACATGGACTAGGGTGCAACCGAGCAACTGACGGGCAACTTTTAGCGTGGGCTGAGCAAAAAATTCGCGCGGCAAGCGCGAAGCGTGAGAACTGGCCATAAGGTTAGGCGGTTTGGAGTTGGAGCAGAGCGATGAGCTCGGATAACTGTTTTATTTCTGGGCAATCCAAGTCGGTGTAGAGGCCGTGCCAATTTAGAAGGACGGCTTGGATACCGGCGTTGCGCGCACCAAGGACATCGGCGTAGTAGTTGTCGCCGACATAGAGCAGTTGCTCGGGGGTGCCGCTGATGAATTTCAGAACGTTGTCGAAGATCTGGCGATGGGGTTTAAACGCGCCCAACTGGCCGGCAGTCAGATAGAAGTCGAGGACGGTGTCCAGACCAAGCGAGTGTATTTCTTCGTAAATTGGCTTGGGCCGATTGGTGATGACTCCTAAAAGATAACCAGCCGTCTTTAATTCTTGAAGAGCTTCATGAGTGCCGGGAATGATGCGCCACTCCGGCTTGTAATGATCGCGCATGTGTGCGTGAACGGCTGGCGCGTGCTTGGTGGCTTCGCTTTCGCTAAAGCCGAGGATTTGCAAATGGCGCTGGCTGTAGTTGCGCCAGAAATTTTCATGACCCTCCCCGTAGGCGCGCAGGTCATTGGTCAGATCATCTGATGTTGCCCAATAGCGATGCTCCCAGAGCTGGGCTTGGCGCCTAATCTCTACATCCAGTGGGTGACCGAGAGTTTCGGCGAAATCGCAGAAGAAACCGTGTGCGTGCGGGTCGTTGGAGCTGAGGGTATCGTCGAGGTCGAAAACGACGGCGGCAATGTTAGCGGCGTTGAGCATGACTATCCGCCAATGTAGGACATTTCCACTTTGGGCAGGTCTTCGGTTTGGGCGGAGCGCAATTCTGAATAGCGATCGACGCGTTTCTGCCAGACGGCGGTGATCGCTTCGCGCAATTCCGCGGCGGAAGCGCCGCCGCGCAACAAGCCGCGCATATCGGTGCCGTTGATGGCGAAGAGGCAGGTGTAAAGCTTCCCGTCTGCCGAGATGCGCGCCCGGCTGCAATCGCCGCAGAATGGCTGAGAGACGGATGCGATGATGCCGATCTCGCCGCTGCCGTCTGTGTAGCGGTAGCGCTCGGCGACTTCGCCGCGGGAGTTGGGTTCGAGCGGCTCGATGGGCATGTCGGCGTGGAGGAGGTCGCGAATCTGGGCGGCGGTGACGACATCGTCCATGCGCCAGCCGTTGCTGTGGCCGACGTCCATATATTCGATGAGGCGCAGAACGTGGCAATGTTCACGGAAGTAGCGCGCCATGGGCAAAATGGCATGCTCGTTCACGCCGCGTTTGACGACCATGTTGATCTTTACCGGCCCTAAGCCAGCATTGGCGCTGACATCGATCCATTCGAGGACTTTTGAGACCGGGAAGTCAACATCGTTCATCGACATGAAGGTGGCGTCATCGAGCGCGTCGAGACTGACAGTCATGCGCTTAAGACCAGCGTCTTTTAACGATTGGATGCGGGTGATGTGGAATGAGCCGTTAGTTGTGAGGGCAAGATCTTCGGTGCCGGGAATAAGCGCCAGTTTGGATACCAAGCTCTCGAGATCGCGGCGCATGAGCGGTTCGCCTCCGGTCAGACGAATTTTGCGGACGCCCAGGTCGACAAAAACGCGGGCGACGCGATCCATTTCTTCGAAGGTGAGGAGCTGATCCTGCGGCATGAATTGATAATCGCGACCGAAGACGGATTTCGGCATGCAATAGGTGCAGCGGAAATTACAGCGATCGGTGACCGAGATGCGCAGATCGTGCAGGGGACGATTGAGTTGATCGATTGCGTGCGACATATATTTGAGCCAGAAACAAGTCTGGCGCAGTTCGCACTGCGCCAGGTTCAGGCTGATTAAATTATATCGGATTGCCTGGGGAGAAAAGCAACCACAGATAAAACATCGATTAATGCCGCCTTGTAATCGGGGCTAGTTTCCGAAAGAAATGGATCGGGAGGATCCTTCGCTGTCAGTGGTTCCATGTCTGGTGAAGACTTTTGGTTCCGCTCAGGAAAACGGAGCTTTGGAGATCTACTGTTCTTTGGTGATGATCTCGGTCGCAGGAGCTCGGCGAGAACTGCGTCTGCCTTTCAGCAGCATCCAAATACCGGCGCCAATGAGGAACAGCGGCCAGAGGCGGCTGAAGACTTCGGGGCCGCCTAGGAAACCGCTGAATATGCCGAACATGAACAGGCTCAAGAGCATCAGTCCGACGCCTTCTTTCAAGCCGCGCCACAATTTACCTTCGAGTAGATGAAGGAGTAACACGCCCACGCCGACGAAGCCCGGGATCAGGGTCCAGGCGTAAGCCCAGCTCTCCCAGTCGCCGGTGCTGTTTTGGTAATAGAGCAAGCCGCCGATGCCACCGATGATGGAAGCCGGGACAGCCATACCCGGAGCGCGAAGCAGCACGGCCATGATCAGGAAGAAAAGACCAACGCCTACGACGATCAGCGGCCACTGATAGTCGAACTGGAGGATGTCGAGCATTTGTGGGAAAAACTGCCCGGCTAGGAACCAGCCGCCGACCAGGAGAAGTAAAAGTCCGATGACTAAGTTAGATCTGCGATTTGTGTCCATTAATTCCTCTAGATGATTATACGATTTTCCCCTGCGGAAGTTGCGCTAGTGGCTGCCTTGCGACAGGCGCTCGCGGAAGACGCCGGTGACACCGAGCAGCACGAGCGCGCTGCCAGCGATCGTCCAGATGGTGATCGCTTCGCCGAGAATAAAGTAGCCGAGGAGGACCGCTAGGACCGGATTCACGTAGGCGTAGGTCATCACGATACGTGTGGGCAGGCGGCGCAGGGCGACCACGTAAGCAGTAAAGGCGAAGAGCGAACCGACAACGGTGAGGTAGATCCAAGCCCACCAGGCCGAGACAGTGGGAGTGGGCAACGGCTCCTTGGTGGCGAGGATGAGGATTACAAAGACGAACGCGCCGAAAAGCATTAGGTAGGCTGAGGAGACCCGCGGATCGATCTTGACCGGGCGGCGGGCTTGCAGCACGCTGCCGGTTGCCCAGGTGAGCGGAGCGGCGATGAGGGCGAGGACCGCGATCGTATCGGCTTCCACGCCGGTGAGGAGCGCGGGCGCGGTGAGCAGAGCGATGCCGCCGAAGCCGATCAGCAAAGCGATGATCAGTTGAGTGGACGGCATTTTGCGATCGATGATCGCCTCGAGGAGCGCGGCCCAGATTGGCGAAGCGGCGACGAGCAGGGCGGCCAAGCCGGACTCAGCTCGCTGCTCGGCGAAAGTGACGAGGCCGTTGCCACCGACCCAAAGCAAAACACCGGATATAGCTAAGGTGATCAGCTCCTGACGGTTGAGACGAACGCGCTCTTTGCGAAGCATGCTCCATGCCAGCAGGATGACGCCGGCGACGATGGCGCGCATGAAGGCCATCGTGAACGGCGGAAAGCCGGCGCCTTCGCGGACGGCGATGCGGATGGCGAGGTAGGTGCTGCTCCAGACAATGTAGACGATCAGCAGGTTGGCGAGACCAACCGGATCCAGGCTGGACGGTTTTGTTGCGGCTGGTTGTTTGGTCACAAGATTCCTTTAAGGGGCTGGCGCAATCGGATCGGCGATAGGCTGTTTGCGCGTGCGACTGCGATACACAATGATGATACCCAGAAGAACGGCGGCGCCGCCAAGCCATTCGGTGGGAGTGAGCCATTCGCCAAGCAGCGGGCCGGCGATCATGGCGGTGAGCACGGGCTGCAGCAACAAGGCGGGCGAAACTAATGAAGCTGGCAGGTAACCCTGAGCGTAATTGATCAGCATCCAGCCACCGCCTTGCACCAGCGCGCCGAGAGCAAGGAAATTTAAATACGTTGCGGTCGAATAGCCGGTGAATGAATCACCGAGAATCATGACCAGGAAAAAAAGCGTGATCGTCCCGCCCAGGGCGGAGACCCAAAAGAAAGTCAGAACATCAAGAACGATTCGGCCGCGTTGGGAAACTAGCATGTATGAGCCATAAAAGAACGCGGACAGCATGCCGAACAACGCACCTTGGTTTAGGTCGAAGTTGCCGCTGAAATCCAGACCCATCACAACGAATGCTCCGGCGAGGGCGACAGCTAAGCCCGCCCAGAAATCGAGACCCAGTATTTCTTTAAAAAGTAGCCAAGCGCCGAGGCCGACCCACACTGGCGCCATGTTGCCCATCAGCGTTGGGATCGTGGCGCCGGAGATCGTAATGCCAGAAGCCCAGGCGGCGAGGTCGAGGCCGAAGAGGATGCCGGCAAGCAAGGCGATCCACAGCCCGCGGGCCGGCAACTTTCGTTTGACGCGAAACGTAGACGCAAATGGAATGGCGAGCACAGCGGTGCCGATGGCCATGCGATAGAAGCTGACCACCGAGCCAGGCGCGTCGGCGAGCCGGGTGAAGATGGCCGAGGAACCGATGATGAGGATACCGATGGCAAGAGCCAAGTATGCTTTCCAATGTGAGTTGCGTTGTCTTGGCATCCGAGCGATTTTATCCGAAGGAGATGTTTGGGGCGAACGGCGGCGCGCATAAGTTGCAGATGGGACGGCAGGTATAATCCTTTTGATTCGAGGAGAAACTCACATGTCTGAACAAAATAAACCGGATGTGTTTGTAGAAACGGACTCAGCAGGCAAGCCGCAAGGCCTGGGTGCGCAATTCAAGCTGATCCTGCGCCTATTGCGCGACAATCGCGTCAATCCATTGCTGAAAGTTTTGCCGGTTGGCGCAACGATCTACTTGATCTCCCCATTTGATTCCTTCTTGCCTGTTGTTGACGATGCGGTCGTGATGGGATTGGGTCTGTATACGTTTGTTGAACTGTGCCCACCCGAGATCGTAGCCGAGCATCGCGCTGCCATTGCAGCAGAGCAACGAGAAAGCAAATCTAGCTAATGCCTGACCTACGCCGTCTTGTTTCGCCGCCCAGCGGTGGCTTCTTTGCCGATATCGGCAATCAATTTCGCTTGGTGCTGAAGTTGATGAGCGATCCGCGGGTCAGCCCGCTCGTAAAACTTTTGCCGGTTGGCTCGTTGTTGTATCTGATCTCGCCTTTCGATTTCGCCATCCCGGTTGTGGATGACGCGGCGGTACTGTGGATCGCCAGCACGATCTTCGTTGAGCTGTGCCCGCCGGACGTCGTAGCTGAACATCGCACCGCGTTGGAGCCGAAACCCAAGAAAGAATCCGGGATCAAGATCGATGAAGGCGACATTGTCGACGCAGATTACAAGGACAAAGGACCTGATCAGGCTTAAGCACTTTTCCCCCCTACTTGTTATTTTTTTAGCCGCCTGCTATCGCGGAACGGCAACCCAGGATGTGCCCTCTCTTGGTACAGCAGAACCTACTCCCCAACAGATCGTTGTCACCAACACGGTTGCCTCCGCACCGGCAGAAACCCCAGTTCCACCAACTGCGTTGCCGAGCGCGAGCTTTCCGGACCCGGCTGGTTACACATGGAACCTGGTCGCGGAAGGGTTTAGCCAGCCGCTTTTGCTGACCCATGCCGGCGACGGCTCTGGACGCATGTTTGTCGTGGGGCAGAGTGGCGACATCCAGATCGTTGAAAACGGCGGACCGGCGGCACAGCCATTTTTGGATATTAGCGAGCGCGTTGGCAGCAGCGGAAACGAGCAAGGTTTGCTGAGTCTAGCCTTCCATCCCGACTACGAAAATAACAGCACCTTTTTTGTCCATTACACCGATCTGAATGGGGACACGGTGATCTCACGGTTCCGGGTATCCGGCGATGCCAACGTAGCAGATGCCGGCAGCGAAGAGATCTTGTTGCAATATCCCCAACCGTACCCAAACCACAATGGGGGCCAGATCGAGTTTGGCCCAGACGGCTATCTGTACATTGGGCTCGGTGATGGCGGATCGGGCGGTGACCCTCACGGCAATGGGCAATCGCTGGAAACATTGCTGGGCAAGATATTGCGCATCGATGTCAATTCCGGATCGCCCTACGGCATCCCAGCGGACAATCCATTTGTGAATGGGGGTGTAATGCCGGAGATTTGGGCTTATGGTTTGCGCAACCCGTGGCGATTCAGCTTCGATCGCGCGACTGGAAATCTGTTTATTGGCGATGTGGGCCAGGGCGAATGGGAGGAGATCGACTTTTTGCCAGCCGGCATTGTGGGCGGAGCAAACTTTGGTTGGGATTATCTTGAAGGCACGCATCCTTATGAAGGTGACGCGCCGGAAGGCTTGGTACCACCCGTGACGGAATACAACCACGGCAGCGGCTGTTCGGTAACTGGTGGATATGTTTACCGTGGCGCGGCGCTGCCCGAATGGCAAGGCGTCTATATCTATGGCGATTTCTGTTCGGGCCAGATCTTTGGCCTTGTGCAACACGAGGATGGCACCTGGGAATCGCGTTCATTGTTCCCGACCAATTTTCAGATCACGTCCTTCGGCGAAGATGAAAATGGGGAGCTGTACGTGTTAGACCGCGGCGGTGGTGTTTACCAGTTGCAGTCTCAGTAGACCAGCGACAAATAATTTTATAATCCCAAACAACCCATGCGATCAAAAGAGTCCGCAGAAGTTTTGGTTGTTTACAATCCGCAAGCTGGCAGCGCAAGTAGCGTGCAGCTACGCTCCCTGATGGGGAAGCATTTTCCCGGACGCAACGTCGAATTCTGTGAATCTAGCGAAACTGAGGACATGAGTACGAGGCTAAAACCATGGATCGATGGCGGCGTGCAGATTGTCATTGCGGCGGGTGGTGACGGCACCATTTCGGATGTTGCCACTGCGCTGGTGCATACAAATATTCCGCTTGGGATATTGCCTTTAGGAACTGGCAATATCTTAGCGCGCGAGTTGAAATTGCCGCTCGATCTGGATGGCGCGGCAAGATTGCTGGCTGGCGATTTCTCGGTGCGGATGCTGGATGTGATCCGGACGGATGACCGCGCTTATCTGTTAGCCGTAGGGGTTGGCATGGCAACGATCGCGATGGAAGAAGCAACGCCTGAGCGGAAACAAAAATTTGGCAAATGGGCTTATTGGCTCCCGTACTTCAAAAATTTCTTTAGCCCACCCACACGCACCTACGACGTTGAGGTGGACGGTAAAGCAATGCAAATCCCGGCTAGCGAATTGTTGGCTGTTAATGTGGGCATTATTTCTTTCAGAGCGATCCGCTGGGGTCCAGAGGTGGTGCCCGACGACGGGATCATGAACCTTTGTTATTTGCGGGCAAGAACAGGTATCGATTACCTGTGGCTAGTCATAAATTTTGTTTCAGGTCGTTATATCCGTAACCGGAAAATCAACAGCATTCCGGCAAAAACAACTATCCGCATCCTTAGCCCGGCGGGCATTGGCGTGCAGGCGGATGGCGACTGGATCGGGGTGACGCCGATTGAAGTGCGCCTCGACCAGGCCGCACTGAAGGTTGCGGTGCCGTTAAGGAAGTGAGAATGAATAAGTTCATCCTGTTCGTTTTTTTCACCACCATTGGTTTGGCTGGCTGTTCGCCAGCGAGCACAGCGCTAACCGAGGTTTCTTCCGCGCAACCACTCACAGCCGACCCCAGCGCAACTGCCGAGCCCAGCCCGACTCTTGAGCCGAGCGAAACACACGAGCCCCCGCCGCCCTCAGAAGAAGACGTACTATTTGCGGTGATCGGCGATTATGGGCAGGCCGGGCGGCACGAATTCCTGGTCGCGGAAATGATCGATAGTTGGGATGTGGATTTCATTGTTACCACTGGCGACAATAATTATCAGGATGGGGAAGCCGCAACGATCGATGACAACATCGGCCAGTACTATCATCGCTATATCGGCAATTACAAAGGCGAGTACAACCGCGGCAGCGAGACCAACCGATTTTTTCCAAGCTTAGGCAACCACGATTGGGTTGCCGAAGGGGCCGAACCTTATCTGGACTACTTCACCCTGCCGGGCAACGAACGCTATTACGACTTCGTTTGGGAATCCATACATTTCTTTATTTTGGACAGCGACACCAACGAGCCCGATGGAGTTGGGCTGTCTTCTGATCAGGCGGAGTGGTTGCATCAATCGATGGCTGATTCGGAAGAAGCGTGGCAAGTCGTAGTGATGCACCATCCACCCTATTCATCGGGGCTTCATGGATCGACCGACTGGATGCAATGGCCTTTCAAGGATTGGGGCGCCGACCTGGTGCTCTCTGGGCACGATCATTTGTACGAACGACTGGAAGTGGATGGACTGCTGTACCTGACGGTAGGGCTTAGCGGTCACGCCGCGCTTTACGACTTTACGAATATCTTGCCTGAGAGCCAGTTTCGATACAACGAAAATTGGGGGGCCCTGCGGGTCACCGTGAACCCTGAGTTTATGCTGTTCGAGCTTGTGACCGTTGATGGGGTCGTGATCGACAGCGTGGAGTTGGCAGCCCAACCTGTGCAGCAGTAATTGCTTGTAACCGCGGTCGTTTTATCCCGTATATAAGGTTAGACAATCAAGTCTAAAGGAGAGAGATGCATATCAACGCGAATAGAAATAAATGGATAACCCGTGCTGGAGGGGCGCTGTTGTTGCTGGCCCTGCTAGCTTTGCCGATCGCAGGCGCTGCCCAGGCAAGCGGGGGTATCACGGTGACCGGCAACGGTCTCGTGGCTCAGGGCGAGGTGATCGATAACGACCTTTTCATCAGTGGCGACAAGGTGCAGGTTGACGGTGATGTGAACGGAGACGTGTTTGCCTCGGGTCAAGAAGTCGTCATCACCGGTAATGTCGCCGGAAATGTTTTCATGGCTGGCCAGATCCTCGAAATCAATGGCCTAGTTGACGGTAGCGTGTTTGGCGCCGGCTATTCGCTCAACATGGGGCCGACGGCACACGTAAGCGGAAATATTTACTCGGCTGGTTTTTCCTTCAAGGCGACATCCGGCAGCATTGTTGATCGCAATGTGTACAGCGTGGGCTATCAAGCCATCCTGGATGGCAGCGTTGGACGAGATATGCTGTTTTCGGGCACTGCATTCCGCTTGAATGGAAATGTGGGTCGAGATCTAACGGTCCAGATCTCTGAGTCAAGCGATACCAGCGACACTCCTGATTTTTATATGCCCGGCGAGGTCGAAGTGATCGAACCTGGTTATGTGAAGAGCGAACAGGCTACCGTTGGCGGCGAAATCGACTATCAAGTTACCCAGTTTGAGACTGACTACGCGCCGCCAAGCGGAGAGACCATTGCTCAGAGCGTGGTCGCTGAAGCCGTGCGCGCTCGCGTGGGCGAATTTGTTGCCCTTTTCATCGTCGGCGCGGTGCTTTTAAATGCATGGCCGACTCAGACTCATCGCGTCGAAGAGCAGATCCAGAAACAACCCTTGCAGAGCTTGGGCTGGGGTTTGGCTTTGGTGATCCTGTTCCCGGTTGTGCTTATCTTGGCGATCGTGGTTGTGATCATGCTGGCGACCTTGCTCGGCATCATCACGCTGGGCGAATTGGTCAGCACGGTCCTCGGCTTCGGAGCACTTGGCATCGCCATTCTGTCTGTGGTGTTCGGGTTCGTGCTCTGGATGGCTAGCAAGGCGATCTTCGGGCACTTGGTCGGCGAGAAGTTGTTCGATCGTTTGAGCCCGAGCACGCTCGATAGCCGTTGGGGCGCGTTGTTAGCGCTGGCGGTGGGTGTGTTCCTCTACGAAGTTCTGCGCATTATCCCCATCGTGGGTGCGATCGTGGCGTTCTTCGTGGTGCTGATCGGCTTAGGCGCGGTGGCTGTGGTTTGGCGATCGCAGTCCGCGAGGCCGCAACCGGCGAAACGCAAGACGCGCAAAGCGTCTCGCTAAGAAGAAACAAAAAGGAGCCGAAAGGCTCCTTTTTGTTTATTTCGATCTCTTTCTTGGGGCTAGGAGAATGTTTTCTTTTCCAGAAAATGCACTGCCAAGTTCTGCAGCATCGAGGTTCATTACGCGGGTGTTGGCAAAGAAGGGGAAGTCGAAGCTGGTTTCGTCACCGACAACTTTGCCGGGGATGGGCATGAGCCGGGCGGTGAGCGGTTTATCTAGGCGCAGAGCTAGCGCGGCCAGATCCAACAGCACGGCTTCCAGTTGTTGAACTGAAGCATTCCCGGGCAATGGGACCGTGTCCAAGCCTGTGCCGCAAACGGCGGAGTACATCAAAAGATCGTTGATGGTCAAGCCACCCTCTGCGGCGCGTTTGGCTAACGTGAAATCTTCCAAAGGTGGAAGCAGTAGGCCGTTGAAGCCGACGCGGGTGAATTTCGCAGCGTCGATCGCATGGGTAAGGATTGCCGCGGCCGCAAGCGAGCCTTGCATGCCGATAGCGGGCACGCCCATTCGTTCGAGAGCGGTGCCGAGCGATTCGGCTTCGCTCGGAAAAGGAGCTAGCGAGAAATCGATGCCAGTAAAAGCAATGTCGTGCTTGCGCGCAAGCCTTTGGGCGATCTTGGTCAGAGCGCGCGCATGCGTTTCGATGCTTTCGGTCAGGTTGCGACTGCCTTCTGTGACCGAGGAGGCGTTGGTGAATGCGTCGACAGCAAGGTCAGCGGCTTGTGGTGCGATGGCGAAGGCAGGCTTGTTGCCGGCATGATAGGCAGCCGGAAAGAAAGGCGAACCGGCCGGCACGTTAGCAAGCGCGGCGAAACGCAGGTTGGCAAAGCCGTCAGGTTCCAGGGTGGCGGCGCGCTGGATGATCTCGGCGCTGGCGCGCACAGCTTGGGTATCGATGCCGTCCTTGGCGGTGGCGATGATGGCGCTTACAAAAACATTCTTGGTGGCGGCCAGCATGTCACTGACAAAACGGAAACTCTCTGGCAGGTCCGGCAATGCCGGTCCTAAGGAAATGTAGCCGAACCCGTGCTTCGCGATCTCGGCTTCGGCGGCGACGGCAGCTTCAACGGCACGGCTTTGAGTTAATGGCTTGACCCATTGGGCGAACGGGGTTGTTGCAAGGCGCGTCGTTTGCACTTCATATCCCGCGGTGATGAATGCAGCCCTGGCCTCGTCGGCGAGCTTGGCTAATGGAGCGATCTGCGCGCCGTTCAACTCGCGCTTAGGCGCAAGGGATGCACAGACCGAGCGGATCTTCATGACTTTGCCCGGCGCTGGCGCAAGGCTTCGAATAAAAGCAGCGTACCTGCCATCGCCGCATTTAGTGATTCGGTCTGGCCGGGCATAGGGATCTGGATTGAAGTTGGCTGCAAGCCTTTGGCAGCCGCACTGACCCCGTGCGCTTCGCCGCCAACGATGAATGCGCATGGCTGGGTCAGGTCAACACGATCGTAGGCTTGGCCCTCGCTAGCTTCGGCCAGGAAGATGTGCAAATTATTCGCGCGACAGATTTTAGCGATCTCCGGCCACTCAAGTCTGCGCACCGGCAAACGGAAATGGGCGCCCATGGCAGAACGCAATACCTTTGGCGAGAACGGGTCGGCGCTGGCGGGACCGAGCAGGACCGCGCCGACCGCCGCTGAGGTGGCGCTGCGCAGCAGCGTGCCAAGATTGCCGGGGTCGGCAACGCCATCGAGGATCAAGACTAAATCTAACTGAGCTGGCAAAGGAAGTTCGCGCAGTTCAAGCTCCAGCAAAATTCCCTGGGGAGTTTCCGTATCGCTGAGGGCTTTCATCACTTCATCAGAAACGGTCTCAGTTGCAATTCCTGTTTTTTTTAGCTTGCTCAGGATCGCATCGCCGCGTTCGCGCAGATCATCGGTGTAAAGCGCGGAGCGGATCGGCCAGCCGGAGGCCAGCGCTTCTTCTGCAAGACGGACGCCTTCGATAACGAAGGCGCCGGCTTCGCGGCGGTTCTTGGCGCGCGATTGCAGGCCGCGCAGCTGCTGAATTTTTTGATTGCGAACCGAGGTGATCATATTAGCGGGTCAAAGTAGGTATATACCATAGGGCTTGACCCTGCCGATGTAAGCGGCTTAGAATGCCAGCACAATCGCAAGCATAGGAGACCCACATGGCTGACCCGCGCGTAGAGAAGCTAGCGAAAACAATGGTGGAATATTCGGTGAAGGTGAAACCGAAGGACTGGGTGGTGATCTCGACCAGCATGACGGCTGAGCCACTGGCGGCTGAGGTCCTGCGCTATGTATTGCGGGCGGGCGGTTACCCAAGCATACAGATGGGCTCGGACCGGTTTGGCGAGATAGTTTTTGCTGAAGCCAATGACGACCAGCTCAAGCACATTACGCCGTTCGACCGGATGCCATTTGAAGATGCACCCGTATTTATTGCCCTGAACGCATCTGAGAATACACGCAACCTCTCCGGCTCCGATCCGCAAAAGCTGCAGGCTCGCCAAGCGGCGCGCAAGGATGTCTTCGCGACCTACATGAAGCGCAGCGCCAGCGGCGAACTGCGTTGGACCCTGACGAATTACCCGTGCCATGCCTACGCGCAGGAAGCAGATATGAGCCTGGCGGATTACGAAGACTTTGTTTACAAGGCCACATTTGCGGACCAACCCGACCCGGTCAAGATGTGGAATGACGTGGAAGCCAACCAGGAGCGCCTTGTCAAATGGCTGAAAGGCCGAAAGAAACTGCATTTGCAAAGCCCCAATATTGATGTCACAATGTCGATCGAAGGACGCGGCTTTATCAATTCAAGCGCGACGCACAACATGCCGGGGAGCGAGATCTTTACCGGCCCGGTGGAGGATTCGGTGAATGGCTGGGTGAACTACACATATCCGGCGATCCACATCGGGCGTGAGGTGGAGGGTGTGCATCTAGAGTTCAAAGACGGCAAAGTGATCAAATCTACGGCGGAGAAGAACGAAGACTTCTTGAACACGACGTTAGACACCGATGCGGGGGCGCGCATATTGGGCGAGCTGGGGATTGGCACCAATTATTCGATCGATAAATTCACTAAGAGCATCCTTTACGATGAGAAGATCGGCGGAACGATCCACATGGCCCTGGGCTTTTCGATCCTGGAGACGGGCGGTGTGAACCAGTCGGCGATCCATTGGGACATGGTGTGCGACATGCGCAAAGACAGCCAGATCACAGTGGATGGCGAACTGTTCTTCAAAGACGGCAAGTTCCAGGTTTAGGAAATAGAAAGTCAAGAAACAAAAAAAGCCTGGCATTTGCCAGGCTTTTTTGATTTCGGATTTTTACTACGCGGCTTTGGTCTGCTCGACCAGCGTCTTGAAGGTTTGCGGATCGCGCACGGCGATATCCGCCAGCATCTTGCGGTTGAGGCCGATGTCGGCCTTCTTGAAGGCGCTCATCAGGCGACTATAGCTCATGCCGTGCATGCGAGCGGCGGCATTGATGCGGGTGATCCATAGACCGCGCAGGTCTCGCTTGCGGGTGCGGCGGTCGCGGTATGAATACCAGAGGCTTTTGAGCATCGCCTCATTGGCACGCTTGTAGAGCTTGGAGCGCGTGCCAAACTGCCCCTTCGTCATCTTGAGGATCTTCTTGTGCCGCTTGCGGCGGGTGAAACCGGTCTTTACGCGTGCCATGATATTTCCTTAGTTGCCAGCTTTACTTCGCGGTGCGCGTGCTGGGGTTGGTTTTGTATTTGCTCATGTAGGGCGCCAAGCGCTTGATGCGCTTGATGTAGCTCTTGCCCTTCACGGGAATCATCTCAGTGAACAGCGCTTTGGTGCGCGCAGAGGTACGGCGGCGCAAGTGGCTCTTGCCGCCCTTGGTGCGCACCAGTTTGCCGGAACCGGTCAAGCGAAAACGCTTGGCGGTGGCTTTGTGGGTCTTCATGCGAAATTTCTTTACAGCCACGTAACTCTCCTAATGAAGCGCCTACTTTGCGGGCGCTTTCTTCTCTACCGGTTTTGCCTCAGCCGGGCGTGGGGCCTGCGGCTTGGCTTCGCTTGTTGGCGCTGCCCCGCTGTTCGGGGCGAGAACCATCAGCAATGTGCGGCCCTCAAACTCGGGAGCCACTTCGATGATTGAAATGTCCTGCAACTCTGCCGCAATCTCTTTCAAATCTTCCAAGGCGATCTCGGGATAATCCCGTTCACGGCCACGGAAGCGGATGCGTACACGAACTTTTTTGCCGTCCAACAGCCATCCCCGAGCGGCCTTGGTCTTGAAGCCACGGTGGTGCGAAGTTGTCTTGGGGCGAAGCCGGATCTCTTTGATTTCGATCTTCTTTTGCCCGCGGCGCGCCTCTTTTTCCTTCTTGGTGCGCTCGTATGTAAACTTGCCAAAATCAACCACCCGGCAGACCGGGGGCGACGCATTCGGCGACACCTCGATCAGGTCGAGATGGGCGGCTTCAGCGATCTTAAAGGCTTCTTCAATGGAGACGACGCCGCGATTTTCCCCTTCCGCATCAATGAGGCGGACTTCCTTCGCGCGAATGGCTCTATTTACCCGATATTCCGATGTACTGATCTGGTCGTTCTCCTATGCCAAAATTTTCGAAGCAGCCTGTTTCAAAGGCGGGTCGCATAATACCATACCGCCGATTGATGAGTCAACCGACGACCGCTTGACATGCATCGATTCGTGAAATTCAGGGTTACTGCTCTCGTAGGCTAACCGACATGGCCGCCCGTTATGCCCTGGTGATCGAGGACGACCCGCTGGTCGCGGAATTGTTTCAGCGCGCTCTGCAGGACGCGGGTTACCAGGCCGAGGTTATGGAAAATGGGCATAAGGCGCAAGCCCAGCTCGTCTTCACCACCCCAGATCTTGTAGTTATCGATATCCACCTTCCGAGCTTATCCGGCGCGGTGCTGCTGAGACAGGTACGCGGCCAGCAGCGCTTTTGGCACACCCGCATCATTGTCGTAAGCGGGGATGCCGAAGCGGCAAAGGAATTTGAGCCGCTGGCGGATGAAGTTGTGATCAAGCCCATCGGTTATGAGGAAATAAGGCGGCTCGCGGAGCAATTTATTCCTGCAACGATTGAATAAAAAAAGAGAGCCGAGAGGCTCTCTTTTGATTATAGATTTACCGTGGCCGAATGGATGCCAGTTGCTCCATCTGGGAAAGTGCCTTGGCGTTCGGTAACTTGGAGTTGGCCGTCGCCATCATAGGCGCGGACATTGATCGTGCGGCGGCCGGATTCGTAAGGCCAGGAATAACGCCATAAAACCCAGTTCAAAGGGCTAAGAGGTGGATTTATCAGCTCGGCTTCGGCCCATGCGCCTTCGTCGACTTGGACTTCGACCTTGCTGATGCCGCGGGCGCCTGCCCAGGCAACCCCGCCAGCAACAGCTGCGTCATTTTCGACGAGAACTGTATCGACAACCGAGACGGTCTTCGCAAAGGCGTCGCGGCTCCAGCCGCGCTCGACCCAGTAGCCGGTCATTTCATCGGCGACGAGATCGATCGTCTCGATCCACTTGGGCTGCTTCATGCCGTAGCGGTTGGGAATGTAGATGCGCAATGGGAAGCCGTGCTCTGTGGGGAGCGGCTCACCGTTCATGTCGTAAACGAACATACTGCGTTCGTCATTGAGATCGGCCATGCTGACAAATTCATAGAAGCCGTCAACCGAATTAATATAGGCGCCGAGAGCGCCGGCCTGCACGCCGGCTTGAGCGAGCAGATCTTTGCAGAGCACGCCAGTCCAGCGGGTGGAGGATGTGAGATCGCCGCCAACCGGGTTGGAAATGCAAGCCATGGTGAGGATCTGAGTCTGAGAGGGCATGGCGCGAATTTCTTCTAGACTGAGTTCAAGAGCGGTGTTGACCAAACCGTACACGCGCAAGCGCCAAGAGCCGGCGTTGATTTCCGGCGGGCGCGTGTTGATGTCGATGCGATAGAAATCTGCGTTCGAGGTGAGTTCTGGTCGGGTTCCTTGAGCTGGCGGAGTGCGCGCGGAAAGTTCATCCGGAGATGGCGAGGCGGCGGGACCCGACGTCAGCGCGGCGCCGAATGGATCCGCGTCGCTGACCGGAGCGGGAGTGCTGCCGGTTTGTTCGGACAAGGTCGTTCCTTGCCCAAAGATGCGGCCGATGCCCCAGGTGCCAAGCGCGGCCACTGCCAAGCTGGCGCCGCTGACGGTGAGGAATTGACGGCGCGATAATTCTTGATCGCCGAGAGTGACATCGCTCTGCGAACTTAGCTGAATGAGTTTTGAGAGTGCCCAGCCCCAGCCGATAAAGAGAAGCGCCAGCCACATGGTGGCGAAGCTGAGCAATTCCAATGCCCCCAAGCTGGTTTCGATGAAGAGGGTGAAGAGTAAAAGGAAAACTCCACCCATCTGTCCATAATTATTTGGTTGGTTCCTGCTGTTCAACCAAACCAGCAAGGCTCCGAAGAGCGCGCCCCCAGCGATCAATTGAAAAATGGCAATGGATTGCTCCGCGGTCTTGGCAACCGTGGAGGTATCCCCGATGGGTAGAAAGCCCTGAAAGAAAGTAATGACCATCACCATGGTGGCGATGACGGCGCGAATGAGCGCGCCGGGCAACACCCGCGCCATCCAATCGAAGATGTCGTAGGGAACGAAAGGAAAGCCGAAAAGGCTGTCCCCAAATGAAAGCAAACCGATCAGGGTCAGGCTGCTCAGCGCGCCAAGGCCAGCGCCAAGCCAGATGGAAGGTGATTTCTTTGCAGACGGATTAGCCACGGAGATCTCCTAGATGATTATAAGAGTATCGCCCAAGGCGAAGGTATTAGGGCAGGATGAATTGAATTACTACTCGAGACCCCACGAGCGCTTGCGGGTGGGCGTGATGCGCATGTATCCTTTTTCGCCGGCATAGCCCGCGCGGGTCACGAAATCGACGGTGCCGAAAATCTTGATGCCGCGCGGCCGCCACGGGCTGCGAGTAGCCAGATCGTCGATGACAAGCGAGGCGCGCGGGTTCTTCTTGGTGAATTTGTACTTGAGAGTGGACTCGTTGCGTCGTCCGCTGATATAGAAGTAAGTGCCATCGAAGTCGTAGCCAATTGCGGCCACGTCGGGGCGGCCGTTGGGCGAGGCGGTCCCAATGCGACCCAGGGGTTGGGATTTGATGTAATCGATCTCGACTTGGGTGAACTGAATTTCTGGGTCCATATGTCTTGGACGTTGCGTGAGCCCTGTTTATGACCCCACCTTAAATGACAAGCGCCCAGGTGAGGGGGGCACCCGGACGCTCGTCAATTGGGATTATACCGATTGAGGTTTCGGTGTCAAGGTTCTTGACAAACTCACTCGTCAGAGGATTAGCGCGGTGAGGACAATTTGTCTTCCATTTTTGCAGAACAAGATTGTTCCCGAAAGAAGTCGCAATAAAAATTCTTCGCTGTTCCTAAATTCCAATCTTGGGGATTGCTTCGTCCGTAGGTCTGCTCCGCATCCCTTACTCCTCGCAAACGCGTTTGGTAGTAGGGGCGGGTTTCAATCCTTTGCTTCGCTCGAGGACAGGCCCCGCCCTTACAAACGCTATGAGTTAGGCGATTTTTGGCACTCCGGCGATCATGCGATCGGTAAGCGCGTCCAAGCCTGCGTCCACTTTTTGAAATTCGGGATTTTGGTTGTACCAGTCCAAAATCTCGCGGCTTCCTTGCTCAAAGGAAATCTCGGCCTTGAACTCGGGCACAAATTCCTTGATCTTCGAATTGTCGAAGATGACCGAATGGGCCTTATCTCCCAACAGGCCCGCGCCCATATCGGCGTCGTAACCGGCGATGGTTTCGGAGGCGATGTGGACCGCGTTTAGTTTGGCGCCGGCGGCAGCGGCGATCATGTCGTAGATCGCATTCCAGGTCAGCACTTCATCCGAGGTGATGTGGAAGATCTCGCCGATCGCGGCTGAGTTGCCCAGCAAGCCGACGAAGCCTTTGGCGAAATCCGCATGATGGGTCATAACCCACAGCGAGGTGCCGTCACCATGAATGACGACCGGCTTGCCAGCCTTCATGCGTGCCACGGTGGTGTAGCCGCCGCGGAATGGAAAGAGCGTTTTGTCGTAGGTGTGCGAAGGGCGCACGATGGTTATGGGGAAGTCTTTTTCGCCATAAGCTTTCAACAGCAGCTCCTCACAAGCAGCTTTGTGCCGCGAATATTCCCAGAACGGATTGTCGAGCGGCGTGTCCTCGGTGATCGGCAAGCTGCGCACAGGCTTTTGATATGCGGATGCAGAGCTGATGAAAACGTATTGGTCGATGAGTCCAGCCAGTAGATCGATGTCGCGTTGCACATCTTGAGGATGAAAGGCGATCCAATTGACCACAACATTGATCTTGTGCTCCTTGACCGCGGCCTGCAAAAGCTTGGCGTCTTCGCGAATATTTCCCGGAATAACATGGGCGCCCTTGGCCGGCTTACGGAAGGATTGACCGCGATTGAACAGGAAGACGTTCATGCCCTGCGCAATTGCGCGCGGCGCACAAGCGGAACTGATGATGCCGGTGCCGCCGATAAACAGGACGTTGGTCGCCATTATTCGATGAGCGTGCTCTGCTCGAGGTTGATCATGCGGGCGTAAAGGATTTGCTCGTTGACTTCGAGGTTGTTGATCAGGCTGAGGCAGCGGATGACGCCATTGCCAATTAATTCACCTTCCACCTCACCGTACTCGACTTCGAAGATCACGTTGTCAGCGCGAGAATCGTTGGAGACACTGTCGGGATCCTGCCAGGTGCCCAGGGAACTGAGCTCGGTGGCGGCCTTCATGAAATCGAGCGCCTCGGCTTTGAAGCGCGGCAGGGTCATGGTGAGTAGCTCTTGTTGATGGCGATCGAAATCTGTGTTGGTGGTTTTGTCGCCGAAGAGCAAGGTGAACAAGACGTCTTTGGCTTTGACGAGCAGCTCGTTGCCTTTGGGCGTGCGGAAGTCGGAACTGATCAGGTCGGTGCCTTTTTCGGGCGCATTGGCGAGCAAGTAGCCGTCTTTGATCAAAGACTCGCGAGTATCGCCTTCATGTTGCTTGAGGAACTCGGTCAGTGATTTGCGATCGAGCTTAAGTTCTTTCACTCTCGTCAAACGTTCGGCGCGATTGTGAGCAATGACTTCTTGCTTAAGCTTGCGGTCCATAGCCTGCAAACTGTGAGCGTCGAGGGTGAGGCGCACGATCTGCTCCACCAGCCATTCCTTATCCTTATCCGCCAGATAGGCACGCAGTTTTTCTTCAAACTGGGGGACAAGTTCTTTGTTGATGCGGCGGATGATGTGATCAATATTTAACATGGCAGGCCCTCGGTTCCGGATTCTAATTCAAAAGAAAAAGACGCCGGTCTAGGCGTCTTTTCGTGGAAACCAGTGTGCCCCAGGTGGGAGTCGAACCCACAACCTCGGCCTTAGGAGTGCCTTGCTCTATCCATGTTGAGCTACCGGGGCTTACGCCCGCCTTCGGCGGGGCTCTGGAGTTCTCTATTCGGCTTTCGCCGAATGACGAAACTCCACACCTATTTTATTCTATTGCAAGCTACTTGCCAGTCCACTTTGGCTTGCGCTTCTCACCAAAGGCGCGCATGCCTTCTTTTTGATCATCGGTTGAGAACAGGAAATAGAAAGCCTGGCGCTCTTCGATTATGCCGTCGCCCAAGTGCGTTTCGAAGGCGCGGTTGACCGCCTCCTTGCCCAGCCGTACCGCCAACGGAGCGCGGGCAGCGATCTCTTGGGCCAGCGCCAGGGCTTCATCCAAATAGCGTTCGACCGGCACGACTCGGTTGACCAGTCCGTGGCGTAACGCTTCGTCAGCCGTGAGCGTGCGATTGTTTAGCACCATCTCCATGGCCAGTGCTTTACCAACTGCTTTGGTGAGACGCTGCGTGCCACCTGCGCCGGGCATGACGCCGAGATTGATCTCGGGCTGGCCGAAGCGGGCAGTCTCTGAGGCCACGACCATGTCACAGGACATGGCGAGCTCGTTGCCGCCGCCCAGGCACCAGCCGGAAACGGCGGCGATGACCGGCTTGCTAATTTTCTGGATGCGGTCGAAGGGCGAGATATGACCCTTCAGCAGCAATTCCACTGATGAGGATTCCGCCATTTCTTTGACATCGGCCCCGGCAGCGAAGGCGCGGGCGTCACCGGTGATGACGAAGGCACCGACGCTATCGTCCGTGTCCATCTTTTCCAGCGCGTCCATCAGCTCGGTCATCAATGCCGTGTTTAGCGCGTTCATCGTTTCGGGGCGATTGATGCGCACCAACGCGACGCGATCGTGGGTCTCGATCAGGATCTGACTATTAGGTTTAGAGGACATGAAGGACTCCTTGACCAAGGACTAGCATAATTTTGATAATTGTAAGGGATTAGAACGTTGCTGCTGGAGTGGTCAGAGCGCTGGCGCAAATCTTGGCAACCTGCGCGCCGACTTCTGCGTCTGCGTCGACCGTGTGCAGCTTGATATTGCTGGCTGCAAATTCAATTTTGGCCGATTCTGCGAGGGCGCGCAAGCCGGCCGCGGCGATCTCATAGGCGGGGGCGGCGATGCTGGTATTGCCGGCAAGCACATTCACGATCACCCCTTCGCCCAACTCGCGCATCACGCGGCCAACCGACTGCATGCAAAGGAACGCGGTGGTTAGGTTGAGGTCGATGGTGCGATGCCAATCCCACTCGTCCATGTCGAGGATCGAATCAGTCGGCTGGATGCTGGCGACAAAAACCAACGCGTCAATGCGCCCCCATTTTTCCAAAATATTCTGCAACATGGTTTGCAGGGACAATTTGCGAGACAGATCGGCGGCGTGCGCCACGGCTTGCGAGCCTAGTTCCGTTGCTAGCGTTTCGATGCGATCGGGCAGTAGGTCATTGAGTGCAACCCGAAAGCCGTTGGCGGCCAGCTCACGCGCGATCTGCTGGCCGGTAGCCGTTCCGGCGCCAACGATCAGTGCTACGCGCTCAGTCATTGGCGTCGACCAATTCCCAATCCTCGATTGTGAATTCACCCTCGCAGATTGGGATTTCATCCGGATTATTTTGGTGATCGAGCGCCAAGCCGAAGTAGGGGCTGGGATCGTACGTGTTTTGAATTTCAAGCTCGTTGAGAAAATTTCCATCGCCATCATCGCGAACGACAGAGACGTGTAAGTGCAACCCGGTCGGGTTACCGGGATCGCCGGAGAAGTTGCCCATGTATCCTAGGAAGGTCCCGGCTTCCACCGGGACTTGGTGAGTGCCGGCAGGAAACTCGTCTGAAATAAAGCTGGCGCCTTCAACATTGGCGAGGTGCGTGTAATAGGTCCAGATCTGGCGGCCGGGGTTTAGCGGATCGCTCGGGATGCGAATGATGACAGTGGATCGCCAGTCAGAGAGGCGGGTCAGAAAGCCGGGATAAGCCGCGTAGACCGGCGTGATCCCTGGCTCAGTTCCCGAAAAAATATCGATGCCGGCGTGGCGATGACCCCAGCGATAGGACTGATCCCACAAACCGAGGATCACGCCGCTGGTTGGAAATGCAAATGGCGCGTCGCCGCAGCGCTGGCCGGGCTTAAGACTGTAGCGCGCGAAAGTGGCGGGGTCGGTATGGATGGCTTGATAAAGCGCCCAGCGTCCTGATGACCGCCCGCCGACAAAATAAAAATAGGTGAGTGCAGCGAGAACGAGAAAAAGCGGAACGCCAATAAGCAGCAAGAGACGGCCTCTAGCTGAGGCTTTGCGCAGACGGATGGACTTCATGCGCGGTTGCCGGGCGGCGCATCCAGGGTCTCGGCGTGGCGTTTGATGTGGGCGAGGTCATCCTGGGAATGATCGGCCAGCAAGAGCGTCACCTTGCCGCCGCTGATGTCTTGCAATACCTGGCCCGCGGCGCTGCCTTCGATGGATGCCATCGCTTCGGTGGCGGCTTTCAGCGAATCGAAAAAGAGCTCGTGCATCAAATGCGGATGCAAGCTGCCATGCAACACCCGGTCGACATGGCTAGTCACCTCGCGGCGCAGGCCCGGCATCTTTTCGGCCAGCGCAAGGAATTGCGGCCAGCGGGCATCAAAGCGAGCCGAATCGTCTTGTGCTTCAATGAGAATGACCAATTTGTACATGGAACGCGGGATTATAACGGCGCAGAAAATCAACTGGCGGATGCCCCAAATTGCCTATTTCTTTTGCCTGCACGTTAATTTGCGTATGGTAATATACGCGCCTTAGGCCAAAACATGGACGAGAAGATCACGATCATTGAAGGCCCGCCACCGACGTTTGAATTGGTGGACGAAGGTTGGTCGACGGGGGTCATGGAAGGACCATCGCTCTACGGAGTAGCACTCACGCATCTGCGTACATTCAACGGCGGGGAATTGGTAGAGCGCTGTTATCGGGCGTGGAAGAGCCAGGAACCCATCCAGCTGGAGTACCGCGACGAAGACGGCAACAACAAGATGGCGCCCATTGTGGCAGCTCGCAATGCCCGCACTGACGAGGGTGAGATGCTGATGTTGTGGGTGCGCCTGCCCGATGAAGAGATCGAGTTAGCCTTTGACTACGATGACGAAGAAGGCGATGAAACTGAAGGCGAAGATTTCGAGCCGCTAAACTAGCTAGCCGACCGGCTCAATTTTTTTGATTACAATCCCCATGCAAATGGGGATTTTTGTTCTCTGGAGGCAAATGTGGCTGAAGCGATGATCCAAACCGAATCAAAAGACGGCGTGCTTTCCCTGACTCTGAACAGACCCAAGGCAAATGCATTCAATTCCGAGATGGTAGCGGAGTTAAAGGCCGCCCTAAAAACTGCAGAGAAGGACAGCAATGTCCGGTGCGTGTTATTGAAAGCCAGCGGCAAGCTTTTCAGCGCTGGCCAGGATGTAACCGAGTTCGGTGGCGATGGCCACGTTTCTTTTCGCAAGCACCTGCTCAAGAATTACAACCCGCTGATCTTGCAAATGCGCATGCTCGAGAAACCGATCCTGGCTGCGATCCAGGGCGCCACAGCCGGCGCCGCGCTGGGCATTGTGTTGGCCTGCGATCTGCGCATCGCCAGTCCGGAGGCGCGTTTCGTCGTCGGCTTTGGCGGCATCGGCCTGGCGCCGGATTCTGCAGTCTCGCTTATGCTGCCGACTCTGGTTGGGCTCGGCCGCGCCGCGCAGGCCACATTCTTCAACGAAGTCATCTCTGCGGAGCAGGCGCTCGATTGGGGAATCGTGAACGCGGTTGTTCCTGCTGAAGAACTAGAAAAGATGGCCCGGGAGTGGGCCACAAAGTTAGCAAAGGGTCCGGTGAATGCGATGGGACTTTCCAAGCGCGATTTCAACAGGGCGATGCTGCCCAACCTGGAAGAGGTGCTTGATTACGAGGCGCACAATCAGGAGATAGCTGGGCTTGGCACGGACCATAAAGAGGGGCTGGCCGCGTTCCTGGAAAAACGCGAACCAGATTACGCCAAGGCGGGCAAGAAAAGCTAGCTGACGAAGAACGCTCGCCACATGGCGAGAATTGTAAAAATTACAAACACGGCAAAGCTGGCCACGTAAACCCGATTCTCTGGCGTTGTATTCTTCAACTTTAGTTCTAGAGTTCCGTCCGGCAGCTCCACTGTAGAACGGCCCAACTTATATACCGGTCCGGCTATTGCCGCGAACAGTGCGCCGCCAAGCAGCCCGCCCACATGGCCCCAATTATCGATGCGCGGGGTCAGACCGATTGCCAGGTTGATCACTGTGATCATGAGGATGCTGCGTAATGCCGCCCTGGCCTGCGGAAAGATGCTCAGGTTGCGGTAGGCGAACACGCCTTGGGCGCCCAGCAGCCCGAACACTGCGGTCGAGGCGCCTAGCGAGGGTGATGCAGTGAGTAGAAAGGAGAGCACTACGCCGGCGTAACCGCTCAAAAGATAAAGGGCAAGAAACTGGAAATGCCCGTAGAAATTTTCCAGATCCCGGCCAATGATGTTTAGTCCATACATGTTGAAGGCGATGTGCAGGATCGAAGCGTGCAGTAAAACCGGGGTGATGAGCCGCCACCACTGCCCATCGATGATGAGTTCGTTGACCTTAAGCCCGTAGCAAGCGGGCAAGTCCCGCTCCGAGAAATAGGGGCAGCGGAAATTGGGAAGCAAGAATCCGTTGTTGGTCAATACTTGCAAGATAAAAACCGTGATCGTGACCCCCAATAAGGCGTAGATCACGTATGGTTTGCGCTGCGGCAGGCGTGCAAATCGGCGCGGCTCGCTTTGGCTTGGCTCCTCCGGCTCCCCCTGTTCCAAAACTGGGTAGCTCACAAATTGACCTTACGCGGGTTCACCCGGTGGTGTTCGGCCTCGATGATGGCATTGATCTTATCCACCGTTTCGTCCAACTTGTTCTCGCTATTGACCACAATGTAATCGAATTCGGCGATGCGCTTGAATTCCTGGCGGGCCGTGGCAATGCGCAGCTTGAGGTCCTCGTTGTCTTCGGTGGCACGTTTCTGAAGCCGCTGAACCAGCTCTTCTTCGCTTGAGGTGGTAAGGAAGATCAACAAGGCTTCTGCCGAGATCTTGCGGATCGTTGCCGCTCCCTGCACGTCGATACGCATGATTACGTCCTTGCCGCTGTCAAGCGCTTTGCGAACCTGGTCCTTTGGGATGCCCTTGTAATCGCTATACACGATTGCATACTCAAGTAGCTCGCCCTTTTCGATCAGATCTGCGAATTCATCACGACCCACGAAGATGTAATCGATTCCTTCTTTTTCTTCGGGGCGGGGCGGACGAGTGGTAGCGGTGACCACGAAATGAAACGGTGAGCCGCGCTCTTTCATCCGCGCAAGCACAG
>JANWHN010000042.1 GCA_025450445.1 Anaerolineales bacterium | reverse complement strand
GTGACGATCTGACCCTCGGTCAGGGTGAAGAAAGCGCCGCCGGCCAGATAGTTGTGAGCCAGGAAAGCCTGAGTGCCATATTCGGCAGCCAAAGCGAATTTGGTGACTTCGTTTTCATTCTCGTTCACGTAGCTGGGGTTGCCGTTCTGTCCGCTTACGTTGTAGGCAAGCAGGCCGTCGACGAAAATCCCGGTGATCTGGTTAGCGTTGCCGGTGGAAACCGAGGCAACGAATGTGTCGAAGCTAGCTACGGTTTCCGTAGTTACTTCGGCATTGGCCTCAGCTAGGGCTTCAGCTTGTTGCACGGCTTCTGCGCTGGCGGTGTCCTTCTCCAGCGAGAAGGTCAGTGCAACGGCGACAGGGGCATCCAGTTCAGAAGCGGAAGCCAGTTCGTTGGGTTCTGCAGGGGCAGCCTGGGCAGCCGCGTTGCCAGTAATAGGGGCAACAGGCTCGGCTGAATTGTTCGATTGGTCTGGGGAAGTGGTCTGGTTTTCGGCGAAAACAGGGCTAACGGCGAAAATCCCGCCTATAATAATTGCGGTGATTGTGCCTAGGAGGAGTAGGGTGCTGAGCGTTTTCATTTCTTCTAACCTCTTTCCGAGTTTGAGGAGAACTCGTTTATTGGTTAGATTTTAGTTAGTTTAGAGTAATTTTCCTATAGCAGCTGGGTACTACTTGCAAGGCTGTAAGGTTGCGACCAAAAACGCCGGGAATCAAAAAAGCCCTCACCAAGGGCTTGCGACGCAGGAGCAGCGTCACGTTGGAGTTACTAGTGGGCAGCGCCGACCAATGCAACTCTTCAAAAAATTGCTGTTTGTCGAACAACCGCTCAATCGAATTACAATTAGGGTAGATGCCTAGAATCGCTACTTTTTCGATCGTTGCTTACGACCCAGGCCGAGAGGAGTGGGGCGTTGCCGTTCAATCCAAGTTTCTGGCGGTTGGCGCGGTGGTTAGCTCCGCACGCGCCAAAGCCGGGGCAGTAGCTACCCAATCCTTTGCCAACTATCTATATGGGCAGCGGGGCCTCGAACTTATGGAAAAGGGGCTGAGCGCCGAAGAGACGATCAAGCGGCTTACCGACGACGATGACCAGCGCGCCGTGCGCCAGGTTGGCGTCGTCGACGCCAAGGGCAACTCGGCTACCTTTACTGGCAAGGATTGCTACGACTGGGCTGGCGGCATCGCCGGTGAGGGCTTTTGCGCCCAAGGCAACATCCTGATCGCCGGCACGGTAGAAGCCATGGCTGAGCGCTTCGAAGGGGTGCGCGGAGGCGAAGGTGAATTAGCTGACTGGCTGGTGCAGGCATTGGATGCCGGGCAGCAGGCGGGCGGCGACAGCCGCGGCCGCCAATCGGCGGCGGTGCTGGTGGTGCGCGCCAACGGCGGCTATGGCGGCAATAACGACCATTACCTCGACCTGCGCGTCGATGATCATCCGGATCCGATCAAAGAGTTGGCTCGCATCACCAAGATCCACCATTTATTTTTTGGGGAAGTCAACAAGGAGGATCTGATGCCCCTTGCTGATGTTGCCGAGGACATACAAGTCATTTTGAAAAAGACAGGCCATTACAAAGGCCGGCAAAACGGCAAATTTGATGACGAGACCCGCAAGGCGCTGCGCGCTTTGGTCGGCGCTGAGAACCTTGAAGAACGCTGGAACGGCGAAGGCGACTTTATCGACCGCTTGGCGGTCGAATTCTTGCGTGAGAAATTTGGCTAAGTTTCGTTACCTGGATTAACTAGGCAAAAGGAGATTGATCATGGCTGAAAGCGTATACAAAGTAATCGAACTCGTAGGCACAAGCAGCGAATCATGGGAAGCCGCCGCCAAGGCAACAGTGGCCCTGGCCTCCAAGTCGCTGGAAGATCTGCGCATTGCAGAAGTTGTGCAGATGGATATGCAGATCGAAGAAGGTAAGGTGGTGGCTTACCGCACCAAGGTCAAGCTATCCTTCAAGTATCACAAGGAATAAGACTAGACGATCTTCACCGCTTGCCTTAGAGACTCGACCCGAGCCTCGGCTAATCCGGTCAAGCTGTCCGAGATATAGAACGCGCCACTGCCCTCCATCGCCAGGGAGGCAGTGGCGCAGCCAATTAAAGTAGCTTCCAGCAGATCTTGCTTGCGCATCAGCCCGGCGACAAAGCCGCCGCAAAAGCTGCTGCCCGCGCTGGTGATATCCGCAATGCGGGCGGGGTAGGCGGGGACGTGATAACGCCTGCCCGCGGCTGCGTCGTAGAGATATTGGCCGAACGTCAGGCTCTTGATCACCACGGCCTGGCAATTAAATTTCGCGATCCCCTCCGCCATTTCCCACAGATCCGCGCTTTTCTTTGAGAACAAGTTGCGCAGCTTTTGTTCGTCGGCCATAAAAACAGTCAGCCCGTTCACCAGCTTCGGAAACTCGGTCCAATAACGCGGGTGCATGTAGTTTGCGCCGGCGTCCAGCGTGACTGTTTGGATGCCCGCCCCGCGCAACGCGGCTGGCAACAGGTGATGGCTGAAATAATCGAGTGGACATAAATGAGCGACCTTGGCCTTTAAATACTCCTTGGGAATATCCTCGGGACGCAATGAAAGCAAGCCGCGCTCGCGCTTGGGATCCGTGTGTGGGGACGGTGGCTTGTAGCCCAGCAATGACTTGGGAAAGGGCAGGCCCAGCTTGCCAAAATGTTTGATGGGTTGCTCTTGCCGCGCCGTGAACACATCCGGGTAAGCGATGAAGCGGCGTTGATCTGTAGATGATGAGATCACGCGTATGCCGCGAGTGTCGAAACCGTGCTTGCCGAATTCTTTGATCCATTTCCCTGGAAACTCGTTGCCCACTCGGGCAACTAAGCCGGGTTGATCCTCCCATAGCTTATATGCCGAGGCGGCATAGAGAAGATTGCCGCCCGGCTCATCGATCCGTGCCTGCTGCTGGGCGGTGATGACAAAATCGCGCTGCAATCGCCCAAGAAAAAGCGCCTCAGGGGCGCTTTTTTTGTTCTTTGCTTTCTTTGCGGGCATGCGGTGATTATATTGCCAGGCTACCCCGCTGCGCCTAGGCGCTTTCGCGCAGAGTGAAGCGGGCTAGCACCAAGACGACCAGCCCATAGATCGGCAAATTTATAAGGGCCGCACTCTCGTCTGCTAAAGTTCCGTTATCTACTAAGGTATGCAAGATCTCAGTGGCGTAGAACAGGGGCGTGAAGCGGCTGAGAGTTTGCGCCCAATCTGGCAATTGGTCGACTGAGAGTACGATCCCTGAAAGAAAGATCGAGGGTAGCAGGATGAGAGGGATGAAAGGTAGGACTTGGCCTTCATTGCGTGCAAAGTTCGACATGAAAATGCCAAGCGCCATGCTGATCACGGCCAGCAGCCACATTACAAGATAGATCGATGCCAAAGTCTCCAAGCTGAAATCGAGCTCAAACAGGTAGGTTAACTCTGTGAGCACTAACAAGCTCTGGACCGTTGCTAATGTGCTGTAGGCGAGCAGATAACCCAAAATCAGGTCTGTCTGACTGTAGCCGTTCACCAGCGAGCGGGTCAGGGTCTCCATCACGCGTTCACGAACTAAGACGATGGCGGTCAGGATAAAAGTGATGAAATGGATAATGAAGGCGCCGAATGGGAAGACAAACTGAGTGGGGTCGAACATCGGGTTTTCGAACGCATCGAAGAAGATGAACAAAACATACGCAACCGCGAGTGGGACAATTAGTGTGAAGGCGATGAACCGCCGATCGTGGCGCAATTGACTCAACACCCGCTGGGTTACCGAAAGGGTGCGGCGAAGGGAAGCAAACATTATTTACCTCCTGATAGGCGTGCGGCTTTTTCAATTAGGCCCAGGACGATTCGTTCCAGGGTATTGGCTTCCAATTCGATCCGGTCGATCTGAGGGTCAAGGCCGTATGCGTGTAAAGCCTTCGGCAGGTCAACCGGATAGTCCTGCAGTGCGTGCTTTTCCATCTGGCCGCCTCGCCACACGCGCGCTTCAGCCTGACCTTGCTGAAGCAAGTTTTGCGGCGTGTCAGTTGTTAGGATGCTGCCTTCGTCAATAATGGCCAGCTCGTTGCAGTGCACCACTTCGTCCATCTGGTGAGTGCTCACAAGGATTGTGGTGCCCTGGGCCGCCAGCTTTTTGAAGTGCTGCCAGAACGCTGAGCGCAGCCTTAAGTCAATGCCTGCGGTGGGCTCATCGAGCAAAAGCAAACTCGGCTGGTGCACCAGCGCGCAACCTAGCGAAACGCGCTGCTTCATCCCACCCGAGAGCGTGTTGACCGGGTCGTCAGCACGCTGGCTCAGCTCGACAAAATCCAGCGTCGTCTCAACTTGTTCATTGAGATTCTTCATTCCATGCGCCCGGCCAAAGAAGCGCAGGTTTTCGGCGGCGGTGAGATCCTCGTAAAGCGCCGGTGCCTGGGGCATGTAACCGATCTCCTGGCGCAACGCGGCTTTGTGGCGGCGCGGGTCAAAGCCGAGCACCTGCAGGCTTCCCTTGTCAGCCTTGGCCGCACCCACCAATAACTTAATGAAGGTGCTCTTACCGGCCCCATTGGCGCCAATCAGCCCGAAGATCTGGCCCTCGGTAACGGTCAGGTCGACGCCCTTCAGGGCACTGATGTGCCCATACCGTTTTTGAACTCCTTGGGCTTGGATCGCTAGCTGTGCTGACATATTGCTCCTATCTTTCTGGCGCAAGAATGCCGTGCAAATAAATGTCAATTGAATTTTCAAAATGATTGGAGGCGACCGGCATTGGGATATTCTTGAAAAACGCGGCTTCCATCATCCATTGCGAGAGCACTATGCCAACCAAGGTGAGCAAAATGCTGGTAGGTGGGATCGGGCGCAATTCGCCTCTTGCTTTTTGGATCCGCCCCAGGAAGTTGAGGATTTGTGGAAATGCCTTGATCAAGATTTTCTTCAAGTGACGACCTTCAAATTCCACAACCTCGATGAAAAACAAGTGCATCAGTTCCTTGCGGGTTCGCAGGATGGTGTATACGTGTTTGGCTGCGTCGTTAACCAGGGTTTCAACCGTGTCCCCCCGAGCAGCTTCGAGGGCGGGGATCATTTGATGATAGGGGTGATGGCGAACCAATATTTGCCTGAAGATCTCTTCCTTGCTGTGGAAGTGGTTGTAGATGCTTGCAGCCGCCAATCCGCTGGCATTGGCGATATCTCGCATCGAGGTACCGTGATATCCCCGGGCCACAAACAGACGGAAAGCCGCGTCCTGGACGCGCTCGCCAGTAATCTGTCCTTTTGTAAGGTCCATAACCGTTCTCATAAAAACTAACGCCCGTTAGTATTTTAGCACAAAAAAATAGACGGAAGCTCTGTTGTTATTCTTCGCCTTCACCTAGTTGGCCTATCTGGCGCAGCAATCCCAGCACAAGAAGGCCGATGCTCAAGCCTTCGCCGGCCGAGATGGCTTGGCTGCGGCCGCGGGTTTCAGCGCGTTTGATCAGCACGAAGCCAGCGCCCAGCCCAACGACTGCACCAACAATGGCGCTGATGACCAAGACGGGTAGGCTGTTATCGCGAACAGATTTCATTTATCGTCTCCGCTTGATTACGGTATTGGCCGCGCTCAGCCAGCTTTGCACGCCAATGATCGGCTTCAGCATCGCGTCGACCGTGCTCACCACCCGCGAGCTGACTGCCTGCACGCCGCGCTGCACGCGGTAAGTCTGCGGGGGGATCCAGTTCATTAGTCGTCCGAGCAAATAGATCAGTGCGATAGTGATTGCAAGGAGAATAATGCCAATTAAAAGAACGGGGGCCAGCATGACGACGGTGGCGATCTGTGACATGCGGGTCACGTTGCCGGCCTGGGCGCCCATCAGCGCGATCAATCCCCACGCCGCCAATCCAACTCCGGCTACTAGCGGGAAAATGATCTGCCAGAAGGTTTGCCAGCGATGAGCGCGCTGACTTTTTAGATTGCGATGCGCTGTTGATGTCATTGCAATCATTCTAACGCTAAAAGAACTCGATCTGACGCGTGAGTCGCCGACGCAAAAACAGCGGGCTGAGAACCAAGCCGACTAAGAAGCCGCCGATGTGCGCCCACCAGGCCACGCCGCCGCTCTCGATCCCGATCGAGGCCAGCCCGGAAAAGAGCTGGATCACGAACCAGAAGAGGATAAAGATCAACGCCTGCACTTCCACCAGCGAGATAAAGAAAAAGATCGGGATCAACGTCACCACTCGCGCCCGTGGGAAGTAGAACATATACGCACCCAGCACCCCGGCGATCGCACCGCTGGCGCCGATCACGGGTATCTGGCTGTCCGGAAAGATGAAGGTCTGCAGCAGCGCCGCCGCGGTTCCGCACAGTAGATAAAAGAACAGGTAGGTGAGCGGACCCATGCGATCTTCGACATTGTCGCCAAAGATGAAGAGCACCCATAAATTGCTGAGCACATGAAACCAGCCTGCGTGCATGAACATGCTAGTGACCACCGTGATGGCATAGTGGACCGGCGCATCGTTTACCTGGGCGGGCACGAGCGCAAACTGGTTGGAGAATTGGACCAGGTCGGCTTGCGAAAGGCTTATCTCATAGAAAAACACCAGCGCGTTGGCGATCAAGATCAGCCAGTTCATCACTGGAAAGTTGGCCGATCGATTTGTATCGCGGAGTGGGATCATGCGAAATTCTCTGACGTTAACGCCGATTCAGTATAGTGTATTCCATCCTTCATCTTGACCGCGCTCAAAGCCAGCGAGTATACTCACAGTCCTCGGGGCGTAGCGCAGCCCGGTAGCGCACCGCGTTTGGGACGCGGTGGTCGTCGGTTCGAATCCGGCCGCCCCGACTTTTCATGCTCACTTTCCGCCAAAAAAGACGCAACAAGAAAGCCGACGGCGTTATCGAAGCCGCCCACTTTGGCACCGATGGCAGGCTGGCTTGGGTGCGAGCCTACGAGCGCCGCGGGCCTACTTGGTCTGATACCGTCCTGCTCGATCGCCCCAGCCTGATCCAGCGGCTAAAGAAGCGCAAACGCTTTTTCATCGGAACGCGCAACCAATACCGCACCAGCGAATTTGAGATCGGCGAGCCGCTGCGGCTGGTCCAAACCGGGCGCGCCCCGGTGCTGGTGGTCGGCAAGGGCGGGGCTAGGCAGGATAAGCTGGAGGGTATACCAGTCGTTTAGTGAGCGTAGGTTGACTGAGTTTTTCGCTTGTACTATACTTGTGCCATGGAGAAAGCCTCTTTATGAGAGTTGCGGCTTTCAAGAAGGTAGCCGGCAGGTAAACCAAAAAGCACGCGCAAACGCGCGTGCTTTTTTTTTATTCCACCACAAAAGGAGCGAGTGCGATGGATACCGGAATGACCCGAAAGTATGAAAAGGCCAGGCAGTATTCTGAGGAGCGCGACCGCATGCATGTGGAAAACCTGACCGTCCATTTCAGCGGGCGCAACAACCCTCACCGGGTGGAATTTAAGGACGGCAGCTGGCATTGCGACTGCGAATTCTTTGTCGGCCGCGACCGCTGCAGCCACACCATGGCGCTCGAGATCGTGCTGGACGGCATGTTCCAGCCGGTACCGGCGTAACTTCAATACAACAAAAAAGCCCCGCATTTGCGGGGCTTTTTTTTATTTAGGCATCCGCCAAAGCCATGCCTCCAGCCAATTAGGAAAGGCATAGATCGCCAACCAGCTGCGCCAGCCAAGGCCGATCAGCAAGACCTCCCAGTCCACCCGATCCCCAGCCAGGAAGTAGATCACGATCAAACCCAGCGGCAGAATGCTGATCGCTCGGTAAACCGTAAAGCTTTTCTTTCGGATTTCATCGCTAGGCTTCTCGCGGGTTAGGGTCTCAATTGCAAACACAACGAACACCCATGTGAAAGCGATGATCACGTCAGCTACGCCCATCCATCGTGGCCACGCTCCCACGCTGATCAAGCTAGCGCCTACCGGAAAACTCGTTGAAACGAAAAACAACAGAGCAGCCCACCAGGCCAGCGTGTGGCGAATCCTGTGTGGCGGGTTGGTCGCCATTATTTCGGATTCCACTTCATGTTCATATATACATTGCCCTTCTTGAGCTCGGCGATCATTTGGTCCAGGCGTTTCTTTCTCGTTGCCGGCAGCTTGGCTCGCTTGATCCAGCCAATGTAATCGTTCTGCTGGTACGGAGGGCGCAGCTTGTACTTGCCCATCAGCCTATTACTTGTGAACGCTTTACGCACATTAGCTGGCATGGCGTGATGCGGCCGTTCGATCTTCGATCAATCCTTCTTTGCCATTTAAAATACTACTCCTTGCCTGAAAACGGCGACAGAAGATCTATTCTCTTCTCGTTTTCCGAAACCTCGATCAGTCGCTCGATCCGTTTCAATTGGGTTTTCCCCTGTTTGGCGGTCACCACCCAGTGCCGCATCGTCTTCTGATATCCCGGCGGCTGCTCGTTGAAGAATTGCCAGGCTTTCTTGTTCGCTTTGAATTTCTTTTCGAGTGGTGCAGAAAACGGCGCGATCCCCTTTTGCTCAAACGCATACGCGCCTGATTTCACACCGAGCCGCTGCTTGTAAGCGTTCAACCCGGCGGGTTTCATCCGTCCATCTCTGATCAACCGTTTGACACTGGCGATGTTTTTGTTGCTCCAAAAGCTGCCCCGCCGCCGCGGCGTGAAGCGGATGCTGTAGCTCTCCGCGTCAATGCTCTTGCGCACGCCATCGATCCAGCCATAGCTCAGCGCCTCGTCCACCGATTCCGGCCAGGTCATGCTGGCTTTGCCGCTGGCGACTTTGTAATAGCCAACCAGCAACTCGGCTTCCCTTTCATGATTCCTAGCAAGCCATTTGCGAAATTCTGTCGGCTTGGCAAAGAAAGTCGGCTTCACCTGTCTTACTCCATCGCCTTAGCCACCTTAAGCACCGTGTTCCAATTGCGGGTAGTCATGATTGACTCAAATCCCTTTTCCAGAATGGACATGGCTGCCACGGTCCCATTTCCCAAAGATGGGTCAACAACGCTGGAGATGTGACCTTTTGTGACTTCAAGGATCTTGAAGTCACCCTGCGGGGATTTGTAGGGGATCTTGAGCTTTGATTTGGAAGGCGTGGACAAAAATGTTATGTACAGCTGGGTGTCGGATTTTGTCTTTATGCCCTTAAACGGGTTTGTTTTGACCAAGGCGCGCATCTCTTTTTCCGAGCGCAAAATAACTCTGATCTCCATCCCAAAAACCCTTTTGATGCCTGCTTCTATTTCGGCGCGCAGGCTTTTCGGGTCGGCTTCCTGTGTTTCGAAGACCACGTTGCCGCTGGCCAGCAAGGTCTTTACGTTTTCATAGCCCCAGTCTTCAAAGGCCTTGCGCAAAGCATCCATCTTGATCGCACGCCGCCCTTTCCAGCCGACATTGATTCCCCGCAAGAATGCCGCGTACCTCGCCAAGGGTCAGTCCGCGTCCTTCAGCTTGATCCAAGCCTTCACTATGGCACTTAGCTCTTTCTTGCGCGCCTCGGCTTCCTGCAAGTTGGCAAAGTTCATGATGCGGCCCGTGTCGCCGCCACCGACTAAATGAGGGAATTTTCCGGGAATGGAAGCGCCCGTATGGAACATCAAGCTTGCATGCTGTTTGGAGCGCGGGAAGAAGCTGGCCAGGTTGCCTTTGTACATAAACGTCGGCGCGCTCCACTTGATCGTTTCTTCGATGCGTTCGTCGGCTGCCAAAATGATCTCGCGCACCCGCACGACAACGTCCTTCATCGGGTTGTCGTACCTCTTAAACCACGCCTCTACAACCTTGCTTTTGTTCATTCCCCCTTAATTCCCTCTACCCGTCGGTCAGGGATAAACCAGACGACTGCCACTGTGGCGAAGAGCAAATAAGAGATCCACGGGAAGAAGAACGCAGCAGCAATTCCGCCCAAATAGAGAACCAGCGAGGCAATGCCCTTGAAGTCGTTGCCGATCGCGCCTGCAATGGCCGACTGCCGTCCATGATGGCTGATGATGGCCGTTACCAGCAGCCGAAAAGCGAAGCCTGGCATGAACAGGGCGAACCCATAGGCTGCTGTAGGCCATGTCTGGCCGGGGTGCTCGCCCATCCAGGCAGTCGCAAAAGGAATGAGGGATAACCAGAACAACAAATGCAAATTGGCCCACATGATCGAGCCATTAATACTTTTCGTAGCGCGCAGCAAATGGTGGTGGTTGTTCCAGTAGATGGCGATCACAATAAAACTCATCACGTAACTCAGAAACACAGGGATCAGCGGAGTGAAGGCGGCTAGCGTCGTGCCTTCCGGAGTGCGCAGTTCCAGCACCATGATCGTGATGATGACCGCGATCACACCGTCGCTAAACGCTTCCAGCCGGCTGGTGCTCATTTGTCCTCCGCCCGCAGATAGAGATAAAGCGGGAAGGCAAAAGAAACGCCAACCGCGCATAGACCCAAGATCGGGAGCCACCACAGTCGCGTTTGCTGACGGCGTAGGTCGGCGGCGATGAATGCCAGCAGTACTACTGCCGAGATGATCACGTCCCATGCAAAGAAGGCGGCGATTCGATTTGCAAACATCTGCTCAACGAAAAGATTTAGGTCCAGCCCGTTCTCTTGTAAAAAAGGCACAAATTGCAAATAAGGAAGCACTAACCCCGCAACGGCAAGAACTAGATAAATAGTTTTCATCGGTATTTTAGCGAATTATAAAATGGAAATAGACAAATTAGTCCTCTTAACCTGCGATTGAAGAATTAGGCTTGCTAGAGATTTGGGATTTCAGAAGGAGAACGCAGCACCTTTATCAAAGGAATGCTGAAAAGTGCAAAAACTCCAATGTCCACGGCCACGTTGAACCAGACGCCGAGATAGGCTGAGAAGATTGCTTCGATCAGCAGCCAGGCAAACAGGCCGGAGAGAATGATCTGCATCAGCTCGCGATCATTTTTGCGAAATGCGTGTCGCCCCGCAAACAGCAGCGTAATCCCCCAACCGATCATGATTGCCCCATAAAGCGCGCTTTCCCATTCCAGCAATACCTCTTTCTGTACGGGAAGAATGCCGAGGCCAAAAAATGCAAAGACAATCCCCCACAGGATCAGTATCACGGAAACAATACTGAACCAATCCGAAAGTTTCTTGTTCTTCATTAGATCTCGTCATTGCGAGACGGCTGCAGGCCGTCGTGGCAATCCGGTTTTTGTACGTCTTTTTGATGGCGGAGAGGGAGGGATTCGAACCCTCGGTGGCCCAAAGGACCACAACAGTTTTCGAGACTGCCCCATTCGGCCACTCTGGCACCTCTCCACTTGCGATTATAGCGGAGGGTTTACGCATCGCGAGACGCCGCAGTTATCCCCAACTCGCTTTCACATAACTGGGCGATCTGTTTATGCACATGCTCCCACGAAGCCCAAACGTCCTCGCACCATTTCCGGATCATCGCATCTCTTTCCTGACCAGTGTCTGCGGCTAAAACGTCGCCAACCCGGATAGCACCCCTTTCTAGCGGCGGCTTAAAGCGCGGCCAATCTTTGCGTCGTCTGGCTAATCGCATATGCGCTATCTGTGCTTGGCGGCCAGTCTGACCCTTCTCAATGTGCAAGTAGAGCCCCACTAAGGCAAAGGTGATCTTAATGGCTTTATCTGTCTCGACCGTTGTTTGCGCCGCGTAGGCGTCGACCAAATTTTGGTGAATAAATTGCGGACCCTGAGGCGCCAGGGTATAGAACGCAAGCTGGTTGTATTGCTCCTGCTCCGTTTCTATTTTCATCTACCTAACTAAATCTCGGCGCGGCTGCCCCACGCGGGGTAGTGCACGTCCGTCATCCCCGCCGAGGCGAGCTGCCCGCGCAGCATCTCCGCAGGCCCAGCTTCGCCATGCACCAGGAATACTTTCTTCACCGTGCCCTTGGTCGCCAGCGCGTAATCCTTGAGCCCCTGCTGGTCTGCGTGCGCCGAAAAGCCCTCGATGTGCCCGACCCGGATCTTGCGATCGTACACCTCGCCGAAGATCTTGATCTGCGTCTGGCCTTCCACCAGCCGGCGCCCCAGCGTGTGCGGCGCCATCCACGAGACGATCAGCACGATGCTCTTCGGATCGTCCACGTTGTTTTTCAAATGGTGTAGCACCCGTCCAACTTCCAGCATGCCCGAAGCCGAGATGATGACCATCGGTTCTTTGCGCTCGTTGAGCGCCTTCGATTCCTCAACCGAGCGCACGTACTTCAGCATGTCGAAGCCCAGCGCTTCGCGATGCTTGTCGGTCTCCAAAAACTTCACCGTCTCCGCATCAAAGCATTCGGGGTGCGCCCGGAAAATGTCGCTCACGTTCACCGCCAGCGGGCTGTCCACGAACACCGGCACCTGCGGGATGTCGCCTTTGTCAGCCAGCTGGTGTAGCGCGTACACGATCTCCTGGGTGCGCCCGACCGCAAACGCGGGGATGATCACCTTGCCGCCCTTGCCCAGCGTGTCGCTCACGATGGCTTGCAATTGGTCGCGCGCTTGGTTCGTGGACGGGTGGATGCGGTCGCCATAGGTCGACTCCATCAGCAGCGCATCCGCGTCCATTGGCAGCACCGGATCGCGAACGATCGGCAACTCCGACCGCCCGACATCCCCCGAGAACCACAAGCGCTGCTTGCGTCCACTCTCTTCAATATCCAAAATCACGGCTGTCGAGCCGAGAATATGCCCGGCTTCCACCAATGTCGCCTGCACACCGGGAACGACTTCAAACGCCTCGTCGTAATCCTGCTCGACCAGTTGCCGGCCCGCCTGGGCCGCGTCCTCGGCGGTGTAGATCGGCTCGATCAGCGGCTCGCCGGTCTTGATCCGCCGCCGGTTCATGTACTTGGCGTTCTCTTCCTGAATGTGCCCGGCGTCCTCTAGCATGATCCGCGTCAGGTGCGCAGTCGCTCGCTGGGCGTGCACCGGGCCGCGGTATCCGTTCTTTATCAAATTCGGCAAATTGCCGCTATGGTCGATGTGTGCGTGCGAAAGGATCACCGCGTCCAGCTCGTTCACCGGAAATTGAAAATTGCGATTGAGTTCCAAAGACTCTTTGCGCTTGCCTTGGTACAACCCGCAATCCAGCATCAATTTGTGGCCATTCACTTCAATCAGATGCTGTGAGCCGGTCACCGTTTGGGCGGCCCCGAGAAAACGAATATGCATATGTTTGTCCTTTAAGTTAGGTGTAGGTGGAGCTTTGAGTCTCTTCGCTCACCGGCGCTGCCTTCACCGGCTTGGTGTGCAGAGCCTTGGGGATCTGCTCGCCGTAAGTTTTCAATCGCCAGGGCACCGATGCCATAAGCGGTTCAACTTCCCTTAGATTCTTCGGATCGCTTCGGGCCAGCGCCTCCATAATATCGCGCGGCAGCACCACGTCCGACTCGACATCCAGCTCCTTCGCCGCCGTTTTCCGCCACCCCCGCAAATTATCCAGCCGTTCGACGAACGCTTCGTCGTAAGCTGCCTTACGCGGACGCCGCAACGGCGGCGCGCTCAACCCGCGCTTCGCTGCGTCAAGCAATCCTTTGCCATGCCGCTGGATTTGGCCCGGCGACATGCCTTCGATACCCTCCAGATCTTTCGGTTTCTGCGGTTGCAATTTTGCGATCGTGGAAAGCGTGCTATCTCCCACGATCTTAAACAACGGCACATCAGACTCTTCCGCCCGCGCTTCGCGATACAGCGCCAGCTCTTGCAATATCGCGGCTTGCTTCGGGTTCAGGTCGCGGGCGCCCTTGATCCGCCATACCGGGATCTCCAACGGCTCATCGCCAGTCCGGATCAACGACGGCAGTCGCTCGAAATCTTCTTTTGCAATTTCCCAGCGACCGCGCTCTTCAAGCTCCGCTTTCAACTTGTTGCGCAGTTCGATCAAATGGTGCGTGTCCATGCGCGCGTAATCGAGCAGCTCTTGCGTCAACGGTCGTCTGCCCCAATCTGCCTTCTGAAATTTTTTCTCAACCTTGATTCCGAACATTTCTTCCAGCAGATTGCCCAGCCCCACCTTTTTGCGTCCCAAAATTCGGGCTGCCGTCATCGTGTCGAAAATATTGACGAATGGGTAGCCGTAATCTCGCTGCAAAATGATCAGGTCATATTCGGCGGCATGAAAGATCTTCTCGATCTTCGGGTCGGCGAAGATGTTCGCCAGCGCCGAAATATCTTCCAGCGCGATCGGGTCGACCAGCGCATCTTCACCCGGCGTCGAGAACTGCAGCAGGCACACCCGCTCTCGGTATGCATGCAGGCTATTCGCCTCCGTGTCCACCCCGATCATTAGCTCTTTCGCCAGTCGCGAAGCAAAATCCCGCAGTTTGCTTGCATCGGTAATTAATTGAACCGGATCGTTGATCACCATATCGGGGGTCATTATATGTGCGCCACCTTATTCTTGTAATTCCGCACTCGCCTCAGTCGTCCTGGTTCCCGTGTCTTCCTGAGCGGAAACAAAAATCCGCACCCGAACCGCAAATCAATTTTTAGCGAAGGATCCTCCCGAACCATTTCTTTCGAATTCATCACAAAAACTTGCTTATACTCACGCAATGCCTCCCCTAATCCTCGAAGGCTCTATCTCTGTTCTCGCCGCCCTTGAAGCTAATCGCCGCGAGATCCAAGCCGTCTACATCCAAAAGGACAAAAGCATCCGCGGCGCATCCCGCATTCAGCAAACCGCCGCCGAACGCGGCATCCAGGTGCGTCCCGCTTCCGAATCCGAGATCAGCGAGCTGGCCAAAGGCAACAGCCACGGCGGCGTGCTCGCTTTGGCTGGCGAACGAAAATTCCAATCTTTAGCCGAATTGCTCGAAGGAAAGCCGGATCCCTTCATTGTTATGTTGGAAGGCGTCGAGGATCCTTACAACTACGGCCAGGCCATCCGCGCTCTGTACGCCGCTGGCGCGGCTGGCATCGTCGTCCCCGAGCGCAATTGGGACACCGCCCTCAACACGGTCACCCGCGCCTCGGCCGGCGCCTCGGAATATATGCCCACCGCCAAGTCTGATAGCGTCGCCGCCATCACCTTCTTCAAATCTTGTGGCTTCAAGATCGCTGCCACCGCCAAAGGAAAGTACAGCGTCCCCATCTACGCTGCCGACCTGCGCGGCCCGCTTTTCATGCTCATTGGTGGCGAAAAGCGGGGTCTAGCCGCCAGTGCCCTCGCACAATGCGATGTCCTTCTATCAATTCCCTACGCCCGCCCCTTCGAAGCCTCGCTCGACGTCACTTCTTCGACCGCGGCTCTGGCTTTTGAAGTAATGCGCCAAAGAACTGGTCATTGATCAGCTCTAGCCTTCCCAACAATATAATGAGGTAGTGAGATCCAGTAAAACTTCACACTTGCTTGGGGTTTATACCGAAAGTTCAACAGTGCTTGGAACCAAGTTGGGTTTTGAAGCAGTTTTGCGGATGGTGCCGCACTTGGACTTAAACAATTCTATTATTTTTGTCACGAAAATAATATGGGGGTTAGATACTCTAAAAGCCGATTTTGCTCAGCTTCAGTTAGAAATTGCTGGGTTTGTTTTAGAAAAATATGTCGACAAAATACGGATTGTTCTTCAAAATAGTTCTTCGATAATCTTTTTCCAAGCTCAACTGCTAATTCTAGTCAAGCTAATTATTCTCCATAGCCAACGTAGGCAAGGGCCGCTTGGGGATGTGCTTCCTGAGCAAATGAATAAAATCGGTCTTAGCCTACTTGGTATTTCCGACGAAATAAGTCGACAGCATAAATTCACTTCAACGCAATTTGAAAAAGATGATGTGGTCGATGAGGTCGCAAAGGAACTTTTCCTCACAGCCTTTCACCTGAAAAGTCCAAGGCTTGGCTTTTCCGTTGTGAGGGCCACTCACCTATATTTAAATATTGCTAAGCAACCACTCCTAATGAAAGAAAGCGACTATCTCGATTTTGAAAAAGTATTCTTAGAGGCGATCGGAGTTGGGCTTAAAGAGTTCCTTAGTTTTGGCGTAGGAATAATTGTCCATTACACAAAGTTCTCTTCAAAGCCAAGTTTTCCCGAGAATCCTCGCTTTATCTTTTTAGAGCCGACAACTCTATTTAGAGATTCCCAAGTTTCCCCAGATATCTTGACCAGAATCTTTTCTGTACTATCCGATGATCTAGAGGGATTTGAGAAACGATTAAAGGGCCAGACCCGTAGGGAACTCACACACGACTTTTTGGATTTTAAAACAACACCATTGCTGAAATTAGAGAACGGACTTTACTTGCCTTTGTCGCTTACCTTTTTATTGGAAAGGATAACAACGGGGGCTTATTGGATCATTTTTGACTATTTGAAGAAGAAAAGTAAAGCGGAGCACGATAAGTTTATGGGGTTTCACGGAAAGTTGTTTCAAATATACATTGAAGAAATTATGAAGGAAATTCTTAAAAGGACCCCTGCGAGTAGTTTTGATATACACGTTGATATTCTTTACGAAGTGAAGAAAGAGGAGCATAGATCTACTGATTTGATTATTCGCAAAGGCGATGCCCTCTTCTTGTTTGAGGTTTCGGCAACTAGGTTGCAAGCTAAGCGCACCACTGGGCAGGGTGAAGAAGAGTCATTGACAAACGATATTGAGAAGATCGTTCTCCATAATGCCAGGACTATGCAAAAATGCATTTCAAATATTAAGCAAGGATATTTGCAATTGGGAAATTTAGACGCATCAAAGATTAAAACGTTTTATCCGATAATCGTCACTTTAGAGGGCCTTCCCCGGCATCCCGCGGTGCAAATGTTTATCTCTAAAAAGCTAAGGGAGGAGGACGTCTTTGTTTCTCAGGACATAGCGCCCCTAGCTTTGATAGATGCAAGCGACCTTGAGGAGGTTGAAGGTTACACGCAGGATGATTTTTTTCAGATATTCCTCTCTTGGATAAAGGATAATTTGTTCGATCAATATAGCCTGGCTGATTTCGTGAAACGGAAATATCCTCCAATTGATTTAAGAAGCGATTGGCAAAAAGGAATAACGGATCAGATATTCAATGAATCAACAATGTTGTTTTTTGGCAAGCCACTTCCTAGTCTAGAAAACAAGGCAAACTAGACTTTTAATAAGTCCTACATCCCTACATGTTGACAATGCAGCTTGTTTCCCCTAAACCGACCAATCTGTGCATAGATTGACTTACTATCAATGAAACAACAAAGGGGGTTCCGTGTCTTCCGATTCCATGTCTCACCTCGAAGCCGCTCAGCATCTTGACGCCGCCCGCATCCTCGGCCGCCTCCTTAAATTCGGCTACGCACCCAGCTCGCAGGATGCGAGCTAGTTCTCATTAACTAAATAAAGCTGGCCGTCCTCAACCTGATAGATCAGCGGTGCCACCTTCACCTTTGGATAGTAAGCCCGCAGCCGCCTGGCTTCACTGACTACAAAATCCACTTCGTTTTCAATTTCAAAGGTCGGTGCAAAAAGCATAAAATGCTCTTCGGCTCGCTCGCGCTCCCAACCTGCATTTTCCACCAGCCCCTGAATAAATAGCTCCCGCCGGGCCTCCAGGTTTACCATCCCACATTGGTTGTGGCCGATCAACGCGATTGCATTCGCGCCGCCCACCGCGATCGCATACGAAACCTTGAATTCGCTGTGCCGCAGGTTGGCCCCGCCAGAGCGGATAATGAAGGCAAAATTGTCCGGGATGCGTAGATGCTTGCGGTTGTCCATGCACATTCCGATGAGCAGCTGGGCGCTCGTATACGGCGCAAGCTTTCGCCCCATATTGTGATATTCCAACAGTAAGCCGATTGGTGTGCCCCTATATTCGGGGAAGATCTCTTCCTTAGTTGAAACGCTTACCAGTCTGGCCATTTGGAGATTTTATAACATTGATAAGAGGAGTAGTTGCTTCGCCAAGCGCTCTTCGCCATCTTCTGTCCAGTTCTCCCCTGAGCACCGCCTTGACAATCGCTCTCGGTTTTGCATAAATCTCGATTTTCGTGCATCAATGGGTCCATGCGTCACCAATCTTTACCCGGCAAATCCTGTCAGTCCGGGACGACTTGTCGTCCCGCAGTTGCACCCTGAGCGTAGCGAAGGGAAAGCAATCTCCGTCAAATCTTGTCAAGTATTAACTAAGTAAGAAGAGGGGGGAGTTAATACTTGACAAGATTGCATGTTTCCGTAGGGCAGGGGAATGTGGTAGGAGTTGCCAAAAATCAAGTTGTAACGACCCTGTGTGGAGTCGTTACAACCGTTACAACTTTTGGCAGCAAACGATGGTGGTAAAAATCAAGGTATACCGACTTGGGTAGGGGGTGTCGGTATAAGTACAACCAAGGGCGGTTTATTGCCCGCAGTTGCGAGCGAAGCGAAGCAATCTCCCGCTTATGAAGAATCGATACTTCGTTAACGGGAATCTATCGCCTTTT
>JANWHN010000041.1 GCA_025450445.1 Anaerolineales bacterium | reverse complement strand
ATTCCTTAGGCGTAGAAAGCCAAAGCAACAAATTGTTCCGGGCAGATACGTTCTGCTCACGATCGGCCTGCTTGGTCTGCTTTTCGTGTTGCAGAGCAGCACCTCCCAAGCCAGTGGCCGCTGGATCAACCCGTTCTTCAACAATATGCTCCATCGCGTATTTCCTTATTCGGAACGACTCGCTTTCTTCGAGACCAGAGGCATGCCGATAACGGAGGAAGTCCTGGCATTACGTAACAGTCCGGGCAATGAAGACGGATTTTTCCAGATCGATTATTTAGTTGACTGGGTTAAAGAAAAAGGAGCCGGGACTTACGTTCAGTTCTTAGTCAGCGACCCTGCCTGGACGTTTGAAATTTATGTCAATGGTGTCCAGACTGCATTCGCAGAGAACCGCCAGCCATTTTTCCTTACTAACCCCGACGTCACGCCCGATGGTTTCTACTATTTAGGCGACTTGCTGCATCCCAAATCCGGCAGCGTGATCTGGGTGGTGCTCATTGAGCTGGCGGCCTTCCTCGTTCTTAGTGTGCGCTTCCGTCAAATGGACAAGGTCGCCCTGGCTGGACTTTTTATTTTCTTGTTCCTCGGTGAATTGCTAATGCTATTCGTAAGCATTGAAGGCGATGCGCTGGGAATTGTGCGCCATTCGCTCGGTTCGGTGATGCCAATGCGGCTTTCCGTGTGGCTGCTGCCGCCTTTAATTCTCGATACGTTGGCGCTTAGAAAGCGCTAACTGGCTCGGCCGGGTGGACTTTGATCGGCAGGCCAGCTGCATAGTAAAAGTAATCCTGGGCAAATGTAGGAGCGCCCAAGCCGTGCAGCCCGGCCAGGATCTGAGCGCGGTGATCGGTGCCATGGTTGAGGATGTGGTACAGGACCTGCCAGATCTTGATCCCGTCCATATCTGAACTGAGCTTCTTATCGTCCAAAGCGCGTAGATATTTACGCATATAAGTCTCAACCTTGTCCCACTTCTTGCGTACGACGTCGAAATCCTTATAACGATTGGCCATATACCAGCCTGGCACCTCATCGCCGTGCAGGCCGGCAAACCAGCGTTCATCCACGTTCAATAGGTGGACACACTGATTGCGGATGGACCCAACCGAATAATTGATCTTGCGCTTGAATTGTTCCAAAGTCAGCGTGGTTACGCAGTGCTCCCAAATCTCACGGTTCCGGGTGATATGGAATTCGAAAAGCGACTTGAAGTTGTCCGCGTTCATTTTTTCCTCGCTCTGGAGCGTCGTCTTGCTGGTGGTAAAATCGCAATGAGTTCTGCTTCCAAATAATAACTGAATTCGAAATCCATTTTCCAGCTTCTTCAGGAGGCTATTCGTGATAGCAGATGTCCTTAAAGAAACCAGAGCGCGGATGAATGGAGCGGTCCAGTCTTTACGGGAGGACCTTTCCGCCATTCGCACCGGCCGGGCCACGCCTGCCCTGATCGAGAAACTTTCGGTCGAATATTATGGGCAGCCGACCCCGCTGATCCAACTGGCCAGCATCAGTGTGCCCGAGCCGCGCCAGCTGCTGATCAAGCCGTTCGATCCAGGCAGCGTCAAAGATATTGAAAAGGCTGTGCAGACATCTGACCTGGGTATCACCCCCAATAGTGATGGCAAGGTTATCCGTCTTAACCTGCCGCCGCTGACCGAAGAGCGCCGCCGCGATCTGGTGAAGGTGGTGCACTCGCGCGGCGAGGAGGCCCACGTCGCCGTGCGCAATATCCGCCGCGATGCGATCAAAGATATGCGCGAATTCAAGGAAGAGAAACTCATCTCCGAAGATGATCTCAAACGCGGCGAAGACGAAACTCAGAAACTAACGGACCAGATCGTGGCCGAAATTGACAGCATGGGGAAAGCTAAAGAAAAAGAAGTCATGGAGGTCTAACTTGGCCAAGCGGGAAAAACCCAAAGCCGAGTTACCCGACAAGATCCCGCAGCACATCGCCATCATTATGGATGGCAATGGCCGCTGGGCACAGGCCCGCGGTTTGCCTCGGTTGGCCGGCCACCGCGCCGGCACCGAGAACCTACGCCGCATCATCGAAGCCTGCGTCGAATTCGGCGTCAAATATCTCACCATCTACGCTTTCTCCACAGAAAATTGGGGCCGGCCCGAAGATGAAGTCAGCGGCCTGATGGGGATTTTCGATGAGGTCTTTGAACGTGAGCTAGCCGAACTTCATAAGCAGGGCGCTCGCCTACAGCACATCGGCCGCCTCGACGAAGTTCGTCCTTCATTACAAGAAAAAGTCCGCAATGGCATGGAGACTACTAAAAATAATGATCGCCTCGTGCTGAACGTTGCCTTCAACTATGGTGGCCGCGACGAGATCGTGCAGGCCATTCGCGCGATCATGAGCGAAGGCACCAAGCCCGAGGATGTGGACGAAGAAGTCGTTTCTCAGCATCTCTATACCGCCGGAATTCCAGATCCCGATCTAGTCATCCGCACATCCGGCGAGCAGCGCATTAGCAATTTCCTTATCTGGCAGGCGGCTTACGCCGAGTGGGTCTTCCCGCAGACGTTTTGGCCCGATTTCGGCCGCGATGAGCTTTTGGCTGCCATTCAGGAATTCGGGCGGCGCGAACGCCGCTACGGCCTCGTTCTGGAAAACTGATCGACATGTTGCGACAACGCGTGTTGGTTACAGTGATCGCCCTGCCCATTGGCATCGCTTTGATCGTGCTGGGCGGCTGGCCATTTGCCGCTTTTGTAGCCTTGCTGCTCGGAAGGGCTGCGTGGGAATACGCCGGGTTATTTGAGAACGGCGGAAATGCACCATCCAGACTTCTGCTAGTTGTCGGAGTGGTTGCTCTGTTGCTAGCGCGCGTTCTGCATGGCTTTACCATCGACAACTGGCTTTTAGCTTCGCTGATCATGCTGACCATGTTCGTGCATCTAGTGGCGTTTGAGCGCGGCTACAAACAATCTGGCAGCGACTTTGCCGTTACGCTCAGCGGCATTCTTTACATTGGCTTGCTCGGGTCTTATTTCGTGTCAGTGCGCGGGCTGCCAAACGGCGAGTGGTGGCTGCTATTCAGCTTGGTCGCGGTCTGGCTGGCCGATTCGGGCGCCTATTTCATTGGCACGGCTTACGGGAAACACAAAATGACCCCGCGCCTAAGCCCGAAGAAGAGCTGGGAGGGTTACATTGCCGGAGTGCTTTTCGGCACGCTGGTCACTCCCTTGCTGTTATTTCTATTTCGCCGTCTAGGCCTGCCTGATGATCCGGCGTTCACGTTGCAGAATATTGCTGTGTTGGGCTTTGCGATCAGTGCGCTCACCACTCTTGGAGACCTGGGCGAAAGTATGATCAAGCGCCAGATGAAAGTTAAAGACGCCAGCCAATTACTGCCCGGTCACGGCGGAGTTTTGGATCGGATCGACTCTTGGCTGTGGGCGTTGCCGATCGGTTATTACCTGATCACCTTTGTTTTCCTGCGCGGTTCATAGTCGAGGAGCGAAAATGGCAGACCGTTCTCCATCTCGTAACCTGGCTCTCGAACTCGTGCGCGTCACCGAAGCAGCTGCGCTATCGGCGGCGCGCTTCATGGGCCGCGGCGATAAGCCGGCTGGTGACCAAGCCGCGGTGGACGGCATGCGCTTGGTGTTGAATTCCATTGAGATGAGCGGAGTAGTGATTATCGGCGAAGGAGTTAAAGATGAGGCGCCGATGCTTTACAACGGCGAAAAGCTAGGGACAGGTGTGCCGCCCGAGGTGGACATTGCGGTCGACCCGATCGATGGCACGCGCCCGCTTGCGGAAGGCAGGCTGAACTCAATTGCCACGGTCGCTATCGCACCGCGCGGCACCATGTATGACCCAGGTCCCTTCGTCTATATGAACAAGATCGCCGTGGGGCCTTCGGCCAAAGGCGTTATTGATGTCGAAAAACCGGTCGAATGGAATTTGCGCGCCATCGCCAAATCAAGCGGAAAACGCATTCAAGACTTGGCGGTGGTGATGTTAGATCGCCCGCGCCACGAAGAGTTGAAAGCCGAAGTGCGCCGCTGCGGGGCGCGCTTGCGCATGATCGATGATGGCGACGTGGCCGGCGCGCTCATGACCGCCATGCCGGATTCCAGCATCGACGTGCTCATGGGCATCGGCGGCACCCCCGAAGGCGTGTTAGCTGCTTGCGCTCTGCGCGCCATGGGCGGTGAGATCCAGGGCAAGCTGTTCGCTCGCAACGATGAGGAGCTGGCCCGCGGCAAAGCCATGGGCTACGACTTCGAAAAAGTGCTCACGATGGATGATTTGGTCGCTTCGGAAGACGTGTTCTTCGCTGCCACTGGCATCACTGATGGCGAGCTGCTGGACGGCATCAAATATTTCCCCAATGGAGCGCGCACGCACAGCCTCGTGGTGCGCGGAGCCACCGGTACGGTGCGCCAGGTGATCGCCACACATAGCTTGGAAATACTCGAGAAGATCAGCCCGATTGAATATTAGGTTCTAGCATGGCTACCAAAAAGAAAAAAACGAGCAAGCCAAAAAAAACTTCGCCTAAGCGGGCTAAGCTGCATGGCGAGGTCTTCTTTCCCTCAAAAGAGGTCATTGCTCAAGCCAATTTGAAAGATTGGGATGCGACGGCGAAGAGAGCGGGCAAGGACTTGGAAGGGTTTTGGGCGGATGAGGCCTCAGAACTGGAGTGGGCCAAGCCGTGGACGATGGTGCTGGATGATTCAAAACAGCCCTTCTTCAAATGGTTCACTGGCGCACAAGTCAATATCGTTCACAATTGCATTGATCGCCATCTAAAGACGTATCGTAAGAACAAGCTCGCCTTGGTCTGGGAAAGCGAAGACGGCAAAGAGGAGCGCAGCTTTTCATATTTCAAGCTCAATCGCGAAGTTTCGCTGATGGCCAGCATTATCAAGTCGCTCGGCGTTGAAAAAGGTGACCGCGTCACTATTTATATGGGCCGCGTGCCTGAGATCATCTTCGCCATGCTCGCCTGCGCCAAGATCGGCGCCATTCACTCTGTCGTCTTCGGCGGCTTCTCAGTGGACGCTTTGCAAGGACGCATCGCGGACAGCGCCTCCAAGCTGGTGATCACCTGTGATGGCAGCTACCAGAATGGCAAACTGATCGAACTTAAGCGCATCGCCGACGAAGCCGTTGCCAAATGTCCATCAGTGGAGAATATGCTGGTCGTGCGCCGCACGGGGCAAGTCGTGACCATGCAGCCCGAACGTGACCATTGGTATCACGAATTGCTCGAGAGCCCCGTCGCCAAGGAGCGCTTCCCAACCGAAGTCATGGACGCCGAGGACCCACTCTTCATTCTCTACACATCTGGCTCAACTGGCAAACCAAAAGCCATCGTGCACACGCATGGCGGCTATATGGTGGGTACGTATACGACCTTGAAGTACGTCTTTGATCTGAAGGACGATGATCGTTGGTGGTGCGCGGCTGATCCAGGCTGGATCACAGGCCACTCTTATATTGTTTATGGGCCTCTACTAAACGGGGCAACAAGTTTCTTGTACGAGGGGGGTCCAGCGTTTCCGAATCCTGGCCGCTGGTGGCAGCTCATCGAGCGCTACGCCATCACAGTTCTCTATACTGCGCCAACGGCCATTCGCGGCCTGATGCGCTTCGGTGAGGATTGGCCTAACCAATACGATCTTTCTAGCCTGCGCTTGCTTGGCTCTGTTGGTGAGCCGATCAACCCCGAAGCCTGGAAATGGTATTACACCGTGATTGGCAAAGAGCGCTGCCCCATCATGGATACCTGGTGGCAAACGGAAACAGGCATGTTCATGATCACGCCTACCCCGGTCGTGCCGCTCAAACCCGGCTCCGGCACGCGGCCATTCTTTGGACAAGAGGCCGAGATCGTTGATGAGCAAGGTAAACCTGTCAAAGATAATGAAGAGGGCTATCTCGTGCTCAAGAAACCCTGGCCGGCCATGCTGCGCACCATCTATGGCGATCCCGATCGCTATGTACAGCAATACTGGAGCAAATTTCCGGGAAAATATATGACTGGCGATTCGGCCCGCCGCGACGAAGACGGCTACTTCTGGATCATTGGCCGCGTCGACGATGTCATCAAAGTTTCTGGCCATCGCCTGGGCACTGCCGAAGTGGAATCGGCGTTGATCACGCATCCGGCGGTGGCCGAGTCTGCGGCCATCGGCTTGCCACACGAGCTCAAAGGCCAAGCGATCTATTGTTTCGTCTTGCTCAAGCCCGGCCAAACGGCCAGCGCTGAGTTAGCCGAAGAACTGCGCCAGCACGTCGCCAAGCACATGGGCGCTATCGCCCGGCCTGAAGAAGTGCGCTTCGTCGACAAGCTGCCTAAAACACGCTCCGGCAAGATCATGCGGCGCTTGCTCAAAGCCCGCGCTCAAGGCCTGCCCGAAGGCGACCTGAGCACCCTCGAAGAATAATTACCACTCGACACCTCGCCAATTTCTCCCAAAATTGACACCTCCAATTCGAGGTGGTATATTCTCGGTCACAACTAAATACCCGCGGAGTTTGCGATAGCAAACTCCCGTGCTCCCGCAGGGAGCACACTTATCCAGAGAGGTGGAGGGACCGGCCCGTTGAAACCTCGGCAACCCCCGCGCAAGCGGCAGGTGCCAAATCCGGCAGAAAGTTCTGGAAGATGAGAGGGTGCTTGTCAGCTAAGCATTTGCCCTTTCTCTGCGCGGAAGGGCAATTTTGTTTCTGATGGAGGAATATTTTCAATGAGCAGCACATTTATGAATTCGGCCAAGCTTCTGTTCACCTCAGAGTCGGTGACGGAGGGGCATCCGGACAAGATCTGCGACCAGGTCAGCGATGCCGTCTTGGACGCCTGCCTGGAGCAGGATCCTTATTCTCGCGTTGCCTGCGAGACCGCAGTAAAGACCGGCTATGTCATGGTACTGGGCGAGATCACCACCAAAGCCCAGATCAATTTCGACAAACTGATCCGTTCCGTGATCAATGACATTGGTTACACGGATAGCGAATATGGTTTCGACGGCAGTTCGTGCGGTGTGTTGGTGGCGATAAGCCAGCAGTCAGGCGATATTGCTATGGGCGTCGATAAGGCGCTCGAAGCGAAATCGGGCGAGAT
>JANWHN010000040.1 GCA_025450445.1 Anaerolineales bacterium | reverse complement strand
TGGGGACCTGTAACCGGTTTCATATCGAGATTAAAGATTCTTGACAAAGCAGGTAGTTCTTTTAGAATTCAATATAGTTGCACGTGCAACTATATTCATGTGAGCCTTCAAACTGAACAAGAAAACAGCAGTGCTTATCGCTTGATCCACGACGTGTATGTACTGCTCGATTTCGGCGACCGACAGATCCTAGATCGCTTTAACCTGACCCCGACTCAATTCCGATTGCTTAATCTCATTGAGGAAAAAAATGGTCGCCGTCTAACTTCTTTGAGCACGTTCCTGATCCGCTCCAAGAGCCAGATCACGCGTACGATCGATATATTGCAAAGTCGAAAGTTGATCTCGCGCTCAGACGATGGCGAAGATGGCCGCGCCCAGTTGGTTGTCCTCACCCCAGCTGGCGTCCGCTTGCGCGACCAGGTAACCCGGGATCACGCCAAATCTCTTAAAGCCCGTTTTGCGAGTCTATCTGCCACCGAGCAAGCCTCACTGAAACGCATGCTTCACAAATTGAGGCTTGGAATGCTTGAATATCTGGAAGTCGAATAATTTGACCGAGGAGAAGTTGAAAGGAGGTTGTCGCCAAGATCGATTCAAATAGAATTTCAGTCAACGTATCTAACTCCGCCTGATTGGCGAAAAAAGGATTGCACGAATGAATAAAAAAATGTTTTGGTTGTTGAGTTTGACCGTAGTCGCAGGCATGCTACTGGCCGCTTGCGCACCTTCTGCGGAGCTCACAGAGGCACCTGAGCCAACCGCCGCTGAACCCGAGCCGACCGCCGTTCCTGCTGAGCCGACCGAGTTGATCGTTTGGGCAGATGCGAACCGCGCCCCGGTGATCAATGAGCTGGGCAACCAATTTGCCAGCGAGTTAGGTATCACGCTGACTGTCCAGGAAATGGGCTTCGGCGATATCCGCGATCAGCTGGCTGTTGCTGGCCCTGCGGGTGAGGGCCCAGACATCATCATTGGCGCACACGACTGGCTCGGCCAGTTGGTCGCTAATGGCCTGGTCTCCCCGCTCGATCTTGGGGCGAAGGCCAGCGAATTTCTGCCGGCCGCTTTGACCGCTTTCGCATACGAGGGCCAGCAATATGGCGTTCCTTACGCCACAGAGAATGTTGCTTTCGTCTGCAATTCAGCTTTGGCTCCCACTGTTCCTACGACCTGGGACGACGTGCAGACTTTGGCTGATGAGCTTGAGTCTTCCTCATCCGGTGCAACTACGGCCTGGACCATCCAAACCAACGATCCCTATCACTACTTCCCGTTGATGAGCTCCTTCGGTGGCTACGTTTTTGGTTTGACAGATGCGGGTTACGACGCTTCTGACGTCGGCCTCGACAGCCCTGGCGCAATCGCTGCGGCCACCTGGGTGGAAGCAATGGTTGATGCAGGTCACCTAGACGCAGATGTGAACTACGATGTTATGCACGCCTTGTTTACCGGTGGCCAGGTCGCCTGTATTGGTACCGGCCCATGGGCTCTGCAGGCCATCAAAGACTCTGGTGTGAGCTACACAATCAACTCGTTCCCCGCTGGCGATGAAGGCCCAGGCCGCCCGTTCTTGGGCGTGCAGGGCTTCATGGTGAGTGCGTTCAGCGAGAACCAACTGCTTGCGCAAACTGTCTTGACCGAAGTGTTCGCAACGGAAGAGTTCATGTCGGCTCTGTACACGGCTGAACCGCGCCCGTCCGCTTACTTGGCCGTGCGCGATGCAACCTCCGATGCTGACCTGGCCGCCTTCGCGGCCGCCGGCGCAGATGGTTTGCCAATGCCTGCCATTCCAGAAATGTCTTCGGTTTGGGAAGCATGGGGCAACGCCACTACGCTGGTGATCACCGGCCAGCAAAGCGGTGAAGAAGCGTTCATGAATGCGGCCGCACAGGTTCGTACTCTGATCGCTGGAGAATAAAGCTCAAACTGATCGATTACTGATCGGGCACCAAAAGCCAGGGAAGGGAAACCTTCCCTGGCTTCTCCTGTAAGCAATCTCTCGCGCATGGCGCTGCGCCTGACGGCGCTCGCCATCGTCGATTCTTTTGCTGTCCTTCTGCTCTCGTTGTTAATCCGCGATCGCCTGTGGCTGCTGGCGGCGATCCTTCTGTTGACCACGCTGATGGTCAATGCCATCAATTTATCCGACCGCCTATATCCGCTGCGCTGGATGTCGCCAGCCATTGCGGTCATCATGCTTCTGGTCCTTTATCCGATTCTATTTACCGTTTATTCCGCTTTTACTAACTACAGCGACGGCCATCTGCTTACCAAAGCTCAATCCATCAATCGCATCGAGCAGGACACCTATCTTCCCAAGGGCGGGGTCACCTACAGCTGGGCCGCATACCGCGCGGATGATGGTGAAATTATTCTATGGCTGATTGGTGGCGAGGGTCAGGGTTACCTGGCCCGCCCCAACGAGCCGTTGCAATCCGCTACGCCTGGGGCGAGCGGGGTTGGCGGTGCGGATGAAAATGGTTTCCCAGTCTCTATTGAGGGCTACACTCGGCTCGCATTAGTCGACATCTTGCCGATTCTGGATAGCACGCTTGCGCCGCTCGAGTTTGGCGAGCCGCCGCTAACGATCAAGATCAGCACGATCCGCGAGGCTGCCCAGCGACAACAGCGCTACGTGTACGATTCGGAGCAGGACGCAATTGCTGATCAAAGCACCGGCATTACTTATTTCGCCGACGAAGATCAGGGTTACTTCACTTCCGAAACTGGCGATTCGCTCAATCCCGGCTATCAGGTCGTTGTTGGCTTTAGGAACTTTCAGCGCTTGCTAAACAGCCCCGCATTGCGCGGGCCATTCCTGCTTGTATTCGGCTGGACCATTGCTTTTGCTTTTCTCTCAGTTGTTTCAACGTTTGCGTTGGGTCTTTTTCTTGCTCTCATTTATAACAACGCGTTCTTCCCTGGAAAGAAATTCGTTCGCGCCCTGCTGATTCTGCCTTACGCCATCCCCGGAATTATCGGCATCCTGATTTGGCGCGGCATGCTAAACCAGCACTTCGGCGTGATCGCCGCTAGCATGCTCGATTGGTTTGGCTGGTCGCCGGGTTGGTTTACGGATCCAACTTGGGCCAAGGTCGGGATTCTATTGGTTAATCTTTGGCTCGGCTTTCCGTACATGATGTTGGTTTGCGGCGGGGCATTGCAAGCCATTCCAAATGACATCTATGAAGCGGCAGAGGTGGATGGTGCTGGGGTCTTCCAGCGCTTCTGGAATATCACCATGCCCCTGCTCCTTGTCTCGGTAGGACCGCTGCTGATCGCTTCTTTTACGTTTAATTTCAACAACTTCTCCGTAATCTACGCGTACAACGAAGGCCTGCCGCCAATTCCCAATACGGCCACGCCGGCCGGTTACACCGATATCCTGATCTCGTATACGTTCCGTCTCGCGTTCCAGGCGGGCCGCGGCGCGGATTATGGATACGCGAACGCAATCACGATCGCTATTTTTGTAATCGTTGCGTCTATAACGCTATTCCAATATCGGTTCATGGGCATGTGGGAAGAGGTGTCTAAGAATGTCTGATCACGCCGCGACAATCGAAGCCATTGCAAAGCCGGAAAAGGCAGCGCGCAAACCAACGCCGCGCCATCGCCGCGGTTACCTCTTCAGGCTGGTCGTTTCGATCGTGGCGCTGGTGTTTGCCTTGTTTCCGATTATTTGGATCGTCTCGGCTGCCTTCAACCCGAGTAGCAATATGGCCAACCAATCGCTGGTTCCGCCAAACGCATCTTTAGCAAATTTTGAGGAGCTACTCAATAACCCGCTGCATCCATTCTGGCTGTGGATGTGGAATTCGGTAAAGATCGCCACGATCACATCTGTCCTTTCGGTATTCATCACCGCGCTCACAGCTTACGCATTCTCGCGCTTTCGTTTCCGCGGCCGCCAACCGCTGCTGGTGACTATTCTGCTGATTCAGGTCTTCCCCAATCTGCTCACCATGGTGGCGTTGTTCCTTTTTCTGCGCCAAATCGGCGAATACTTTCCTTCCTTTGGTCTCAACAGTCATGGCGGGCTGATCCTTGTCTATCTTGGCGCGCAAATGGGCATAAATATCTGGTTGATGAAAGGCTACTTCGATTCGATCCCGCGCGACATCGACGAGTCTGCAGCCGTGGACGGCGCCACGCATTGGCAAACATTTTGGAAACTGATATTCCCGCTTGTGCGCCCAGTCTTGGCGGTGGTCGGCGTGTTGGTTTTTGTCGGTACGTTCAATGAATTTATTCTGGCCAACGTGCTCTTGCGCAGCACCGAGCAGTTCACCCTGATGGTTGGCTTGTACCTCTTCGTTACCGAGAATTTCCAACAGCAATGGGGCGTGTTCGCCGCCGGCGCGATCATCGGCGCAGTTCCCACTGTAGTTATCTATCTGCTCTTGCAAGATTACATAGTCAGTGGCCTGACCGTCGGTGCAGTCAAAGGGTAAACCCTCTTTTGAATCAGTAAAAGGACATATGGAAGATTTTATTTTTGGAACGCTGATCACCGATGAGCTGAAGCTTATCCATTATCGCGCCCACCACCGCGGGCTGCAGCACAACTATGCCATTTGGCCGCTGCGGCCGCTGCCCGACAAGCCTGTTACCCTCTCAGTCCTGGTCGGTCCCGACCTCGACGTAAGCCGCGTGGCTGTCTATTACACGATCGACGGCAGCTATCCCAGCGGCAATTTTGGTAAACCAACCAATGGCCGCGTAGCCGAGCTTGCTCATGCTCATGTGGATTGGAATACGCTGACCTGGGGCTATACCGAGACGTGGCGCGGCGAGATCCCGCCGCAGGCGGAAGGAACTCTGGTGCGCTATCGTATCGGCGCCTGGGCCGAGGGCAGCGAAGAGGTTTTCGCCGATTGGCCGGATCCCAAGCATCAACAAGAGATCGCCACCGCCGCACACTTTGCGGGCAAGCCGCTGCCTGCTCTCAATCACAACGGCTCAAGCAAGGGCGGCACCTTCGCCTATCAGTTGGGCATGTTCGAAGTTCCAGTGTGGGCGCGCGAGTCGGTGATCTATCATATTTTCGTCGACCGCTTTTATCCTGGCGACGGCCGCGATTGGGTAGACCCGGACAATATTCGTGGCGTAATGGGTGGCACGCTTTGGGGTGTGCTCGACAAGCTCTATTATATTGCCGAACTCGGCGCCACCGCGATCTGGCTGAGCCCCACCTGGCCGAGCACCAGCTATCACGGCTACGATGTCACCGACTACTATCACGTCGCCGAGCACCTTGGCGGCGATGAAGCGATGCATTCGCTGGTTGAAGCCGCTCACAAACGCGGCATTCGCATCATCCTGGATCTGGTCGCGAACCACACCTCGAACGAGCACCCGGAATTTGTGGAAGCGTTAAACAATCCATCGAGCTCGCTGAGGGAACGTTTTATCTTCGACGATTCCGAAATTGGCTATCGCACATTTTTCGGTGTTCGCAGCATGCCTCAGGTCAACTTGCAAAATGCAAGTGCCCGAGACTGGATGATTGACATAGGCAAGTATTGGCTGCGTGAATTCAACGTGGACGGCTTTCGGCTGGACCATGCCAATGGTCCCGCGCCCGGCTTCTGGTCGGAGTTCCAAATGGCCGTCAAAGCCGAAAAGCCCGATTGCTTTTGTTTTGGTGAAGTTGTTGAACCGCCTGCCGATTTTCTCAATTATTCGTGGCGACTGGATGGGCTGCTGGACTTCTCGTTCAACGACGCCGTGCGCCGCGCCTTCGGCTACGGCAGCTACGACGAGCGCCAGTTCAAGCGGTTCGTGAAACGCCATGTCGAATTCTTCAAAGATAGCGGGCTGGTGATGCCGACCTTCATCGACAATCACGATCTCGATCGCTTCCTCTTCATCGCTGGCAACAGCAAGGAGAAGCTGCGCAAGGCGGCCGAGGCCCAATTCCAGCTGCCGGGTCCGCCAACCATCTACTACGGCACCGAAGTTGGCATGTCGCAAGCCAAGACCTCGCGGGACTCTGAAGGCCTAGTTTTCAGCCGCGAACCGATGGTTTGGGACGACAGGCAGGATCGGGCGCTCTTCGCCTTTTATCAGGACCTGATTCGCAAACGCCGCGAGACCAAAGCCTGGGCCCGCAAACCCTGAGGCCGATGGCACGCCGCTACTTCACGCCGCTCCTGTTGTTGCTTTTGGCTGCGTGCACGCCGAGCGCGAATGCGACTGAAATAGCGGCCACACTTCCGCCGGGCGAAGAGCCAATATATCTCGCGATCATCTGGCATCAGCACCAGCCGGTCTATTACAAAGATCCGCAAACCGATCTTTATGTTCGCCCGTGGGTACGCGTCCACGCCACCAAGGATTACGTGGACATGGCCGCCATGCTCGAGCAGTATCCTGAAATCCACGCCACATTCAATCTGACCCCCAGCCTGATCCGTCAGCTTGACGACTTCGCCGCGGGCGCCAAGGATATTTACTGGGCTTATGCAGAAACCCCAGCTGATCAACTGACCGACGAACAGAGGCAATTCATCCTCGATCGCTTCTTCGACACCAACCGCGAGATCATCGGTCGCTTCCCGCGCTACCAGAAGCTGCTGCAAAAGCGCGATACCAGCGAGAATGCTCTTGCCGCGTTTAGCGAGCAAGATTTCCGCGATCTGCAAGTCTTGTTCAATTTAGCTTGGGTCGATCCCGATTGGCTTGCTGTCGAGCCTCTAGCAACGCTGGGAGAAAAAGGTGAGGGGTACTCCGAAGAGGATAAAGCCGACCTTTTCGCAGAGCATCTGCGGCTGATCCAGGAGGTCATTCCGCTACATCGTCGCTTGCAGGATAGCGGGCAGATCGAGGTCACCATGACTCCGTTCGCCCATCCGATCCTGCCGCTGCTGGTCACCTCCCAGTTAGCCCGCGAGGCGCTGCCCGAGATCGAGCTGCCCAGCCAGCCATTCATCTACGGCCAGGATGCGACAGCTCAAGTTGAGCTGGGCGTTGAGTTTTACAAAGAACATTTCGGCCAGCCGCCGCGCGGCATGTGGCCGGCCGAGGGCTCTGTTGCCCAAGAGATCGTCACCATGGTCAGCCAGAACGGCATTCAGTGGATGGCAACCGACGAAGGCGTGTTAGCCAACAGCCTGGGTTTTGAAGGCTTCGAAAGAAATTCGAGCGACACAGTTTTGGACGCCGAGACCCTCTATCGCCCGTATTACGTTCAAGGCGCCCGCGGCGAGCCGCTTGCGATTCTGTTCCGAGATGTGGTCATCTCCGATAAGGTTGGTTTCACTTATTCTGGCATGACAGGGGAAGATGCCGCAACCGACTTTGTAGCCCGCATTCATGCCATTCGCGATCAGCTTCAGCAATCAGGAGCCGAGGGTCCGTATTTGGTGACGGTCCTCCTGGATGGCGAAAATGCCTGGGAATTCTACGAGAATGACGGCAAAGAATTCCTAAACTCGCTGTATTTGCAACTGAGCGCGGACCCGTTAATCCAGACTGTAACCCCGAGTGAATTCTTGGAAACCGCTCCCGATTGGGAAACCATCGATGACCTGTGGGCCGGATCCTGGATCAATCACGACTTCTCAACTTGGATCGGCGAAGAAGAAGAGAACCAAGCTTGGGATCTCTTGGCCGAAACGCGGGTGTTCCTACAAACATTTATCACGGGTGAAAACAAAGAGCGTGTGACCGAGTCACAGCTGAACGAGGCGCTCGAGCAAATGTACATCGCCGAGGGTTCGGACTGGTTCTGGTGGTATGGCGCCGACCAGAATTCCGGCAACGATGATTCTTTTGACCAGCAGTTTCGCGCCACGCTGCAGAATGTGTACGCGGCATTGAACGTTGAAGCGCCCACCGATCTGGATATTCCAATAACTCCTCAAATAGCCGCTATTCCGAATCGGCCAGTGACAGGCTTGATCTCACCGATTATCGATGGGCTTGTTGGCGAGGGTGAGTGGGCCAGATCAGCTGCTTACCATGACAAGCTCAATCTCTACCTCGGCCTTGACTCTCAAAGCTTGCTCGTTGGAATTGAAGCGATTCCGTCTTCGGAAGATGAGATCAGCATCTACTTCTCGTTGCCAGGGAATCTGCCCGCCATGGGTCGAGCCGAATCTGGTGTTGCCTTAGGTTTCCCCGCCGAGGTTCGTGTTCGGTTAAATCTTGAAGCAGAAACCGCCGATCTTATGATTGTCGATAGCGGAGTCTGGGTGGTTCGCTATCAGCTGACTCAATTTAAGCTGAGAGAATTTACAAATGTGGACCTGGGAGAATTTAGAAATGCAGAGCTCGTAGTCCCATTCGAAGACCTGGGCAACTTAGAAACGGGCTCGTCCATTACTTTACGCGCGTTTACCGAGTCCCAAGCTACACCAGAGAAGGGCCCCGCCCAGCTTGTCGTTCCCGATCTTGGCACCATGACAGTTCTGCTCGAGGTAACTGACCCCTGGGGCGACGATCATGGCCCCGGCACCTACACCTATCCGCAAGATGCGGTATTCGACGCCGGAAATTTTGACATCCTCAATTTCCAGATCGGTGTCGAGGAAGAGAATGTTGTTTTCAAATTTGTGATGCGCGGCCCGGTCGATAATCCGTGGGGCTCGCCAAATGGGCTTGCTCTTCAAACTTTCGATATTTACGTTGATCGGGATCATGACGGCGAGGGTGGGGCCGCCTTGCTTCCTGGCCGCAATCTGACTCTCGCCGAGGGCTTTGCCTGGGACTTCGCCATTCACGCCGAAGGCTGGACCCCGGGCATCTACGCGCTCACCGCCGACGGCATTGAGCAGGTCGCCACGAGCAGCGAATTCCAGATCCTCACCGATCCAGGTCAGCGCAAGATCACAATCCGCGTGCCGAAATCGCTCCTTGGCGACAATCCCGAAGATTGGGCATACGCTGCAATGGTGATGAGCCAGGAAGGGTTTCCGAGCGGCAGTGTCATGCGCGTGCGCGACGTGCTGCCAATCGCTGAACAATGGCGCATCGGCGGCGCGCCCGCGGGCAGTAGCAATCACACTCGCGTCATGGATCTCGTCTGGGCAGAAGCTGGCGTTCAAGAAGAATGGCTTAGCAACCTCACAGTAACGAGCACTCCACAGGTCGACTTAACCGCGGTTGACTTCGCTAAGATCCAGATGTTCCTTATCGAATAGGGCGTTATCATCGCCCAAATGCCGAAAACAAAAACCTACAATTGGGGGTTCGTCGCGGCGGGGGCCATGGCCCGCAACCTGGCCCGCGATCTTACTGAATCCCCACGCGCAAAGATCTATGGCGTTTATTCGCGCACGCGTCAGTCGGCTGATGTGCTTGTCAGGCAATTTAGCGGCAAGGTTTACTCATCTCTTGAAGAAATGGTCGCAGACCCGGCGATTGATATCGTCTACATCTCTTCCCCAAATCAGCTCCATTACCCGCAGGCAAAGCTCTCCCTCGAAGCTGGGAAGGCGGTGCTATGCGAGAAACCCTTTACCCTCAGCGCTCGTCAGCTGGGTGAGCTGATCGACATCGCTCGCCGCCGCAAAATTTTCCTGATGGAGGCCATGTGGATTCGTTGGTTGCCCATCATCGTCAAGTTGCGCGAGATTCTAAAAAAAGGCACCATGGGAGAAATTAAATTGGTACGGGCAGCATTTCATCTCGATTTGCCCTTCAACCCAACCGGGCGGATATATAATCTTGAGCTTGGTGGCGGTTCGCTACTCGATCTCGGCATTTACCCGGTCTCGTTCATCTCCATGCTGTTGGGAGCCCCAAAAGAAATCGCGAGTAACGTGCAAATGACCGACACAGGCGTGGACGCCCACTTCGGCGCCGTTTTCCACTATCCAAACGGCGCCATGGCGTCTGTGTCCGCGGGAATAGACGGCCAATACATCGAAGATATTGTTATCCAAGGAACACGCGGCAAGATTATCGTGCTAGGACACCGGTGGTGGAAACTCAGTTCATTGTCATTCCAATTGGTTGATCAAGATCCCGAAACAATTGAACTCCCACACATAGGCGCCGGGTATTTGTACCAAGCCGAAGAAGTAATGCGCTGCCTGGAAAATGGCGAATTTGAAAGCACGACCATGCCATTGGATGAATCACTCGACATCATGCAAACAATGGATCGTTTGCGCTCACAATGGAAGCTTTCATTTCCGGGCGAGTGAGCTTGCAAATTTGTTAGGTGGGCAAATTTGCAAATCCAGTAAGCTGAAATGCTATATAAACAGCAAGTCCCCTAGGGGAACATTCGGAGGCTGGCAATCAACGCACCAAAGAGATTCACGTTAATTAGCCTGGGCGTAGCGGCCGCAGGCGCGCTCGTCCTTATTGGTTGGGCGCTGAATATTGAACTGCTGAAAACCCTGCTCCCAGGGCTTTCCTCAATGAAAGCCAACACCGCGCTGTGTTTTATCTTCCTGGGCCTCGCTGGCTTTCTTCAGAGCGAGGAAGCTCCTTGGCGCAGACGTCTTTCGGTGACGCTTAGCTTTCTGGTTCTGCTAATTTCCATCCTAACCCTTCTTGAGATTGCATTTTCATTAAACCTGGGCATTGATCAACTGTTATTCGCAGACCAGTCGAGCTCCATCGCCACCTCGGCGCCGGGGCGAATGTCTGCCCCTACGGCGCTGTCCTTCCTATTGCTCAGCTCGGTTACTTTGGGTTCGAACAGGTTGGATGGCGCCGGACGGCAGATTCCGATCCTGATTGCAATGCTAATTGCTCTGAGCGTGTTCATCAGCTACCCATTCAGTCTTGTATTCGGCGCAAGCCTGTTTTCCTATACGGGCATGGCAATTCACACGGCCATTCTTGTGATCGTTCTCTCGTTGATCCTCTTGTTCGATAGACCTGCAACTGGTTGGCTGGGATTGCTTGTATCAGGAACTCCAGTTGGAGAAAGTACCCGCAGTTTGCTAGCCACCACTTTGCTAGCTCCTTTTCTACTTGGATGGATTATCTTTTTTGGTGAGAGTGCAGGCTGGTACGCACCTGGTTTAGCACGCTCAACCTACGTAGTCACAGTAATTTTTTTGCTGGCCGTCATTGTCATCTATAACGCACAGCGATTGGGCGAAGCAGAAAGAGCCCGCTCTCTTCTCGAGGTTGACTTTCGCGCTGTCCGTAGCCAACTGGATTCCTTTGTGGAGTATTCTCCGGCCGCGGTATTCATCAAAGACGTCTCAGGATCTTACAAACTCGTCAACAGGCATTTTGAGCAATTGGTGAACAAACCGCGTGCACAGATTCTCGACAAAAAAGCTGCCTCAATCTTTTTTGGTCCTGTTTTGGAAGCCGTCCTCGATAGCGATCGACGCGTGATCGAGACCAAAGACACGGCAGTCACAGAAATATCCATCCCATTTGGAGAAGAGCAACGCACCTATCTCAACACCAAGTTCCCTCTTTTAGATTCCAATGGTGAAGTGCACAGCATCGGAGGTATCTGGACCGACATCAGTGGCCAAAAACTGCTCGCAGAAAACTTGAATAAAAAGAATTCTGAACTGGAAGCCTCGAACAAAGAGCTGGAACAATTCGCTTATGTCGCCTCCCATGACTTGCAGGAACCTCTGCGCATGGTCTCCAGCTACATGCAATTGCTTGAAACCCGCTATCGCGACAAGCTCGATCAGGATGCAAAGGAATTCATCGATTACGCGGTCGACGGCGCCAACCGCATGCAGCGTCTGATCCAAGACCTGCTCGCGTTCTCGCGCGTCGGCACCCGCGGCAGGGCGCCAGAACCGGTGCAAAGTTCTGCCTCGCTTGCGGAGGCATTGCAAAATCTCAAATTACGTATCGATGAGGCAAAGGCAAAGATCACTCACGATCAACTGCCGGAGCTGATGGCCGATCCAAATCAACTCGTTCAACTCTTTCAGAACTTGATCGGTAATGCTCTGAAGTTCAGATCGGAAAAGCCTCCCGAGATCAGCATTACGGTCAAACCATCCGGTTTCTTTGCTGAGTTTGCAGTCAAGGACAATGGGATCGGATTTGACCCTAAACATGCCGATCGTATCTTTGTCATTTTCCAACGCCTGAACACCCGTGAGCAATACGAAGGCACAGGCATCGGGTTGGCGATCTGCAAAAAGATCGTCGAGCGCCATGGCGGCCGCATCTGGGTAGAGACCCAACCGGCCAAAGGGACAACATTTCACTTCACCATGCCGCTGGTGCCTGACCAGCTGACCGGCGCCGCGGCAGCAAGCCAAAACGGCCGCTCACAAGAGCAGCCGTCCGAATCAGTTGAGGATCGTGCAGGAAGGTTGATATGAGCGAGAATGTTCTTTTAAGTGAAGGCTTAAG
>JANWHN010000039.1 GCA_025450445.1 Anaerolineales bacterium | reverse complement strand
GCAGCACCGCTTTCCGCATGGTCTATCCATTTCTACCGGCATTTCGAGATGGCCTAGGCGTGCCGGTTCAGTCGCTTACGCTGGCAATTGGAAGCCGTTCGCTGGTAGCGGCTTTTGCCGGCCCATTCTTTGCGACGCTGGCCGACAGCCGCGGACGTAAAACCGGCATGCTAGTGGGCATTGGGCTTTTTATCGCGGGCACAGCCATCGTGGTTTTTTGGCCAACATTTTTTGGATTTGTGTTGGCGATGATGTTTACGACGATAGGCAAAGTGACGTTTGACCCATCTATGCAAGCCTACATGGGTGATCGCGTGCCTTACGCGCGGCGGAGTTTTGCCATCACCATCACGGAACTCAGTTGGTCGGGGGCATACATTCTCGGAATTCCCCTCGTCGGATGGGTGATCGCTCGTTACGGATGGATAGCTCCGTTCCCTTTATTGGGTTTGCTGATTTTCCTTGCGGGCGCGCTCCTCTACATCCGAATTCCGAATGATCGTGTTCACACATCTGCACCGCCGACCTTTATTTCCAACTTTCGTGCAATCCTAAAATCCCCGGCTGCTAAGGCTGCACTTGGGTTCACATTACTTTCCTGTATTGCAAATGAGATCATCAATCTTGTTTTCGGTGTTTGGATGGAAGATAGTTTCGGACTGAAGCTGGCGGCTTTGGGTGCGGCTGCGGCCGTTTTGGGAATTGCTGAGATAAGCGGAGAGGGGCTGGTAGCACTCATTACTGATCGGCTGGGAAAGAAACGTTCGATCTTCATTGGGTTAGTGGTCAACTCAGCTGCCGTTTTGATGCTGCCTTTGATGCAAAGCAGTTTGACGGGGGCGTTGGTTGCATTGTTCCTTTTTTACATCAGCTTCGAATTCCTCATCGTCAGTGCAATTCCGTTGATGACCGAGGTCATGCCGGCGGCACGGGCAACGATGATGTCGGGATTCTTTACTACCGCCTCGATCGGGCGGGCGGCGGCGAGCGTGGTCGTTTCCCCGCTGTATGGGTTCGGATTTGTAGCGGCCGTTCTTGTGGCGGTTGTGTTCAACCTGCTTGCGATGTGGGCGATCCGCGACATAGAGCTTCCCGCAGAAAAAGCCCGCTAAGTTTAAGCTTATTTTCTAAGGAATCTGAATTGAAAAAAGAATCATTGAGGCACACAATGCGTTTTGAGTTGCCGCTTTTTACGATCATCCGCATGATCAGCGCGACTGCTTATCGGATGGTCTATCCGTTCCTGCCCGTTTTCCGCGATGGGTTGGGGGTGCCATTGGAGACTTTGACGCTGGCGATCGGCAGCCGCTCGTTGGTGGCAGCTTTCGCCGGTCCTTTTTTTGCGACCCTGGGCGACAGCCGCGGGCGCAAGTTTGGCATGCTGCTTGGTATTTTTATTTTCATGGCCGGCGCGGCTGTGGTGGTTTTCTGGCCAACATTTCCCGGTTTTGTGCTGGCGATGATGCTGACGCTGATTGGGCAAGTTACCTTCGGCCCAACAATGCAAGCATATTTAGGCGACCGGGTTCCTTACTCGCGGCGGAGCCTTGCCCTAACTATTACCGAACTCAGTTGGTCCGGCGCATACATCGTTGGCATTCCGTTGGCTGGATTTGTCATCGCGCGAGCGGGATGGATGGCGCCATTCCCGCTACTGGGATTATTGATGGCGTTGGCTGGCGCGATATTGTGGTTCGCTGTTCCGAAAGACAAGCCGCATGCGAAAACACCGCCGACTTTTATTGCTAACTTCCGCACAATTTTAAAATCTCCCGCAGCCCGAGCTGCGCTTGGCTTCACATTACTATCTGGTGTGGCGAATGAGATCATCAATCTTGTTTTCGGTGTCTGGATGGAGGACAGCTTTGGGCTGAAGCTGGCCGCTCTGGGGGCGGCTGCGGTGGTTTTGGGGATCGCGGAAATCAGTGGGGAAGGACTGGTGGCACTCATTACTGATCGACTGGGAAAGAAACGTTCGATCTTCATTGGGTTAGTGGTCAACTCGGTCGCCGTTCTGATGCTGCCGCTAATGCAAAGCAGTTTGACGGGTGCTTTGGTGACCTTATTCTTCTTTTACATAAGTTTCGAATTCCTGATCATAAGTTCGATTCCGTTAATGACCGAGGTTATGCCAAAGGCTCGAGCAACGATGATGTCCGGGTTCTTCACTACCGCATCCATCGGTCGTGCTGCGGCTAGCGTGGTGGTTTCTCCCCTTTATGCCCTCGGTTTTGGTGCAGCTGTTTTCGTGGCGGTTGTGTTCAATCTGGTGGCGATCTGGGCGATCCGCGATATTGAACTTCCGGCAGAAAAAGTTCGTTAAGTTAAAGCTTATTTACCGAGAACCCCACTGGATATAATTTTCGACAATGAAATCAATCATCCTTAGCCTGTTTCTGCTTTCGATCCTGCTAACCGCATTCCCCGGCTCTGCAACTGCTGCGCCTGCGCACCAAGTAACCTGCTTGCCCAGCAAGTTCCCGGTCCGAATTTCTGATTGCCTGCAGGCTGGTCCCTGGCTCGATCTGCGCGTCAAAGTGGAGTATGGATTAGCCGATCCGAACAGCATCCTCCCTTCAAATTCGCCAGATCCCAGTCTGACCCAACTCCCCTTCTATTACGCGCGAGTAAACACGGCCAATGCACCGATCTTTTCCACGCCTTCTGATGCGCATGCGGGGTCGCCGGTGCTGCGCACCATGGAGGGGGGATTGGTGTATGTGACCTACCAGGATGTGCAGGAGATCGACGGCAAAAATTATTACATGATCAATTTTGGGGAATGGATGCGCCGGGGCGACATTACGCCGAACCAGGCTTATTCGCAATTCAAGGGTTTGGAGTTTTACGCGACGCCGACCCAGACCTTCGCCTGGGTGTTGGAAAATTTCCAAGGCGGCGTACTGCAACCAACTTACACAGGCCCTGGGCTTGAATTTCCGCTTGGCGAGCGAACCTACAATCCCTTCGATATGGTTTTTGTATATGAGATCGCGGAAGCCAACGGACTGCGCTGGTTCCGGGTCGGGCCAGATGTGTGGCTGGAATCGCGGCAAGCCCGGCTGGTAATCCCGAACACCACGGCACCGGCGGGTGTTGATGGCGGCCGCTGGATCGACATCAATCTGCAGGAGCAGACGATCGCGGTGTACGAAGATAACGAGCTAGTGTTTGCGACCCTGATCGCGACCGGCTTGCCCGGCGTATGGACACGGCCCGGGCTTTTTCAGGTTTACGAAAAACACGAATCGACCTTGATGCGAGGCGTCTTCACCGCCGACCGTTCTGATTATTACTTCCTTGAAGATGTGCCCTGGGCCATGTATTTTGACGACTCTCGGGCTTTGCACGGCGCTTATTGGCGAGCGCGCTTCGGATTTGAGCAATCGCATGGCTGCGTGAATCTCTCAGTGGCGGATTCACATTGGTTGTTCAATTGGGCGACCCTGGGCGACTGGGTGTTTGTACACGATCCGTCCGGCCGAACGCCCGAAGATCCGTCGCTGTATGGATCCGGCGGCGCGTAAGACAGTTGACAGTAGACAGATTGTAGATGGTAGCGGAAAGGCGAGCGCTGCCGGGCAACCATTGTAAAAACTCTTCGCTGTGCTCAGAGTGACACGAATAGCATAAAAAATAAGGTCCTAAACCCTGTAGAATTTATTTGCCCTAAGGGATTCCGAGCTGCGCTCGGAATGACAGAATAATTAGGCGAGGGTAACCTTGAAAATGATTGCTTGTAAAAACTCTTCGCTGCGCTCAGAGTGACACGGGATTGAGAAAATCAGGATACTGACCACAGTTTTTGAGCAGAGCGGCGACTTTTAGTCGCCGTTTTTTGGCTATGGTAAACTGACTTTTGCTAATCTTTTATGCTCACTTTTCCTGAAAAAATCATCTTCATCGTCGCTGCAGTCATCACAGTTTTCCTTGTGTTGCGCGCAGTCGTTCGGATTATTCGCATCATCGGCCGGGGACGCGGCAAGCCGGATTGGAAAGTAATCCCCAAGCGATTGCTGGATGCGGGGATCAAGACAGTGGCGCTAACGCCGGTGTGGCGCAAACGCCTGCTGGTTAGTCTTTTCCACGCGATGGTGGTGTGGGCGTTCATGTTTTATCTGTTCGTTAATATTGGGGATGTACTCGAAGGTTTAATACCGAACTTTAAATTTCTGGGCGAGAGCGCAATCGGAGATGGATATCGTTTGCTCGCGGATCTGCTGAGCGTGGCCGGCTTGGTGGGGATGAGTGCGTTGTTGGTGCGACGCTTCGTGGTGGGCGCGCCCGAACTGCGCATTCGTGAGACGACTCTGGTGCACCCGAAAGCACGCTCGGGCATCCGGCGCGACTCACTGATCGTCGGCTTCTTCATCTTATTGCACGTGGGTGGGCGTTTCTTCGGCCAAACATTCAAGCTGGCGCTCAATGGCGCCGACCCTTGGCAGCCGTTCGCCAGCGGGGTGGCAAGCTTGTGGTCGTCGCTCCTGGCTCCGACGCTCGTGATCGGCGAGAGTGTCGGCTTTTGGGTGGCAATCGGGCTGATCATGGCCTTCTTCCCCTACGTCTTGGAGTCGACACATATTCATATTTTTATGGCGCCGATCAATTTTCTGCTGCGGCCCGAGCGCCCGTCGCCCGGCGCGTTGGACAAGCTGAACTTCGACGACCCGAGCGCGGAGCAATTTGGGGCGACAAGGATCGAGGATTTTGCCTGGCACCAAATGCTGGACGCATATGCCTGCATCATGTGCAATCGCTGCCAGGATGCCTGCCCGGCCTACACGACAGGAAAGGTGTTGTCGCCGGCGGCTTTGGAGATCAACAAACGTTATTTCATAAATGACGAAGGCGCACGCATTGCAAATGGCGAAGCTTCCACGAAAACGCTGCTGGAATTTGCGATCACCGAAGAGGCGGTACTGGCCTGCACGGCCTGCGGCGCGTGCACCGATATTTGCCCGGTTGGCAATGACCCCATGCGAGACATCATGGACATCCGCCGATCGATGGTGCTGATGGAGAACAAAGCACCAGATCAATGGCAGGTGGCTTTCCGCGGGATGGAACGAAGCGTAAACCCCTGGAACGTGCCGCCGGTTGAACGGCTCAAGTGGGCCGAGGGCTTGAATGTGCCCACGGTCGAACAGAATCAGAAGGCTGAGATCCTGTGGTGGGTGGGCTGCGCTCCGGCGACGGACCCACGAGCGCAGAAGACGGCCCGCGCTTTGGTGCAAATATTGGAAGCTGCGGGCGTGAGCTATGCGGTGCTGGGGCAGCGCGAGCAGTGCAACGGCGACTCGGCGCGGCGGGCAGGCAACGAATTTTTGTTCAATGAGCTCGCAACTGCAAATGTTGAGATGCTGAATGCGGTGGCGCCCAAGCGGATCTTGACCACCTGCCCGCACTGCATGCATGCGCTGGAAAACGAGTATCAACAATTCGGCGGGCACTACGAAGTTGTCCACCACACGGAATTTATCGACGAGCTGATCAAGACTCGGCGTCTCAAAGTCAACAAGAGCGGCACAGAACAATTGACAATGCACGACCCGTGTTATCTGGGTCGTCAGAACGGCGTAGTGATCGAGCCGCGCAGCATTCTCAATGCTGTGGATGCGGACCTGATCGAGATGGCCAAGAGCAAAAAGCAATCCTTTTGCTGCGGGGCGGGCGGCGCCCAGATGTGGAAGGAAGAGGAACAGGGTACGTCGCGGGTTAGCACCGAACGCATTCGGCAGGCGAAGGAAGTGGGCGCCAAGACGATGGCAGTTGGCTGCCCGTTCTGCATGATCATGCTGACCGATGCGGCCAAATCCGAAGCGCCTGATTTACAATTGATGGATATTGCTGAAATCGTTGCGCAAAGGATCGAGAAGTAATGGCAACTAAAGTCACGCTGCCTCAGATGGGCGAAGGCGTCACCGACGCCACGGTCACTAAGTGGTTGAAAAAAGAAGGCGATGAGGTCAAGGAATACGACCCGCTTGTTGAGGTAAATACCGACAAAGTAGACACAGAGATCCCCAGCCCGGTTAGCGGCACAGTGCTGAAGATCATGCAGACCGAAGGCAGTACGGTGCCCGTGGATAGCGTGCTAGTGTGGATCGGTAAAGCTGGAGAGGCTGTGCCCGGCAACGGCGGAGGCGAAACGCCGAAACCTAAGGCTGAAGCGAAAGTTCAACCTGAGCAACCAAAAGCTGCGGCGGTTCAACCGGTTCCGGTGGCAGCAACTTCGCAGCCGGCGCGGGTGGTGCCTCTGCAAAGTGCACCCGCGGCGCATGCTTCGCAAGGAACCGGAGCGGTCTCGCCGCTGGTAGCGCGGATCGCGGCGGAGCATGGTGTAAATTTGGCGGCCGTGCACGGCAGCGGCGCAGGGGGCCGCGTGACCAAGGAAGACGTGCTGGCTTATGTGCAGTCGGGTGGCGCGCAACGGGCGCCCGCAGCAACTGGTCCGGTTGCGATGCCGAAATTTGATGGACAGAACATGGCGACGTTCCTGTCGCCGGTTGTAAAAGCATTAGTGCAAGAAAATAATTTGGATGTGAGCCGCATCGCTGGGGCAGGCGAGGGTGGACGCATAACAAAGAAGGATGTGGAAGCCGCAATGGCCATCGGCGGATCGCGCGCCGCGACCCCGTTAGCGTCTGCGCAAGCGCGCAAGGCTCAGTTCCCGCCCGCATTTCTGGATGCAATTCCCGGCAGCGTGATGAAGCTCAACCCCGTGCGCAAGGCGATCGCCGAGCACATGGTGCGAAGCAAGCACACCTCGCCGCATGTCACCACGATCATGGAAGTGGACATGGGTGGGATATCCGCGCACCGGGCGGCGAACAAAGCCGCGTTTGCGCAACAGAATGTCAACCTAACATTCACGGCCTACTTTGTTGCGGCGATGGTGGCCGCCTGCCAGGCTTACCCGATCGTCAATTCGTCCTGGTCGCATGAGGGCGTCGCGATCCATGGTGCGATCAATGTGGGCGTTGCAACTGCGCTGGAGCCGGACGGGCTAATTGTGCCGGTGGTCAAGAATGCGGGCGCGATGGCGTTGCTGCAAATAGCGGCGGCGGTCAACGATCTTTCGGGACGGGCGCGTGCTAAGCAATTGAAACCCGATGAAGTCCAGGGTGGCACGATCACCTTGACGAATCACGGCACCAGTGGTTCGCTGTTTGCCACGCCGATCATCAACCAGCCGCAGTGCGCGATCTTGGGAACGGGTGCAATTCAGAAGCGGGCGGTGGTAATCAACGACGCGATCGCGATCCGGCCGATGGTGTACATGGGCTTGACCTTCGATCATCGTATTTTGGATGGAGCGGTGGCAGATTACTTTTTGGGCACGGTGAAATTCACACTGGAGAACTGGGCGTCTTAAGGCTGACGGCGACGTCATCAACGTCCTTTTAGCTTTGCAAGCTCGCGGTTTCCCTCGTCGTCAATCGAATTTCCTTACTGCATTTGCTGGGGTCTTTGCTTTTTATACTGTCACCACGCTTAGCGCTATTTTTTTTCTTTGGATTAACGATTGGTTTGGAGCGGGGGACATTTACGGCCTTCCAGTTACATCCTTGCCAATGGCAACAGCCCTTTTTATTGCGGCATACATTTATGTTCGTTTTACTATTGCTTGGAAACTTATTTACAAGTTTCTGCTTGCGCTTTTTCTATCTATCAGCATTCCCTTGGTTTGGACTTTTTGTTTCGCCTCGTTTTTAGGGGCTTGGTATTATGCAATTAGTTACCCTATTTTTATCTGCTGGATTCTAGGGTCATTATCTTGCTTCTTGGTTGTATTAACATTGGAGAGCCCCAAGGGCTTGCTCGGCAGCTTGGGGATATTCGGATTAGCCATTATCGTTTTAGGGGTTTTGTACGTGCAAGCTTCCCAACCCGAGCCAGGTTTGGTCGTACTCTTCGAAACTGGTGTTACAAATAATGAAATTAATGAATTCTGGTCGGAATACATTTGCATTCCCACAGGTCGTGGTGAGGAATGCCGGCTTGCAAATAACGTTAGCCAAGCGGGGGCGTATTCAGAGGATGGTTATTCCGGCGTGCTGATTTTGTTTTGGGACGGCACTGATCGAAGTGAAATTGATCGAGTAAAAGGTAATATGCTTTCTTCCCCTCTAGTATTTAGGATTGAGGACTATCCATAGGAGCAACGAGGTCTAAATGGCAAATTATGACGTTTTGGTAATCGGTGCAGGACCCGGCGGCTATGTAGCCGCGATCCGGGCGGCGCAGCTGGGCAAGAAAGTCGCAATCGTTGACAAAGAATTTTTGGGCGGCGTTTGTTTGAACGTCGGCTGTATTCCGTCAAAAGCCCTGCTGAAGAATGCTGAAGTGGCGCACACGCTCCGCACCCGCGGCGAAGAGTTCGGATTCTCATTCAAAGATCTGAAATTGGACTATGGCGCGGCGGTGAAACGCAGCCGCCAGGTATCAGAGCGCCTGGTCAAAGGCGTTGAGTATTTGATGAAGAAGAACAAGATCGATGTACATATTGGTACGGCCAAGCTGACGGCCAAGGATACGGTCTTGGTGACGCCGAAAAAAGGTGAAGCAAGCGAACACAAGGCCAAAGACATCATTATTGCGACTGGCGCCAGCCCCATGAATGTTCCGGGCGTCGAGACGGACATCGAGCAAGTGCTGACCTATTGGCCGGCCATTTTGCAAGAGAAGCTGCCCAAGTCCGTGATCATTGTGGGCGGCGGGGCGATCGGGCTGGAATTCGCCACGGTGTGGAGCTCCTATGGTGTTGAGGTGACCCTGGTGGAGATGCTGGATCGCATTGCGCCACTCGAAGACGAAGAAGTGAGCAAAGAGCTCGCTAAGGGTATGACCAAAGAAGGGATCAAGGTTAAGACCGGCACGAAGGTTGAGAAAGTTGAAAAGCAAAAAGGTAGCGTCAAGGTTTCGGTTTCCGGGAAAGATGGAAAAGAAACATTGGAAGCCGAGCAGGTTTTGCTGGCGATTGGTTTTAGACCGAATACAAAAGATCTGGGTCTCGAGCAGGCCGGCGTAAAGCTAGGCCAACGCGGCGAAGTCCTGATCGATGATCGTATGGCGACGAATGTGCCAGGGATCTGGGCGGTGGGTGACGTGACCGCCAAGCTAATGCTTGCGCATGTGGGCTCGGCGATGGGCATTGTGTGCGCCGAAAACATCGCCGGAGTTGAGACGATCAAGCTCGATTATCGAATGATGCCGCGGGCGACGTACTGCCATCCGCAGGTAGCGTCGTTTGGGTACACAGAGGCGCAAGCCAAAGAAGCCGGATACGAAGTCAAAGTTGGGCGGTTTAATTTCCAGGCCAATGGAAAAGCGCTTGGCTTAGGTGATTACGCTGGCTGGATCAAGCTGATTACCGATGCGAAGTACGGTGAGATTTTGGGGGCACACATGATCGGGCCTGAGGTGACGGAGCTGCTGCCCGAGCTGACGATCGCGCAGATGGCCGAGCTAACCGCGGCTGAGATCTCGCGCAATGTGCACGCACACCCAAGCCTGACCGAGGTGTTGATGGAAGTGGCACACGTATCCGAGGGTCACGCGATTCACATCTAGACGAGCTGATCTAAGCAACCAGCTTTTTGTAGAAATTTTCAGCTTCATTCATATTTTTTTTGTAATTAGCTAATTCTGAAATCAACTGAGCGTTTTGCCTGGCGGCTCGTTCGCGTAACCCTGAATCTTTCAAGCCCTTAATGATGGCTGCGGCCAAGGCTTTCGGGTCAATAGGATCAACGAGCAAGCCGTTTTCGCCATCGGTGATCCATTCGCGGATCGAGTCCAGATCGCCCAATACGGGAAGAACACCGCAAGCCATCGCTTCGAGCAGACTGTTTGGGGTGCCGTCGTGGGTGCTGGGAGAAACCATAACCTCAGAGCCGCGGTAACGGTCAGCAAGCTCCCTGGCAGTCAACTTCGCCAGTAACTTCACCGACTTTTCGATTCCAAGTTTTCGAACCCAGCCTTCAGCTTCCGGTTCGCCTTTCATTGCCGGACACTCAAAAATAACATCTGGCATTTCGCGGAGAACGATCGGGATTGCGTGAAAGAAGGCATCGTTGCGTACGTAGGCGCGAATCCCGCGTGGATTTATCACGCGTGGCTGGGTCGGTGCAGTCTTCGGCGGATAGAAAATATCGGTGCGCACGCCGCCGTTTCCGGGCACGACGATCGTTGGTTTGTTGGATGCAAATCCCCAATCTTTGGCCAGGCGCACGTCCCTTTGCGTGTCGCTGTGAAATGAATCGGCGCGGCGCATAGCGCGGCGAGTTGCGTCCGCCATGAAAAGGTTTGAGCGCGCATGCAGTGTGAAATCGTTGCCCCAAGAGGAGATTAGGAGCGGTGCGGCTGGATCTGCCGCGGCGGCAAGCATCCCTTCGTAGGGGATGCGCATGGCGTGAACTAGGCCAGGCCGAATATCATTAATCAAAGCCTTCAATTTGGCTGCGGCACTGCCAATCGTCAGCGGGCCAAGCCAACTGCGCAGGCGGGTACGCATGCCGACCGGCAGCAAACTCCAGCCGCTGCCCGCTGCCGATGATCCGCTTAAGGCAACCGGGATGATCCGCAATGAAGCGAGTTTTAAGTTCGGCTGGCAGGGGAAGCTGCTGGCAAGGTGGACTTCGTAATCGCTGTTCGCAAAATGCTCGATCCACTGCAGAGCGATCGGTGAGCGCCCGTCGGCGACGAAAAGGATGCGCATCAGCCGGCAACCTTGTTGATGGCGCCGATAAAACTTGCAACCATTTCTTCCAAATTGAACTTTTCTTGCACCAGGCGAAATGATTCTGCGCCCATCTTGCGCAGGCGAGCGGCATCGGAAAGCAGGTCGGCCAGCGCGGTGTGGAGAGCTGATTCGTCATTGGCTGGCAGTTGGCGACCGTTGGCGGGCGTCAGCAAGCCCTCCTGGCTGCCATCGCCTTGGGCGACGATGACTGGGAGCGCGTGGGCCATGGCCTGCTGGACTGCCAGACCACCGGTGCCCGGGAGCACGAAAAGGTCGCCTTCGGCGAACCCGGTGTCCAGCGCAGCGCCAAATAATGCGCCCCAAAATTCGGTGGCCGGATAAATTTCTTTGGCAAGGTTTTCTAACTCGCCGCGCTCCGGTCCATCGCCGACGATCACCAGTCGGGGTAGTAAGGATTGAGGCAGGGAAGAGCAGGACCGGATGAGATTGTCGAGCCGCTTGCGCTTTTGCAAACGGCCAACATAAAGGACAACTGGTGGCCCAGCAAATTGGGCAGGTCTGGATGGTGGAGAACCGCTTGGCCGCGGACTAACCGCGTTTGGGGCTACAAAGATTTGTTCTGCCGGGAACCCTAATGAGCGATATTCGGTTGCACCGCGCTCGCTGTAAGCAATGACTGCATCTAATTGGCGCATAAAATTTTTACGCAGCATGCCCGCGATCCCAGTTCGTTCGCTAGGTGCGCCAAGCCCCCAGCCAATCACCCGGCGGCCGCGTTTGTGCATCCAGCGTTTGGCAGCGGGAGTGCTGAGATAGCGCGGGTTAGCTTCAACGATGAGCACGTCCGGGTCAAAGCTTTCCAGCCATTCGATAAGCCCGCGCTGGTAGCAAAAATAAAATGGCTCGCCGAAGATATGCAAGTTTTTTGCGCGTGTCCATTTTGCTACGGTCAACTTTTCTGCGGAGACAATCGCTTCGCTAGCTCGCGGCTCGCCTGCAAAGACGCTGAGCCCGCCGCATTGGGCTGCAAGCATGTCAAAGAACGGGGGGCGATAACGAGGTAATACTCGCTGGACGATGCCGACCCGGCCCAAATAACTAGCCGGCATTCGGGCTCGCGACTACGTAACTTTTCTTGCTGAGTTCTAATGGGCTTTCAATTCGCGGGTAACCCTTGCGCATGAAGTGCAAAGAATAATTAGCGTCACGCAAAGTTTGCCAGGCGGCTTCGGCGGTCTTCTTGCCATGCAGTTCAATTAAAAGTACCGGCCGTATTTCTTTTAGAAGGCGCGACATGCCGCGCAGCGCATGCACTTCCCCGCCTTCAATATCCATCTTGATCAACTGGGGCGGTCGGTTGTTACTCTCGAAAACAAATTCATCCAGCGAAATCGTTTCGACGTTTATGTTGGTTGAATGATTGGCTTCTGAATCGGATAATTTGCCCATACCCCCTGAGCTATGCACCAGGAAGGTCCTTAATCCAGACTTGTCTGCAACCGCTTTAGAAATCAAGTCGATATCTTCAGTTGAATTTAATCTCAAATTATTAACAAACCGTTCCTGGTTTGCTGGCAATGCTTCGAAAGCGAATACCTTGCCTGTTGGTCCGATCGCGCGGGCGAGCAACAAACTTACATATCCAATATTTGCGCCAAGATCATAGACGACTGTTCCAGGTTTGACCCAATCTGAAATCGCTTGCTGCAATTCCATCTCATATGTGCCTAGCCAGTAATCTTTCTGCGATTGCATGTCGAGCATCAGGTGTGCGCCGGCCAAACCGCCGGCTGCAACCACGACCTCGCTCAAGCCTTGCGGAGCGGCTTTGTTGAGAGCGGAGCGTAAACCACGACTGGCTGGTCCTAATTTGTATAAGACCCGCTTAAAAGATGCGGGCAGATAGCGCGACGCGGCCGCGGCCAGGTCGAGCAGCGGGTTAGCCACTTAGCGCCTCAATGTATCCGTCTACCATCTTGTCCAAATCGAAGGCGGATTCTGCGAGAGAGCGCGCTCCCTTTTGAAAAGTCGAGTGGTTCTGCAGAATTTCCTCAGCCCCGCGGGCCAATCCTGCAATATCGGGCGGGTCAAGTTTCCACGGGTCGCCTCCGTAAGGAACGACGCGGCCGGCGTCCGGCGCAACCAGTTCTTTGAGCGCACCACTATCGAAAGCCAGCACAGGCAGCCCGCAGGCAAGCGCCTCGATCACAGAGTTGGGACAGGCAGCATTGATATCCGATGAGTAGAGCAGGTGGGTGGATCGATTGAGCACAGGGATCTGGTCGTTCGGAATCACGCCAGCCCAGTTTATGGGTACTTGGCTGATGTCGTTCCACTTTTGCTTTTCTTTTTCTGCAATTGCGCCGGCAACCTTCAATTCGACTTTTCTGTTCTTCCTTAGACGCTCGACCAGGCCTATAGCGCTCCTTAGGCCGAGTTCATATCCTCCGGTCAGGTTGCCTTCAACCATGAGGATCGTGACGGGCGTGTCGGCTGGTCTTTCGCCGGCTTTGGGACTGAAGGATTGAAGATCGACGCCATTATGAATAATGCGGTGGTCAGGCTCGTTTCCGTAAACTCGCTGCCACCAATCTTGCACGAATTGGCTCTGGTAGACAATGCGGGTCGCGATCTGATTGCGGATGGTGGCGAGCAAGCGGTTGCCAAGTTCTGCACGCAGCCAATGGCTCAGACCGGTGCGCACCCGGCGATGCAACCAGTTCATCCCATCGAGGCGTTGGACAACCGGGATGCCGCGGCTCTTGGCGGCGCGTAACGCGCCTAGCTGGCGAGTTCCGCCAACTACGAGAATGGCCTCGGCGGAGTCGTCGCTTAGATCGAATGCAGTTTCAATATTGCGGGTCTGCAGCCCAGCGATTAATTTTGCTTGAAAAGAAACCATGCCGCCCACGCCGGAAACTTTTGGCGTTAGGCAAACTCGTCTTAAGGATTTGGATGCCATTCGTTAGTTCAGATTGAGATTTGTGATTTCTACCCAACTATCCGTTGGAGTAGCCAGTGTCCCGCTGGCCATGCTGCCATCCGGCCGCCAGGCTGCGAACTGATTGTCGATCCATAGTACCAGAGCGAGCGGTGCCGACGGCGCCAGCGACGTTTTCAGGACGGGTTGTTGATCAACTTCGAATTCGACGCTACCTTCTTTCCAGATGATCGTGTATTCATGCCATTCGGTGACGTCGTGGGCAAGAGACGCTTGATCTTGGCGAATTATTTTTGCTGCTGTTCGCCTGAGTAAACGCGATGTCGCTAGTAATGCAAGAAATGGCAAAGCCGGAGCCATCAGCGCGAGCAATGGTGAGGGAATACGCGGCGAAGAAATCACCCCAGCTAAGGAGCCGTTTCCGTCAAATTTATCTTTCAGCGCCAGATGATTTTCCGGCGCCGCAAAAAAGAACCAAGCCGCGTTCGGGAGTGTTGGTAGCCGACCAGGAGTTCCGCCGAAACCTAAAGAGAATCCAAAAGGATCGTTCCACAATCCGAAACCCCAAGTGCCGGGAGATGTGCTGACTGACGTTCGGGCGCTAAGTTCTATGCGGAGTGGTTCTTTGTGTGGAAACGATCCTCGCGTCAGTTGGCTGTAATTATCCAGTTGAGCAAGCCGATACGTGGCGGCCGCACCTTTTTCAATACTTAATCGCCACCCGCCGTAGATTTCTTGAATGTCGGCGTCAGGGGTTTTTCTTTTTGTTAAATTGGTTGGAGTCACGCGCAAATTATACGAATCGGACGCTCGGGTCGCAATGATATAATGCCCCGCGTCCCTAAAAAAAATGGAAATTACCTGGTACGGTCTCTCTTGTTTCCGCGTCACAGAACGCGGCTTGCCCACTGTGGTGACCGATCCTTACGATCACGCCGAAGTTGGCTACAAAGCCCTGAAGCTTAAGGGCGATATCGTCACGGTGAGCCACGATGCCACCGGGCACAATTTTGTGAAAGGCGTCAAAGGCTACGCGTGGGATCTGCGCGGCCCGGGCGAATATGAGATTGGCGGAATTCTGATCACGGTCGTACCCACGAGCGAAGGAAAGAAAGATCGCAATCTGGTATACATCTTCGATTACGAGGGTGTGACGATCGGGCACCTGGGAGACATGCAAAGCGTGCCGACGCGGACGCAAGTGGAAGCGTTCGGCAATGTGGATGTGCTGCTGGTGCCAGTGGGCGGCGGCAATGCATTGACCGCGGCCAAGGCGGCCGAGGTCATTGCGCTGATCGAGCCCGGATTGGTGATCCCGATGCATTACAAGACGGATGGCGCCAAGATCAAACTTAATCCGCTCAAGCAATTTCTAGAAGAAATGGGTTTGACCAGCAAAGAGAAAGCGCAACCCTCGCTAAAAGTCACGCGTTCTGCAATTCCTGATGAGACTCAGGTTGTAGTTCTGGAAAAGAGTGATTAAGTGGAAAAAACATCTGTCAAGCTGCTGATGACCTGGGATATCCAAGCGGGGCGTGAAGAGGATTACTTCGAATTCCATATCCGCAAATTCGTACCGGCTCTTGAGGGACTTGGCGTCGCGCTTAGCGAGGCTTGGCTAACCGTGTATGGCGAGCAACCCCGCCTGCTTGCAGAAGCCGTGATGCCCAGTATCGACTCGGCTCGCAAGCTGTTGGATTCGAATGCGTGGGAAGATCTCGGCTTGCAGATGGACGATCTGGTCGAGAATTTTGATTACAAGCTCATCCCTGCCCGCGGTGGCTTTCAGATGTAAGATGCCTTCGCGGCAGGCTTAAGCCGCGTTCGAGATCCAGTCAAAATCCGGTGAAATCTAAAATCGCAAAGAAACTGTTGCGCTGGTACGGCTCCCGCCGACGCAGCCTGCCATGGCGCGACAACCCGAGGCCGTACGGCGTTTGGGTGGCCGAGATCATGGCGCAACAGACCCGGCTCGAGACGATGCTGCCTTATTACAAGCGCTGGATGAAGCGTTTTCCTAACGTCAAAGCATTGGCTATGGCGAAGGAAGGGGAGGTCCTTTCCCTGTGGGAGGGCTTGGGCTATTACAGCCGGGCGCGTAATCTGCGCAAAGGGGCCCAGCTAGTCGTGAAGGAGCATGGTGGCCGGGTACCTAGAGATTTTGCGGCGCTAAGCAAGTTGCCAGGCATCGGCCCTTACACAGCCGGGGCAATTGCATCGCTCGCATTCGGGTTGGACCGGCCAG
>JANWHN010000038.1 GCA_025450445.1 Anaerolineales bacterium | reverse complement strand
TTGATCTTAGTCCTCACGGCCATCTTCGCACCCTGGATTGCGCCTTACGATCCCGAAAACGACCTGATCGGCGAGGAACCTGTTGCTCGCCGCGAGCTGCCTTGCATCCATTTGCTGGGATGCCCCGCGGAACAGCCCCAACACCTTATGGGCATCGATGCCAACTTCCGCGATCAGTTCAGCCGCGTGGTTTACGGCACCCGCGTGTCTCTCTTTATCGGATTTACGACTATAGGCATTGCCGTCGTAATAGGCGCAGTCATCGGCGCGGTCTCCGGCTACTTGGGCGGCTGGCCCGACAACGTGATCATGCGGGTGATGGATGTCATCCTGGCATTCCCTAGCTTCTTGCTGGCCATCTTCATCATCACTGTTTTGGGCCGCGGCTTGCAAAATGCGCTGTATGCGATCGCGATCGTAAACATCCCGGTTTTTGCGCGCCTCGTTCGCGCCAGTGTACTCTCGCTGAAGGAGCAGGAATTCGTATCCGCTTCCCGCGCTTTAGGCGCCGGCGCTCTTCGTTTGCTTTTCATCCGAATTTTTCCCAATGCGGTGCCTACGTTGATCGTGCAGGCTACCCTCAGCATCGCTGGCGCCATCCTGGAGGCGGCGGCACTCTCGTTCCTCGGGCTGGGCGCACAGCCGCCTACCCCGGAGTGGGGCACGATGCTGGGTACCGAACGCAATCAGGTATTTACGGCTCCGCATCTCGTGTTTTTTCCCGGGATCGCCATCATGGTCACGGTGCTCTCTTTCAACCTGATCGGCGACGGGCTGCGCGATGCCCTCGATCCTCGTTTGGCGGAGATCACCAAAGCCTCCAAGGCTTGAGACCAGTCAATATGGCAACCATCACAGCCGAAAAACCTAAAGCATCCGCAAGCACAAAACCAAAGGACGCCCTTCTTCAGGTGAAGGGACTCAAAACATATTTCTTCACCGATGATGGAGTTGTTGCCGCGGTAGATGGCGTTGATTTTGAAGTTGCCGCCGGCGAAGTTTTTGGGTTAGTGGGCGAGTCTGGGTGCGGAAAAAGCGTAACCTCGTTTTCAATTCTCAGGTTGGTCGATGCGCCTGGCAGGATCGTTGCCGGGAAAGTTCTGCTAGAAGGCGAAGACCTGCTCTCGAAATCTGACCGGGACATGAACGACGTTCGCGGCCGGGAAATCTCAATGATCTTTCAGCAACCGAAGAGCAGCCTAAACCCTGTTTTCACTATCGGGGAACAAATTGTCGAAGTTTTTCAGATTCACGAAAAGACAGACAAAAAGGAAGCCTGGGACCGAGCGGTTCAATTACTGAAGCAGGTCGGTATCCCTGAGGCGGAGCGCAAAGCTCGCTCCTACCCACATCAACTCTCCGGCGGCCAGGCGCAGCGGGTGATGATCGCCATGGCACTGGCGCTGAAACCGAAATTACTGATAGCTGATGAACCCACTACTGCATTAGACGTAACGATTCAGGCCCAGATCCTCGACTTGGTTCGCCAGCTCAGCGCTCAAACCGGCACCTCCGTGATTTTGATCACGCACGACCTCGGCGTGATCGCCGAGATGGCGGACCGCGTGGCGGTAATGTATGCGGGGCAGATCGTAGAAGAGGCAGAGACGGATACCTTATTCGCAAAGCCTCTGCATCCTTATACGCAGGGGCTGCACGATTCGATTCCGATCCTGGGACAGGTAAAAGAACGCCTGGAAACAATTTCCGGCAATGTGCCGAATTTGATCGGGCTCGAAAACCACTGCCGATTTGCGCCACGCTGCAAAGCGCGCGAAGCCTATGATCTCAAGATTTGTTACGAAGTTGAGCCGAGCCTAATCGCGGTTTCCTCAGCCCACAAAGTGCGCTGCTGGCTATACGAGGAACACGAAGGTCATTCCCCACCGCTCAAAGGCAAAGTTTAATCAGCTAATGGCAAAGGAAACCACAACCGAAAAATCAACGAGCGCTAACCTGGTTGAGGTTAAGCATCTTGTCAAATATTTCCCGGTGACTGAAGGCATTTTGCGCCGCAAAGTGGCCGATGTTAAAGCCGTCGACGACGTCAGCTTTACGGTGAAGGAAGGCGAGACATTAAGCCTGGTGGGCGAATCCGGCTGTGGCAAGACGACGGCCGCCCAAACCATGCTCCGCCTGATCGAACCAACATCGGGCGACGTCATGTTTAAAGGCGAGAATGTCTTTGCTGCTCGTGGCGATGAACTCAAGAAGATCCGCCGCAATATGCAGATCGTTTTCCAGGACCCGTACGCTTCGCTCGATCCACGTCTTCCGGTTGGGGACGCGATCGCCGAAGGCTTGATCATTCACAAGGTTGGCACGGCGGATGAGCGCTACGAAAAGGTGCGCCAGGTGCTGAAAATGGTGGGCTTGGAGGATTATCACGCCAGTCGCTACCCGCACGAATTCTCGGGCGGGCAGCGCCAGCGCATTGGCATCGCTCGCGCTCTCGTCCTCGATCCGGACTTCATCATTCTCGATGAACCAGTTTCTGCGCTGGATGTTTCGATCCAAGCTCAGGTGCTCAATATTCTGAAGAACTTGCAGGACGAGCTGGGGCTTACGTATCTCTTCGTCGCTCACAATCTCGCCGTTGTTGAGCACATCTCTGATCGAGTGGCGGTCATGTATCTGGGCCGCATCGCGGAGCTTGCCACGCGAGAGGAACTTTTTGGCAAGCCCTTGCACCCCTATACGCAAGCCTTGCTGTCCGCGATTCCGGTGCCAGACCCAACCCGCAAGAGCAGGCGCACAATCCTGGCCGGCGATGTGCCCAGCCCGCTCAACCCGCCGTCAGGATGCCGCTTTCACCCACGCTGCCCCATCGCGCGCTTGCCGCATTGCTCCGTGGAGGAGCCGCAACTACGAGAGCTGCGGCCCGGCCACGAGGTAGCCTGTCACTACGCCGAAGATTTTCTATAAACTTCTCACGCAAATAAGAAGCCCAGCAATCTGCTAGGCTTCTTATTTAAGTTCCTTGTGTTTCCCGGTCGAGAATCGCTTCGATCTCGGCCATTTGATCTGATGTGAGTGGACCTTTCTCCAGCGCGCCGCAATTCTCTTCCACTTGCTTCACGGTGCGGAAGCCGGGAATGGGAATGTTCTTGTCGCTGCGCGCCCACAGCCAGGCAATAGCTCCTTGGGCCAATGTGCGTCCATCTGCTTTTAGGATCTCGCGGATCGCTTCAACCTTGTTTAACCATTCTGGATTGGGTTTGCCGTCCACGAAATATTTCATCCAGTCGGGCGCATTGGGACCACGCACATCGTCGGCGCGCAGCTTGTCGCCAGGCTTGAACTTGCCTGTCAGCAAACCCATGGCGAGCGGGCCGCGGTTTACCGCCGACAGATCGAACTCATCGCAGACGGCAAGAATGTCGGGCGCATCATCGACTACATTCAATTCCACCTGAATGGCGGTGCAATTTGGGCCGGCAGCGAAAATGCGTGCCCGGTCAGGAAAATCTGTGCTCCAGCCGTAAGACCTGATTTTTCCGGAGGCCGCAAGTTTTTCAAGCGCTTCACGAACTTGGGGCGCGCGGGCGGGATCGAAATCATTCCAGTGGAATTGGTAGAGATCAATATAATCCGTACCTAATCGTTTCAGCGAGGCTTCGCAGGCGCGCGGGATGCTGTCGGGATCGCCCCCCGTATTTTGTCCGGTGACTTCGTCCGTCATCCAAGAAAACTTGGTAGCGACTACGTTTTTATCGCGTTTGCCTTTCAACGCCTGACCCAGAACCGTCTCGCTGCGTCCGCGGCCATAGACATCAGCGGTATCAAAGAAGTTGACGCCCAGTTCCATGCTGCGCTGTAGGGAGCGTAAGGATTCCTTGTCGTCCGTCTCGCCGCCCCAATCAGCACCGCCCATTGCCCAGCACCCAATGCCCAGAGCGCTGATCTCAATCCCCGAACGGCCTAACTTGCGCATCATTGTTTTCATCGTTGTCTCCTAGGTTTCCAAAGTGTAATCTAATTTCATTTTGCAGCAAATTCGTGGTCAAATCCAGGCGATGGTGACTAAATTTAACGCACCCTGGCAACAGTCTGAATGGCGTGCAGAAGCCGAGAATTGGATCGCCGAACGTCTGGCGGAACGCGGGTTGCAGGCGACTGCACCCAGCGAGCAGGTCCACATACGGCCATGGTCCACGGTGCTGCGGGTGCCGACGAACGAGGGTGACTTATTTTTCAAAGCAGGTGGCCCGACGCAAAAGTTCGAACCAAGATTGCTAAAACTGCTCAACGAGCGCCGGCCTGAGGATGTGCTGCCATTGCTGGCTGCCGATCTTGAGCGCGGCTGGAGCTTACTGCCAGACGGCGGACAAACATTGCGAGCAGCAAACGAAGGGAAGCCCAAGCTTGCCGCGTGGCTTGAGATCTTGCCGCGCTACGCGAAAATGCAAATTGCTACGGCTCAATGGAGTTCAGACCTTACAAATGCGGGCGTGCCTTACCGGCGGCTAGACATATTGGCGAAAGCATATGTTGACATTCTGAACGACCCGGAAGCAATCGTAATTAGCAATGAAGAAGATGCATTGACTGCAGGACAATACGAGCGTTTGGTCAGAGCCGCTACTCATATAGAGGAGATGATTGCGGAGCTGGACTCGTTTGGAATCCCTGCTGCGCTTGAGCATGGCGACTTGCACGACGGAAATATTTTCTCCAGCCGGAAGATCTACGATTGGGGCGACGCAGCTATTACGCATCCCTTCTTTACTTTTTTACTGCCGCTGCGATTTATGACACACAAGTTAGGCATCGGTGAATACGATGCGCATCCCGACCTCATTCAGCTGAAGGACGCGTATTTCAGACCGTGGGCTGAGTTAGCGCCATATGACAAAATACTTGAGGCATGGAAATTGGCTTATCATCTAAGCAAGTTTCAACGCACGATCGGCTGGTATCAGGTAGTGAAGACTACCGCGGGCTTGGATCGTCAGGATGAGTTATCGGTATCCGGGTGGTTTTTAGAGTTTCTCAATCATCCGACCGACAGATTTTAGCGTCCCTGTATCAGGGATTTCTAAGACTAAGAACCGGTACCTGTATAGCTATTTACCCCGTGATTCCAGAAGTTGTACGCAAGGATGAATAGCGCTATGCCCACAAGTGGGGAGAAATAAACCAGCGAAGTCGCCTCTTCTGGACGCAAAAAAAGCTGGCTGGGGTAATAGGCCACGAAGCCGATGGGGATGATGTAGGTAAACAGGAAACGATATAGGCCATCGAAAATAGTCATCGGGTAGGGCGAAAATTCCCGTATTCGCCAGGCCAGATCCATCACCGGATAGGAGTTGTAGATCCAGAAAGTAGCTACAGCCGAAATGATCATGATCGAGATGATGACCAGTGCCGCGCTGAAAAGCGTCAAGAGGAGCAGCAGTATTCGCACCAGGTCCCACTGAATGCCTAAGGTGTTGGATGCATATACAAACAGGGCAATGCCTAAACCCAACTGGGTTAGCCCCTTTAGATCGAACATTTCAGACGTGTAATAGAACATCATGTTGAGCGGGCGGAAGTAATATTTGATGAAGGTGCCTTCGATGACATGGAAGCGCAGCTGCCAGAAGTTGTCAAAGAAGATCTGCATTGGGGCGGTGGCGAGCATGTAGAAAGCGTAGATGAAGACCAGTTGCTCAAAGGTCCAGCCGGCCAGCAAGGGGATTGAATCAAAGATGACCCAGAACACACCCAGGGTTGTGAGAATGGTGACAAACATGCCGATCGAGCTAATCATGAAGTCGGCGCGGTATTGCAACCGCGCCTTGATATATTGGGCTTCGATCAGGAAATAAACTCGGGCGTAATGACGCAGCGAATTGAACATTATCCCCCGCTCACGCGAATTACTTTTATGGCTTGCTTGTAGTAGAGGCGGGCAGCTGCAAAAAGCAGGACCACCCAAAAAAATTGCACCAGGATCGATTGCAAATAAAAGCTCAACGGCTGGGTCGCATCGACCAGCATGGTTATCGGTAAGTGGTACATGGCCTGGACTGGTAGATATGCCAGCAGCTTTTGGACGGCTTCGGGAAAAAACGGGAGGGGAATTAGCGCCCCGGAGAGAAAGAGGATGACGATCTCCTTCACCGAACTGATTCCCCAGATCGACTCTGTGTAAAAAGATGTGAGTCCGACCATGTAATCTATGACCGCGTTAAGCAAAAAAGATAACGCCAGGCCAATGG
>JANWHN010000037.1 GCA_025450445.1 Anaerolineales bacterium | reverse complement strand
AGTCTGAGGATTCTATACCTGTTTGCCCAGGAATCGCCCTATTAGTGAGGCAACATCTGCTGGGTTTTCTTGCATCAACATGTGACCCGCACGGCTAATCACTTTCAACGTTGCGCGGGGCAGCTGGGTTCCCAACTCCTGGGAGCGCTGCAGGGGAACCATGACATCGTTTTGACCGCAAAGAAGGAGGCTTGGCAGGCGAATTTCCCGGGCGCGCTCGACCAGATTAAAGGAGGAGCAGGCGAGAAAATCCTGGCGCAGGACGCCAGGTTGGTTGGAGACTAGTTGTTCGGCGTAGGACCGCCGAAGTTGCTGGCTACTTGTTCTTGAAAATGACCAGGTAACGATCATGTTGACTGCCTGCTGAGTTTGGCCGGCAATGCTGAGCTTTTCGATCAAAACCGGGTTAACCAAAAATTGCGATGCAGCGCCTAATAGCACCAGCTTTGTAATTTCGAGGGACTGCAAAGCCATAGTCAAGGCTATTGCGGCGCCCATGGAATGACCGACCAGGACCGCCGAGCCAATGTCGACTGCTTGCATCCACTCTAAAACTTGAGTGGCATAGCCTTCAATTGTTCTTTCTGCCAGCCCGTTCGATTTTCCGTGAGCGGGCAGATCAAGAGCGCAGACGCGAAAGCCTGGGAGGCGGCGGAGCTGATACGGCCAGATTTCGCTGGAGCCACCGGCTCCGTGAATGAGGACGAGCGCGGGAAGATGGCTTTGCTCAGCAGGGTGTTCGGAGTAATAACTGTTCCCGCTTCTCGGCATCTCGCTCCCGACAGCGGCCCGCACCCCAGCAGACCTAAACCTTGGATTTCGCCTGAGCACCCCTTGAGTTCTTGAGTTTTGTAAGAGCTGCGATCAATAGACCGATCAGGATCGTGAACGGGATGGAATAAAGCACAACCAAGAATTGACGGAGTGTGAAATCGGCAAAACCATGGGCGTGCAAGCCGCTTTTGAACGCCATGAGGAAAATGGTGAGCAAGGGAAGTGAGCCGCCCAGCAGTGCGCCCGTTGCGAAGGTGTTAGGCCAGCTAGGTGCTGATCGATTGAGGGCGAAGCGAAACGCGAGCCCGATAGTCAGCCCAAGTGCCAGCGCTGCGCTGGCCCAGATAGTTGTGTCTTCAATCGGGAGCCAAAACAAAAAAAGAACCATCCAAATTATCGCAGCCGTTTTCATTACGTCTCCCCGCGGCGCAATCGCTCTGCGGCTTGCGGGTTGAGCGGAGCCAGAACGGTTAGCTTGGTGCCCTTGCCCGGGGAACTGTCCAGGCGCATTGCGCCATTTACAAGCTCCACGCGCTCGCGCAAGGTATCGAGCCCCAGACTGCCATCCGTTTCCTTTTTTGCATTTGCTTCCTGTTGGTTGAAACCAACCCCGTCGTCGCTTACTTCCATAAGGGCAATGTCGCGTTCGCCTTTGCTCAGTTTTACGCGGATGGCTTTGGCTTGGGCGTGGCGGCGGGCATTGCTAATGGCTTCAGCGGCTATGTAAAACAGAACCCCTTGTCGGGCGAGGTCCATGCCATTGACTGCTTCCGGATCGGCATCGATCTCCACCTTTTGTTCATATGCATCTTCTGTTTGCTGGGCCAGATCTTTCAGTGCAGCCACAATGCCGGACGTTTCGAGCGCTTGCGGACGAAGGGTGAATAGCAGATGACGAATCTCCTTGGTGGTGCGGCGAGCGAGATCTTCGAGTTTGAATAGCTCTTCGCTGGCTGCATTCGCATCCTTTGCGAGCAACCGACGGGCGAGGTTGACCCGCATGGCAATGGCGGCAACCGATTGGGTGGGTCCATCGTGAAGATTGCGAGCTAGCTGCTTGCGCGCTTTCTCCTGGATGCCAGTGATGCGTTCCTTTTCTTCGCTCAGTTCTTCATATAGTTGCGCATTCTGCAGCGCGCCCATTACCTGGCGGGCAACCACGTCGATGAGGTCGCGGCGTTCCTGAGTGAAGAAATTTTCCTGTGGGTGCGCCAGGAACATCGCTCCGAACAAGTCTAGGCCGAAGCGCAACGGCGTGCTATAAAGGCTTTGGCAATTCTGCAACCCGGCGATCAAGCTGAATTCGGGATCGCGGGCGGGGTGGCCGATGAGGCGCGGCTCGCCGTCCTTAAGCATGTCTGCCAGGGCGCTATTGCGCCCGGGCAGAATGCGGCCCAGGTCAGCGGCGGCCAGGCGGCGGGCAGCCGCCACGCGCAAACCACCTTCGTCGAAGAGGAGCAGCCCGCCGACGGCGCGGGATACAGGCTCGTTGGGCTCGGCCATCGCATTGATGCCCAGGTCGAGAGCCAGCTCAAGAACTCGATCAAAATCCAGGCTGGAGTTGAGGGTGGCGGTTACTTCGTAAATCGCTTTGATGCGCTCGCGTTCCTGGCGGGAGGCTTCTTCTTGCTGCCCGGATTGGATGTCGCTGCCCTGTTTTTGGCGACGCCTGATTTGGTGAGCAATGAAGCCTATAACCAGACTTGAGCCGATGAGAAGCATGGAGGGCAGGAGCATGCGCGTTGGAATTTCGGCAAGCGGCGTATCGATAACGGCCAATAGCGCAAACCCAAGGGTGGTGGCAACCGCAATGAGAAGATTTGGAACGAAGGCAAGGGTCCAGGCGGCTGCCGCGATTGGGAGGAGAGCGGCCCAAACCAGTGGGCCGAGGAGAGTGCGGGTTACGTAGAAAAGGGCGGACGCAAGAACGAAATCAAGGATCAAACTCAGGATGCGTAAGCGTCCCAGATTTCTGCCACCCAGGGCAATAAGGGAAATGCCTGCGGCCGAGATGGCGGCAATGGCCAGGATTGCGGCTAAGGTCGAGGTAAATAAACCAGTGGCTGCTAGCAGAAGTGCCAGTCCGATTAAAACGATCCAACGAGATGTTGCGGCTAAGCCGTCGGTGATTAAATCCGAGCGCATAAATTCATGATAACGCACATGTATAATCGCAACGCATGCCCAGATTGACGAAAATTTATACGCGCACGGGCGACGACGGCACGACTGCGCTCGGCAGCAAGCTGCGCGTGCCGAAAGATCATCCGCGAGTCCGGGCGTATGGCACGGTGGACGAGCTCAACTCTCTCATTGGAGGGGCTCTGGCGCAGGGGCTGAGCCCGCGCTTAGCAGAAACCCTGCCCCGGGTGCAAAACCTGCTTTTTCATTTGGGAGCAGACCTTTCGTTTCCGGCAAATGAGGGCAAAGAATTCAATATTCCGAGGATCAAGCCGGAGCACATCGAGTGGCAGGAAAAGCTGATCGATGAACTGAACGCCGAAGTCGGGCCGCTGGAGAACTTCATTCTGCCGGGCGGATCGGCGGGAGCTGCTGCGCTCCAGCTGGCGCGCACTGTGTGCCGCCGGGCGGAGCGCGAGCTGGTTGCGTTGGCGCGGGATGAAGAAGTGAGCGCCGAAGCGCTGCCTTATCTCAACCGGTTATCGGATCTCTTGTTTGTGATGGCGCGCTACGAAAACAAACGGCGCGGCGTGGATGAGCCGTTGTGGGACACCCATGCTTAGTTCGGGCCGAGATACTCCCAGATTCCGCAGCCGTTAAACTCAACTTCAAAATCACCATCTGAGATCTGGATCTCGCCGCCTGTAGGACCGAGATAGTCTTCGAGCACGATCCCGTCGTATTTGCGGCGCACCCAATAACAGCTGTCACCGGCGGCGCCAACGGAGCGCCAGGTGCCAGTGGCAATTTGCGCGCCCACTTGATAGATGCCATCCGCGTGCGGCTTGGTCAGCGGGTCTTGATGATAGACGCGCACATATTCGATGCCGTTGATCGTCACGACGTGCTCAGGCTCGCTTGACTGCAAGGCTGTGAGCAAATTCTGCGGAGTGCCGCGCTGCCACTGATGGATGTAGATCACAAGGTAATCATTCGTCAGGGTGCGAAGCAGATCTGTTTCGGATAGTTCGAGCACAATCGGAATATCGTTGGCTTTGTTTTCATAAAGCAAATTGAAACTGGTGCTATACCAACTGGCGACCTGCATTTGGTCGATGCCGGGTTGAGCCTTAAGGTAGTTGGCGGCCTGATCCAATCCTTCTCCCCAGCCGATCTGCATAACGTTTTGCGGCCGAGTGATCGCCGCCAGGACTGGATTGTAGTAACTCAAATAATAGGGATAAATGAACGCGGCACTGATCAGCTGTAAACTGCAAACCGCGGCGAGCATTGCCGGAACGCGCCAGCTTGGTTTGCGCAGCCAACTGAGCGAGCCTGCAAGCTGGACCAAGCCCCAGCCAGCGATCAGCAGAAGCGGCGCGTGAGCGGGCAGCAGGTAGCGGTCGAATTTTTTATCGGCAAGGGTCATGAATAATGCGAAGAGACCTGCAAACAGCAATAGACCTGTTACTGCTCGACTCGATATGAGGTCTCCGGATTGCTTGTTGTTGCGCCTTTGTCTTTTGTTTGCAAACAACGCCCAGATCGCGGCGGCCATGCCCAGCAGAGTGAGCGGGGTGCTGCGCCATAAATAACTGAGTGGATAAAAGATCCAGCCAACTGCGCCGAAATTCCCGTCTGGATAAATTTGCCCCAGGAAAAACAACGGCCCGCTGTACTCGCCTTGTGCCGAACCGAGGGCATAGCCGATCATTTGTCGGATGACGTCGATTGGACCGAACCAAAGGGCAGGGAAGAAAATGAAAATTGTCGCCACGAGCGTTAAGCCCCAAATCGCGAAGGTGGCTAACCACTGTCGCCAACCTTCTTTTTTCTGAGCAATATTCCAGACGGAAAATAGCAACATCAATGGAAGCAGAAGTAGAGCTGGAGTCTTTGTAAGAATTGCGAAGCCCGCGGCTACGCCTGAAACGATCAGGTTTGAACGGCGCCGCGTGTTTTGAAAATCGAGGAAAGCTAGAACACTCAACAGCATGAAGCTGGCAAGCAAGCCATCTAAGTGAAGCAAGCGCTGATGGGCAATGGTGAAAGGATCGAGCGCGATGAGCGCCATACCAATTGTCGCCGCTGGCAGACCGAGCAGCCGGCGGGCAAATGGCCAGGCGGCGGCGAACGCGGCGGCGTGCATAAGCACGAGAACCAGGCGGGCAGTTGATAGAACCTCCATCGGGCTGACCCCGCGGTTCTCCATCAGATCGACCAACTGATCGTCGTGCACATCGCGGATGCCGACCTGCGCGTACTGCGGAAACTGGATCTGGAAACCGGCCGCGCCGGCCCACATCGTGACTACGCCAGGATGCTCGCTTTGGAATGTGGCCGCCCAATCGCCGTTGGTGACGGCGTAATAGAAATTTGCTGAACGCCGCAGCCAGAGAGCTTCGTCGGTGGTGACGTACCGACCGAGGGCGGGGGCGCGAATGGAGAGAAAGACTAGCAGCAAGCCAACAGGAACCAGCCAAGCAAACCGATTTTCGGGGACTGGTTCCCTCTTTGGGTTGGCGGATTTTTTCATTTTGAAAGCCTAGCGATTATATAGGCTCACCTTCGCCCGTTGAGGCACCCTTATGGCTTGCTAGGCCTTGACAAGCTGTAAGGCAGGTAACCGCTTGACAAAAGGGGGTAAGCCCTTGTTTAGAGTGGGATTCTGCATAGAATATAGAACAATTGTTCTGTATCTAGCTGAGGGATGAATGATCAAGACGACCCTGCCCGCCAGAAGAGCTGTCGCCCAAATTGTTGAGGAGTACCGCATCCTGTCGGGGAACTCGGCGAAGCAAGCGACCCTGCGCGCATTTGCCAATAACCTGAGCGACGCCTTAGTTGCGGTGGGGCGCGCCGTTTCGTATCAGAGTGTGAAGAATTGGCAGGACCGGCGGTATCTGCCGGATGGGTTTTTGATGCTGCGGTTGGCTCACGCGGGAAGCCACGATTGGCGGGGGGACTTTGCGGTCGATATTTTGGCGGCAATTTATCCGGATAGCTATGAGCCGGCGACCGAGATCGGGCGGCGGGCGATCAGGACGCACGCGAATGCGCTGACGCTGAATGGACGCAACGGACATGGGCATAAAAATGGAAAAGGCAACTTAACGAAATAACTGGGGGAGAAAAATGGATGAGAAGGTTGAGATTACTCGCAAGCGTGAGGATCACTATGCCTGCGGATGCAGCACGACCCACATCGAGCTTGCGCAAAGTATTTTGGGATCACCGGCGCGTTGTGCGGGTCATGATGAGCCGATCATCAGGACGATTACAACCAATGAATATCTAACCGCGGAGCAGAGTAACAAAATCAGATTGCCACGGCGACCGGAGGTCGCCTCGCAATGACGAGTGTGCTGGGATAGAGCTAGCTTTCTAGTTGCGCCGTGGGGGCGGGGCACCTAGAATCCTTGCGCAAGACTATTGTTCGCTTGGGCGGCGATAGCTTCTTGCTTAATCCCATGTGGACTCTTACCGTACGTTCTCCCGACTCAAAGCCAACTGAATATCTACTTAAGCCGGGGCTGAACAGTATTGGCCGTCGGCAGGATAACAACATCGTCATTGCGGACGAGGCTGCTTCGCGGGAGCATGCGCAGATCCATTTCGATGAACCCACGAACACGGTGACAATCCGCGATATGGGCAGCCGGAATGGAACGTTTATCAACCGGCGCAGGCTGACCGAAAAGCATGATTTCAAACTGAGCCCAAATGACGTGGTGCGTATTGGCCTATACGAAATCATGATCGTTCTGTCGGCGGAAGAAACCAATGAAGAACTGGGATCCGGCTTTCAGCCTTTTAGCCGTGAGTTGCTTCTCGAATCTTTTGATAACCATGCGGTCCTGCTGTATGAAGTTATCCAGCAGTTAAATAATATTTTAGACGTGGATGTTGCCCTCAAGGAAGTTTCGCGTCTATTGCAATTGACGCTTGGGGCGGACAAATGCCAGGTGATCCTGGCGGAAGATTTTGGACGACTGAAGGAACTCGGTTTTCCGCGCACGATGGCGCGGACTGCGATCGAGCAACGCAGCACCGTGTTACTGCCCAGCCGTGAGCCCGAAGGCAAACAGATGTTGAGCGACAGCGCCAAGATGCTCAAGGTGCACACGGCGCTGTGTGTGCCAGTTGTCAGCGCGGACAAAACAATCGCACTGATTTATTTGTATAAGACCCGATCGGATACCAGGCCCTTCAGCCAGCGAGATATGCAGCTGGCAGTAGCGGTGGGCCACCTGGCGGCGCTCACGATCGAGCGGGTCAGTTTGATGGAACGTGTGCGCGAAGAGAACCGGGTGCGGCAGCTGCTGCAGCGATTTGTGGCGCCAGCCGAAGCTGAATTCTTGCTGCGCAATTACTTGAACACGGGCAAGTTGCCGGGGTTGACCGAACAGCGGGTCACGATCATGTTCGCTGATATTGCCGGTTCGAATGGTATGGCAGAGCGACTTGGGGCCAAGAAGTTCGGCTCTTTGCTGGAGAGTTATTACCAAGGTGTAACCGACATCATCTTTCAGTATGGTGGGTTGCTGGACAAGTATCTGGGCGATGGCGTGATGGCGGTCTTTGGAATGACCGGGGCGCGCAAGGAGCCAGAGATCCAGGCGGTCTCGGCCGGGCTGGAGATCTTGCAGTTACTCAAAGCGCGGTATCGGAGCGGGGACAAGCAGATCGATGTGGGCATCGGAATCAACACCGGGATGGTGGTGGCAGGATATGTGAGCACGAAGGAACGGGTTGAGCTGACTGTGCTGGGCGATACGGTGAATGTGGCGTCTGGGTTGCAGGCGCTGGCGCGGCCGAACCGCGTGTTTATTGGCCCAGAGACCTTCAGCGAAGTGAAGCGCTCGTTTACGATCCAGGATCTGGGGGAGACGGTGATCAAGGATCGCAGCAAGCCGATCCCGATCTACGAAGTTACGGCGTAACCTGACATTAGTACCCCAATGTAGTTTGATTTGCGTTTCGGGTTATAGTTTGATTTCGCTTCTCTACTAATGAAGATTTTCCAAACTTTCCGAAACCTGGCCCGGCTTAACCGCGAGGGGGATGTAGATCCCGAGCTGCAAGCCCGCCTGTTTAGCTCTGTTTTCTGGGCCATGGCTGTGCTTGTGGTCCTCGGAAATGTGCT
>JANWHN010000036.1 GCA_025450445.1 Anaerolineales bacterium | reverse complement strand
ACGGGCTGGGTTGCCAGCCAGAAACAGCCTGTGGCACTGGCAAAGGGTGCCAGCCAGGACCCGCGCTTCAAGTATTTCCGTAGCCTTCCAGAAGATAAATTCGAAGCTTTTCTATCCGTACCAATTGTTAGTAAGCGCGGGGTTGTGGGTGTGATCAACGTCCAGCACAAGAAAGCCCATGAACATGGGGAGATGGAAAGCAACCTGCTGGCCGCGGTCGGGAAGCTGGTAGGCGGGGCGGTGGAAAACGCTTTGCTGGTTGAGGAGACCCTAGCCCTCAAGGAAGCGCTTGAGATCCGCAAGCTGGTGGAGAAAGCCAAGGGGGTTCTGATGAAGCGCCGGAAGTTGAGCGAGGACGAGGCTTTCAAGATCATTCAAAAAGAGAGCATGGACACGCGCAAATCCCTAAAAGAGATTGCTGAAGCGATCCTGCTCATGGATAAACTGGCTTAAATTTCCCTAAAAATTGGCACTTGACATTGGAATTCGTTTTCCGTAATATGATGGCTTGAGATTCGCAATGGTGCGAATCTTCTATTTTTGGAAGACAAAGACGTCTCCCGAGAGGCTTTCGAGCCCTCAGGGAGATTTTTTGTTTAAGCCACCTACAAGGAGCGTGAATGGCTACACCCGCAAATATCGACAAGCTGCTGAAATCGGACAAACCGGAAATGATCGACATCCGCTTCACCGATCCCCTTGGCGTCTGGCAGCACGCCTCGGCCCCGATCGGCGAGCTGGATGACATCTTGGAAGACGGGATGGGCTTCGATGGCTCGAGCATCAAGGGATTTCAGCACATCTACGATTCTGATCTGCTGCTAACCGTTGAGCCCGATTCGGCACACATTGATCCGTTCTACAAAGTTCCGACTCTTACGTTCGTTGCCACTGTGCACGATCCGGAGAAAGGATCGCGCTACAGCCGCGATCCGCGCTTCGTCGCCGAGAAGGCCGAGGCTTTCTTGAAAGCCAGCGGCGTGGCCGATACAAGCTACTGGGGACCGGAAGCCGAGTTCTTCTTGTTCTCCCAAATGTCATTCAACATCGATCCGCATCACATGGCGTTTCAGATCGATAGCCCCGAGGGACACTGGAACAGTGGTGCGACGGACGGACAATCGAATCTCGGATACCGCATCCCGGCCAAAGCCGGCTACTTCCCTGTGCCACCCACCGACACGTTACAAGATGTGCGCAGCGAGATCAGCATGCACCTCGAGAAATGGGGGGCAAAGGTGGAGATGCATCACCATGAGGTCGCGTCGGCGGGACAATGCGAGATCGACATGCGCTTCGACAGCCTGGTAAAGATGGCTGACAAGCTCATGACCTATAAGTACGTGGTGCGCAATACGGCGCGCGAGCATGGACTGACGGCGAACTTCATGCCCAAGCCGCTGTTCGGCGACAATGGATCCGGCATGCATGTGCACAATAGCTTGTGGAGTGGCGACAAGAATTTGTTTTACGCCGATGGTAGCTACGCCGAGCTTTCGGAGCTGGCGCTCAATTACATTGGTGGGATCCTGAGCCATGTGGATAGCTTGCTTGCATTTTGCGCGCCGACCACGAATTCTTACCGCCGGCTAGTGCCGCACTACGAAGCGCCAGTGAATGTGGCCTACTCGAAGCGCAATCGCAGCGCGATCATCCGCATCCCTATGTATTACAGCGGCAAGGGTCACGCCAAAGCCAAACGCATCGAGTTCCGCGCGCCAGACCCGATGGCGAACCCATACTTTGCATTCTCGGCGATTCTGCTAGCAGGATTGGACGGCGTGAAGCGCAAGATAGACCCAGTGAAAGCTGGGTTTGGTCCGCTGGACAAGAATATCTGGGAGCTGAGCGGGGAAGAAAAGGCTAAGATCGCCAGTGTACCCGGCAGCTTGAATGAGAGCGTACGCGCACTGGAAAAGGATCACGACTACCTGCTGGCAGGAGACGTCTTCACCGAAGATATTCTCTCGATGTGGACGGATTTGAAGAAATCAGAGATCCACGAAGTCGGGTTGCGGCCGACGCCGTACGAGTATTATCTTTACTCGGGAACTTAAATAAAAAAAACCCAGGCATTGCCTGGGTTTTTTTTTATTTAATTACTGACCGGCGCTAGGGCGTTGAAGTCACGGCCAGTTGGTTGCTGAAACACCCGTAAATTGAAGTCGGGCACCGTGGCAAGCAAGTGATCGAAGATGCTTGCTTGGATCGCCTCGTATTGCTCCCATTCTGTAGTGGTTGTGAACACGTAGATCTCGATCGGCAGCCCGCTGGGGCCTGGATCTAGCTGGCGGACCATCACAGTGAGGTCTTTGCGGATGTCTGGGCGGTGGCGCAAATAAGCTTCGACGTACGCCATGAACGCGCCCACGTTGGTCGAGCGCGGCAGGGCATTTGCTTGCGCGGCGCCATCCCAACTTCGTTTAGAGATGTAATCTTCAAGTAAACCAAGCTTTTTGATTCGGTCAAGATCAGCGGTGTCGCAAAAGTGGATGGTCTGAATATCCAAGAAAATGGAGCGCTTAATTCGCCTGCCACCGGATTGGGACATGCCGCGCCAGTTCTTGTATGAAACTTCCATCAACTTATGGGTGGGGATGACAGTAAAAGTCTTGTCGAAGTTCTGGATCTTGATGTTGTGCAAAGACATATTGGTTACGTCGCCATCAGCGTTGAAGCTGGGAACCTCGATCCAGTCGCCCTCTTTCACCAAATCGTTGGCGGCGATCTGGACGCTTGCGACGAGGGAAAGGATCGTGTCTTGGAAGACTAATAGCAGCACTGCGGTCAGCGCGCCCAAGCCGCTGAGCAGCAAAACGGGCGATTGGCCGGTTAGCAGCGAAACGCTAAGAATGATGCCGACGGCCAGGAAAAGCAGCTTGCCCAGATCAAGATAGCCTTGAATGGCGACGCCGGAATACGTTGTGCGACTCTCGTAGATCAAGTTGAATGCGTTGAGCAGTGAATTGAAAGTGAGCACCACTATCCAAAGGATGAGGAAAAGTGAAAAGGTACGTATGCCGGCTTCGTTGGCCCAGAGGTATGCGTAGTAATAAGCGACCAACAACGGCGCGATCCACACGAGACGGTATGGATGCAGATGTTTGACCAGGATGTCGTCCCATTTGTTTTGCGTGCGGGTGGTTAGGTAGATCAGCCCGCGAGCGATGAAATAACGGGCGATGATAAACGAGACAACGGCGGCGATGGCCGCCACCAACATGGGGTTGGCTTGCATCCAAGCCAGGATCATTTCAATGTTCATGGTTTAGCCTCTATCTGCGATGGCAATCGCTTCATTTCGAAGAAGTCGTTGACTCGAGTGTAGTTGAACCCGGCCAGGCGGCCGATGGGTTTCAGTACAGCAATATTAATTTTGTAATCTGGCAGCATCACTTCGTCGGCCACATGGACGTGCACCACCTCGCCGATCACAACCCAGCCCGAGCCTGGGCTCCCGTCGCCGATGTCGACGATCTGGTTTAGCATGCACTCGAAATTGATCGGGCTCTCGCTCACTCGCGGCGCCTTGACCCGCAGTGATTTCGCGGGGGTCAACTTGGCGAAAGCAAATTCGTCTACCTCGCTTGGCAGCTCGGTCGCGGTCAGGTTCATCGCCTCGGCTGTGCCTTCAGTGACAATGTTGATAACGAATTCTTTGGTGGCGCGAATGTTGTGCAATGTGTCCTTGGTTCCAGCATCAGTGCCGCGCACGCCGGGGCAAAAGAGCAGGGTGGGCGGCTTTGTGCACACCGCGTTGAAGAAGGAGAAGGGCGCGAGGTTAGTTTGCCCAGCTTCGTTGACCGTCGATACCCAGGCGATCGGGCGCGGCACCACGCTGCCCAGGATGATCTTGTTCATCGAACCGGCCGAGATGTCGGCGGGATTGATTTCCATTATTTTGCCTTTTTTGAACGCAAATAGAAATTCCAGGAAAGGATTAGTAACCCAGACAACATGAGCAGGTAGCGTGCCCACGAGAAAAGCGGGTTGGGAAAGGTGTAAACCAGTATTCCCACCGGGACATATCCCAGCCATAAACTCCAGCGTAAGAATTTTTCCAAGAAAGTCTTGCTTGGCAGAGCAAATGCCAGAAGAAAGAAACTTAGATAACTTGCTTGGAATTTGACTCCGCTCCAAAGGGCGCGTGAATGCAATTGCTCCACGGATGGCACAAGATTTCCCTTTGCCATCTGCATAAAAACCAACAGATCCGTGTTTTCGTGTATGTCTAGAAATGTAGCGACAAGCAGGGCAAAAATACTGACGGCGACAAGAATTGAATTCCTCTCGTCCCTAACCGCCATAGCAAGAAAAATTACAGTGGCGGTATAGAAGACTAGGAACAGGCCATCTATCCCGAGGATGGCCCTAATCCCAGTTTCGTAGCGAAGCAGTTCATTTGCGTATTGCTGGGGTTCGAAGAAGTTCTCGAAGTGCTGGGCGGTCACGCCGCCTTGGGTGAGGGCAACTATCAGCATGCCTGCCAACGTCACCGCGCTCGCTAAAGCAACGATTGTGACAAACAAATAAAGCTGTTTTGTGTTCACTGTTCGCTGAAACTAGCCAGCAGTAAAGAAGGCGCCCTCGCCATCGTCAGCCATCCAGCTGGATTGGTACTCGGGCTTCTCCATCTCCAGGGCTTCCGCGGTGAGATGCAGCGGGTGGAAGGTGTCCACCATCACCGCAAGCTCATCGGTGTTCTTCTTGCCGATCGAAGCTTCAGTGGCGCCCGGCTGCGGCCCGTGCGGCAGCCCGAACGGATGCAGGGTCATATCGCAACGATCAATCCCTTTGCGCGACATGAAGTTTCCTTCGGCGTAGTAGATCATCTCATCGGATTGCACGTTGGAGTGATTGTAGGGTGCCGGAATAGCGTCAGGATGAAAGTCGTACAGCCGGGGTACAAAAGAGCACAAAACAAAATTGCGGCCCTGGAAAGTTTGGTGCGTGGGCGGCGGCAGGTGCAGGGCGCCGGTGCGCGGCTCAAAATCGTGGATGCTGAAGATCCACGGGTACAGGAATCCGTCCCAGCCGACGACGTCGTGGGGATGATGATCAAGCGTGTGGCGGCTGATGGTGTCCCGCACTTTCACGCGGACTTCGAAGTCGCCGCGATCGGTGTGGGTATCTAACTTGGTCGGCACTTTGATATCGCGTTCGGTATACGGCGCGTGCTCGCCCATCTGGCCGTATTCGTTTCGGTAGCGCCGCGGTGGTTCGATATGCGATGGCGTCTCAACCACGAAGAAGCGCGCTTCTTTGCCGGAGATCTCCATTTTCCAAGTGACCCCGAACGGGATGACCAAGTAATCGCCTTCTTTGAATTCGAGCACGCCAAATTGGGTCCGCAGCACGCCGCTGCCTTCGTGCACGAACCAGCATTCGTACGCCTGGGAGTTGCGATAGAAATAATCCATGCTTTTGGCCGGGCGGCTGAGCCCCAATGTGACATCGTTGTTGCCCATCACAATGCGGCGGGCCGCAATCGGATCGCCCCCGGGGGGCATGTCGGCGGTCTTGAAGGCGCGGTGGCGAATGGCGCCGAAATCGACATAGGTGGGCTTGGTGTTGCCGATGAGCTCGGCTTTCTTGACCCGTGGGGGAAGGAAATGATGATAAAGAAGCGATTGAATGCCGGAGAAGCCCTCAAGGCCCATTACCTCTTCCCGGTACAAACCACCGTCTTTTTTCTTGAATTGCGTGTGTCGTTTTCTTGGAAGTTCGCCAAGCTGGTGGTAAAAGGGCATTACAGCTCCTTAGGTAGACCTGATGGTTTCATTTTAACTTACGGTGTTCTTAAGAACTCCTATCCCTTCAATTTCAAGCTCAACTTCGTCACCTTTTTTCAGCCAAGGACCCTCGCCCTTAGTAACTTCGAGCAAGCAACCGGTGCCTACAGTCCCCGAGCCGATCAAATCGCCTGGGTAGAGGGTCACGCCTTCAGAGGCCCGCGCAATGATGTCGCCGAACGAGTAATAAATATCGCTCCAGTTTCCGCGCGAACGCTCGGTGCCATTGATGCGGGCGGTCATCACTGCCTCGTACACGCCCGGGCGAGCGGTTGCCTTCTGCCTGAGCTCATCGGGAGTCACGATCCAGGGTCCGAGGCTCGACGCGAAGTCCTTGCCTTTTGCTGGACCGAGGCCGACCTTCATCTCCTGGCGCTGCACGTCGCGGGCTGACCAGTCGTTCAGGATGGTGAAACCAAATACGTGATTCAAAATGTCATCGGGCCTAATGTCTTTGCCCTCTTTGCCGATGACCATCGCAATTTCCAGCTCGTAATCCATCGCCTTGGTGTATGGAGGGATCGGAACTTCGTCATTTGGTCCATAAACCGTGTTTGGATTAGTGAAATAAAAGACCGGGGCTTGATACCACTCGGCCGGCACTTCGCGGCCTCGGTTTGCATTCGCGGTCTTGACGTGCGTTTCGAAGGCATAGAAATCGCGTAATGTTGGCGGCCGTTTTATTGGCGCCTCCAGTTTGACTTGGTCCAAGGGCCAGACTGACTGCGTGGATCGAGAGATCTGTTCGGCTAACTGCCAGGTGTCCCTGCCAGCTTGAATGAAGGCCAGCATGTCGGGGGGCATATCGCCGCGAGATAGCGAAACGACGCGGTCCCCAGCCAGCAATGCGCCAAGGCGCGGCCATTCTTCCTTGGGTGCAACGAATGATAAATAGCGCATAGAAGCGGGAGCTAGCCGCCGAACGGATCCAGGTTGCCGCGCTGGTTTTGCTCTTCTTCTAACGCTTGGAACAAAGCTTTGAAATTGCCTTTGCCGAAGCCGCGGCTGCCGTGGCGCTGAATCACTTCGACGAACGAAGTCGGTCGGTCTTGGATGGGCCGCGAGAAGATCTGCAGCAGATAACCCTCATCATCCCGATCGACCAAGATACCCAGCTCGTTGATCTTGTCCATTGGCTCTTTGACAATGTCGCCGACGCGGTCGGGCAGCATTTCGTAGTAGGTGTCGGGAACGCGCAGGAATTCGATCCCGTTCGCTTTCAGTTTGGTAACTGTCTCAATGATGTCGCCGGTTGCCATGGCGATATGCTGCACCCCTGGCGTCAAGTAATAGTCCAGATATTCCTCGATCTGGCTTTTTTTCTTGCCCTCGGCCGGTTCGTTGATCGGGAACTTAATCCGGCCGTTGCCGTTCTCCATAACCTTAGACATGAGCGCCGAATATTCGGTGCTGATGTCTTTGTCATCGAAGTGCAGTAGTTGGCGGAAACCCATGACGCGGTGATAAAAGTTGACCCAATGGTTCATCTTGCCGAGTTGCACGTTGCCCACCACATGGTCAACGGCTGCTAAGCCAATTGGCTCGGAGTCATTTTCCATCGCCCGGTAGCTTGGGGCGAACGGTCCTTTGTACTGACTGCGGTCCACAAACATGTGCAGCACTTCGCCATAGGTATGTATAGCGGCGGTGTGCAACACGCCGTGCTCGTCTTTTTCTTCGCGGGGTGCCCATGCGCTCTGCCCGCCGCGCGAGGTGGTGGCTTTGTAAGCCTGCTCGACATCCTTGACCTGAATGGCGATCACCTTCACGCCATCGCCATGGGTGAGATGATGGCCGGCCATCTCATGGGTTGGCCCGTACGGCGCGGAAACGACGAAGCGGATCTTGCCTGATTCGAGAACATATGAGGCGAATTCACGGTTGCCGGTTTCGAGACCGGAATAAGCTACCGGCTTGAAGCCAAAGCCCTTCCACCAAAAGTGCATGGCGTGCTTGGCATTACCAACATAGAAATGAAGGTGATCGATGGCCTGGATCTGTAGAAAATCGCCCTCCTCGGTCATTGGGCGGGTATCGGGTTGTTTCACTTGAACCATGAATTGCGCCTCCGAGTTTAGAGACTAGATGATTTGATTATAGTCCGTGAATAGCACAGATGGGTGGGGGCGGGCGTGAAGTCCGCATGTTAAAATTGATTTTCTTCGGGAATGACGCGATCAAATTGGTATTCGGTTCCGATCATTCTCTTGGCTGGCCTGATTAGCGCGTGCGGCTCGCCGCAATCCGCTCTTGGCCAACCCAGCCCTTATCTTATTGAACCAACATTCCAAGAGTTCTACGATTTCCTCGGCGGCGAGGCCCGGTTGGGCGTTGCCTTGTCGGCCGGCGTTCTTGAGGGCGTCGTTCAACGCCAATTTCTCGAAAAAGCTGTGATGGTCTATAACCCCCAGCTGCCCCCCAGCGAGCAATACGGCCTCGCGCCGGTGGGCCAGCAATTGGGTCAATGGGATGAGCCGCTCACCAGCAACGAAATGGCGGGTGTCCTGTTTGTTGAGGGCTACATTGTGTACGAGGGGTTCGTGCCGCTATACGAAGTCATGGGCGGCCAGCGCTACGTGGGCAAGCCGCTAACCGGCGTGCGTTTCGTCGTGGAACAAAATAGGGTCGAGCAATACTTTGAAAACCTCGGGTTCTTCGTTAATTTAGATAACCAGGAAGCCGGCGTGCAGCTGATGGAGTATGGCCGCATTGCCTGCGCTGAAACTTGCGGTGCCTCCGGCAATCCGGCGGCCATCATCCAGATCGAGCTACCTTACGGCGAGCCGTTCGTCAGCACCGTTTCCCACCTCGGCGACGCCTTTGTGGGTGCCCGTGTCGCTGGGCCCTATCAAAAAGCAGACGGCACATTGGAAGTCATATACGAGAATGTGGTCCTCTACGCTAACGCCGATCAAAGCGAGCGCGCAGCGCTGCGCCCGATCCTTGCGCTCCTGGGCATCGCGCCCGATCCGCTTGTTGTGCGCCTCGATAATCCCAACGTGATGTTTTACGGGGTCGACGGCGAATTTGGTTACAACGTGCCGCTGGTATTCTCGGATTTCATTGCCCAGCATGGCGGCTTTGAAGTCTTCGGCCAGCCCATCTCAGAGGTGAAGATGCAAAGCGACGGTACATCCAGCCAGTGTTTTGCCAACGCCTGCCTCCGTTATTTGGGCGATGGGGCCGTAAGGCCGGTGCCGATGGGGCTTGAATACAAAGCTCGTTTTTATGACCAACCCGCTGCCCAAGTGCAAAGTCAGGACGCAGATGTGCGCATCCAGGTGTGGGAGGAGCATTCGCAGATATCTTCGACCGAATCGCAAGTGATTTACGCCAGCTTGCACGCTGGCACCCAGCTGCTGCCGAATTTGCAGCCTTATCTGGAGATCACGCTGCCCGGTGGCGGAAATAGTCTGTATCAATTTCCGCCCACAGATGCAGGCGGGCAGACCCAGCTAAGAGTGCCGCCAGTGTTGGGGCAGAATGGGACGTTGGTGCCCTACAAGGTTTGCTTGGAGGGATTTGGCGTTGGCCGAGTATGCACAAGCGAAAGCTACATGATCTGGGGCAATCCCTGATCGCTACGAAAGGAAAACATGGCAGACGAAAAAGTTACTGAATTAATGAAGAAGTACATTGAAGTGAAAAAAGAACTCGCCACCTTGGTCTCCGAGAAACAACGACTGATCGACGAGGCCATGCCGAAAGAAGTACAAAAGAAGGTCGCGGAAATAGAAGAAGAATTTGCAGGAAAGTCTGAGAAAGCCGCCGAATCATTGACGAGGTACGAGGAGGAGATCAAAGATGGCGTAGTTTCCCTGCAGAAGAATGTCGCAGTCGAAGGATTGAAGGCGACATATCACAAGGGCCGCGTGACTTGGGACGGCAAAGGGCTCGAAGAACTTGCCGAGACCAACCCTGATGTTGGAATACTCATTCTTCCCCTCAAAAAGCAGGGGAAGGATTATGCGTCGTTTAAGGTTGAATAGTTAGATGATGAAAGAGCGGCCATGCGGCAGCCCTTTTTCTAATTCGCCTCCAAGTACGTCTTTAGCTTTTGCAGGTGGTCGCCGTCTTCCTTCTTCATGATCCCCGCAACCATTGGCAGCATCATTTTGCGCAAGCCGTTCGCTTCAAGCTGGCAAACCCACTTCACGCGCGTGCCCTCGCCCTTGGGCTCAAGGTGAAAGTGATATTCCACCTTAATGCCCTCGGCCTCGCTGCTGATGCCTACGTGCGTGTTCGGTTCGTATGCGCTGACCAGCAGGTCGGTGCTGGCCTCTTTGCCATTCATAATCCGCGTTTCGTGAAACTTGGTTCCGACGCGGATCGGGCCATCGGTAAGCTTTTTGCTTTCCTTGATATTGTCTACAAACTTACTGCCATTCGCCGGGTTGGAGATCAGGTCAAAGACCTCCTTGGGCGGTTTGGCGATGTATTCACTAAATTCAAAACCATTCATCATTTCTCCTTGTGACGTTTGATGGGTTCGAGCGGCACATACGCGTCCGTATAAAGCCGTTCGAGGTGATTATCGACCTGTTTGCAGTGATAGGTCTCAAAAGGCGCGGCAGCGCGCAAGCAGTAATCATCAGCGGGCAGCCATTCGACGCCGATATAGGCAAAAGTCTTGGCGATCTCTTCCATGGCGCCGTAGTGACGGCGCACAACGCATAAGCTGGGCTGAAGCACGCGATAACCGATCGGATGGCTGGCGGCAATCGGACCGCTGACCGGCAGGCAGGCGTCGAAGCGGATCTTGTCTTCGGCGCTTACATAAGGATCGTCGTGCGTGATGCCGATCAATGTCTCGCGCGAATAATCGAGACCGTGCTGATCCGCAAAATCGAAAAGCTCAGTCCACAGATCGAAAAACGTCTCTTTGTCAGAAAGCAAATTTTCATAGCCATGATAGCGAATGAAGATGACGGGCTGACCGACGAATTTCTGCACGCTCACCGGTTCCTTTTGCATATCGAAGCGCAAGGTGAGGGGAGTCTCGTCGGTGAAGCCGTCAAACGTGCAGCTGCCCATGAAGTCGTCCACACAGGCGCGATACTCTTTCAACACGTTGCGGAACTCGGATGGATTGATATCGAATTGGCGGGTGAAGGCGCGGGTGAAGGTCTCGTGGGTCTTGAAGCCCGCGTCCAGGGCGATCTGCAACACGTTGTCGGGGCTCACCTTGAGACGGTAGACGGCGCGCTCCAGGCGCAAGCGGCGCAAATATTCCTTCGGCGCTTCGCCGGTTACGTGCTGGAAGATGCGATGGAAATGGTGAGGCGAGAACCCGGCCAGGGCGGCCAGCTCGTGGAGGGGTAAGGGCTCATCGAGATGCTCTTCGATGTAGACCAGCACCGGGAGCAGGCCCTTCTTGTATTTGCTGACGGTCACGGCGCGCACTGGACTTAACACCCAATCACTATACTGGCTTGGCGAAGGTCGGTTCTCGACTTTTTTTGCGAATTAGCTGGTCTTTGAGGCGATCTCATAAAGCAAGATACCGCCTGCGACTGAGAGGTTGAGCGAGGTTACGCGGCCGCGCATCGGTAGGGCCACAACGCTCTCGCAGATAGCGAGGTGCTCTTGCAAGAGGCCTTCGCGTTCGCTGCCTAGAAGCAACACGGCGGGCGATTTGTATTCGGCCTGCTTGTAATCCCTCTTGGCATGCGCCGAGCTTCCATAAATGTGTATGCTATTTTTAGCTGACCAGGCAGCAAAGTCGGCAAATGAAGCCTGGGCGATCGGCTTGGTGAAATGCGCGCCCAGCCCGGCGCGCACTGCGCTAGGGTGCCAGGGGTCCACGCCGCCATTGAGCAAGATCAGCCCGGCTGCGCCTACCGCGTCGACCGTGCGCAGAATGCTGCCCAGGTTGCCGGGATCCTGCGGGGAGATGATTGCTGCGGCAAAGGAAGACGCGTCCATTTTTAATTCGGAAAGCTGTGTCGGTTGCTGGCGCACAACCGCAAGCATGCCAGCAGGGTTTTCTTTGTCGGAAAGCGAGCTTAGGACCTCGGCGGATGTTGAGATTGTTTCAATGCCGGCTGCGTCGATTTTTTGGACCAGTTCCTTGGCAAACGGCGAGTCAAGCAGCTCAGCTGAATAGGCCACAAATTCGATCGGAGCCTTGTTTTCAAATGCCAGCCCTATATGGAAGGTCCCTTCGACTGTGAACAAACCCTGCTCTTTGCGCGCCTTGCGCTCGCGCAGAGAGCGGACGAGCTTGACCTTAAGATTTTGGCGTGAGCTAATGCTGGTCATCGGGGTTTAGCTTCGAACAAACTTT
>JANWHN010000035.1 GCA_025450445.1 Anaerolineales bacterium | reverse complement strand
CGCCATGTCGAGTGGGGCAACACGCCCCGGCTCATCCATTGGACCTTTTCGACTCTCGATCGTCATCGTCGACGAGGCCGTGTAGGTCCTGGGGCTGGTGAGCGCGTTAATGGCCCCGAATGGCAGGACAATCAAAAGGCCGATAACGATGACGACGTATTGCCGCTGGACGAAGCCGCGCAAATAATCGAACCGCTGCCCCAGGCTTGCGGGTGCGGCTGGCTGCGGTAGCGGGTTAGATTCAGACACGCGCGCCTACTCGTCTCATTGTCCGCTCCTGAGGGCGCATTGAGCGTAAAAAACACTCTCGCCGCAGCGCGGCAGGTAACTGATCATTAATATATTCTTCGTTTTCGGGCAAAGATTCTTTAGCCGTTTTCCAAACAAAACGAACGACTTCGGGGATTCTTTAAATCAGCTTCGAGAAGGGTCGAATTTATCCCAAGGGAGCCGATCAGCCTCGCAGCCTCTCCGTGCTACCACCGCAAATACCGGGCTCGGCCAAGCGCTAAAGCCCAGTTCCCTCAGGAACCGCGACCAGAGTGTATCGAGCACGGTCCTGAAGGTGGGTTGATCCGAGTAGACTCGCCCCCGGAACACAACAAAAACCTGATCTTCGGCGGTCGCGTAGCGCCTAACCAGGTCGCGATCCCAGCCCAACGCCGGGGACTTCATGACAAGTATGCGACATGAGCCAGAGTTGGCCGTTACTGTCGGTTTTCCTTCCTCCGCGTGTTCCAACATCGAGATGCTGAAGTGCTGCCGAACCAGGAACTCGGCCACCCGAACCTGGATACTGCGATCCGTCGGCGGCTCTTCACGCGTCGCCCGAGCGATCACCTTCCAGCCCAAGGTGAGCGACAGGAACACAAGAAGTATGAGGAATTTAAGCGCGCGCGAAGATTTCACGCCGCGCACCTAGCACAGTCACTCCGACCATCAAAGCCAGCATGATCGAATTGGTGATCATGTCGCCCCAAGAGCTATGGATCAATTCATAGTGGCGATGACTAAATCCCATCAAGCTGATGCGTGTTACGTTGACAGCAATGACAGACGCGCAGGCGAATCCGGCCCAGAGCACGTCCTTGGCAGTCCACCGGTGCCCGACCCATTGCGTGATGGTAACCCAGCACAACAGCGCCAGCGACATGTTGGCCAGCGAGGAGCAGGCCGGCAGTACAATCATGTAGCCGGATCCGTCCAGGAAGCCGACCATGTTGCCCGTCCTTGGGGTACCCAAAAGCAGCGCCACCAACGATGCGTCAATATCCAGGATCGGTTTCGCAAAAATCTGGAACAGCAAGCGGCTCCACAACATAGGGGCCGTCATTGCAAGCAGGATCAGGGCTCCTCGCACCCGTTCGCGATTGTTGTTTGCGAACAACAGGATGTATAAGCTCAAAACCGTCACCCCCACCCAACTCAGGGGGAATATTGGTAGAGCAACCAAGATCAGAACTACGAGGGCGACAACCAGATCGAATGGTTGCACGTGTTCAGGGGTCTTCGCATAGACCAGGGAAATTCCGGCAAAGCAGGCCAGCAATATGATGACGTTGATGTCTGCGCCGGCAAGCGCCCCCTCCCAATCCGAGAACTGAAAGCTCTGGATCAACCGCCCCAATAGCCCGTTGGCGCAACCTGCAATGTAAAGAATTGCGAAAAACTCATTGCGGGGGATAGCCCCGCAAACCGCAGAGAATATCCGCGGCTTGAAGGTGGTCGAGCGCTCGTGAACTGACGCGTCCGCCATCAGCATCCCTGAAATTCCTAACCTTGGTTAGGTTAGCACGCAGCAGAATTCTACCACACTTATCTAGCGTTATTTTGGGCAGTGACCATCTGCTCGAACCAGATGCCATCGTGCTAAAGAATGAGTAGGTTCAATAGGTTACGAAACGTCTTTAAGTTTCGATCGATCAGATCGAAGACTTCATGCGAACACGAATTCGTTCACTCGCAGATAAGCCATTGAAATCCTTGTCGATCGCTCTGAAGCGGCCTGGCAGTTGAATATCAGACCGTGGGCCAGTAAGACGCTGGCGCCAGTTTTCTTTCGCGCAATCTAGGACGCGGATTAGGAAACAACATTTGATTGGGACAGCTCTTCATGCCCATTATCTTTTCAATCCTTGCATCTCGCGCAGCACGGTTGGTTCGGGGTGATTGCTCGGGCCAACGCTGGCCATCAGCACTCGGATTATTAATCGCGGCGCTCGCCATTGCGGGTTGCTCGGAAAAAGCTCCCACCAAAGACCAAATTCTATCTCGCGCCAACGAAGCCTTTGCTGCTCAACGTTATATTCAGGCCGAAAAGGACTATCGTGAGGTACTTCGGCGCGCTCCTGACGATTTGGGTGCGATGCGTCGATTGGGGATTTTGTATTATGACCAGGGGCAGATAACCCAAGCCTATCCTCTGCTGAAGAAATACTCCGGCCTGCAGCCGGATGACGCAGAAATGCAGGTCAAATTCGGACTCGCTGTCTTTGCGACGGGCGATTACGCGCAAGCTCGCGAAGCGGCCCTGCAGGCATTGTCCAAACACCCGGGCGATGAGCAGGCGCTGTCTCTGCTGGCCGATACCGCCCGATCATCTGAAGAAGTTGAAGATGTCGGAAAGGCGATCGAAAATCTTCGCAAAGCCGACCAAGACCGTTCGAGCTATCATTTGGCGCTAGGCTCGCTGGGCTTCAGAAAAGGCGAAAAAGCGCACGCCGAAACAGCATTCAAGAAGGCCCTCGAACTCGATCCCAAGTCCGGCACGGCTCACGTGGCGCTGGCCATGCTGTACTGGAGCAACAACGACCTCAAGGCCGCAGATCAAGCACTCAAGACAGCGGCGGACCTTGCCCCCACCAACTCCCCCGTCCGGATGCGATATGTAGATTTTAAGCTTCGAACGGGAGCTGTTGCGGAAGCAAAGGCCATGCTGGAGGACATCAACAAGAAATTACCCGAGTATCTGCCGCCTCGCGTCGGTCTTTTGAAAATTGCATGTGCTGAGCAGCAAAAAGAGGACTGTGCTGCACGCGTCCAGAACGTATTGGCGCAAGACCCCGTCAACTTCGAGGCGGTCTATCAGGATGCAATCATCAGCGCAAAAAAAGGCGATACGTCCAAGGCCATCCGTGAACTGGAATTCTTGAGCAATTCGTTTCCGCGCAATGCGCTGGTCCGCTATCAGCTTGCCAGCGCCTATTTGCTCTCCGCTATCAACGCTAGCGAAGTGAACGTGCGGAATGCCACCGAGAGCGCGGAAAATCGGGTGAGCGAGGCGATCAAGCTCGATCCGAAGCTCGAACCCGCAGTGCTGCTGTTCGCCGAACTCAAGATCCGCAAAGGCAGCGCCGCCGCTGCGATCGAGCCTTTAAAGGAACTGATCAAGGAAAGACCGCAGACCTCGCAGTCCTACTATCTTCTCGCAACAGCTCATTTGGTCCAGCGGCAAAACGCCGAAGCAGCATCGACCTATCAGCAAATGGAAACGCTGTTTCCGAAAGATCCGCAGCCCTCGTTTCTTCTGGGCAACGTTCTGCTGGCACAAGGTCAGCAAGCAGACGCCCGAAAGGCGTTCGAACGAGCCGCTCTGATTTCTCCCGATTATTTGCCTGCCGCTGAGAAACTGATCGATTTTGAGATCGCGGACAAACAGTACACCGCCGCGATGGGCCGGGCCCAGCAGCAGATCGATAAGGACCCCAAGCGGGCTCAGCCGTGGGCATTGCGTGCCAAGGTCTATTTGGCGCAGCGCGATTTTGCCCATGCCGAACCCGACCTCGTAAAAGCCATCGAAATCGACCCCAAGTTCGAAGCGGCTTCTCTGTTACTTACGCAGCTTTATATTGCCACCAACAAACAGGACCAGGCGATTGCGAAGCTCAATGCTTTCGCCGAACAGAACAAGAGCATCCCAGCGCTCGTCCTGCTCGCCTCCATCTACGAAAAGGATAAGAATTATACCGCCGCGCGCGATGCCTACGAAAAGCTGCTTGCCATCAATGGCAACAACGCACTCGCCCTGAACAATCTTGCGGTAGTTTATTCCGAGCGCTTCGATCAGATTGACAACGCGCTGGACCTGGCCAAGCGAGCGCGCACGAACTTTCCGAACAACCCGAACTTTGCAGATACGCTGGGCTGGGTCATGTTCAGGAAGGGCGATTATCGAAATGCCCTACCGCTCTTGCAGGAGGGCGCCGCCAAGCTCACGGACAACCCCGAGGTCCAATACCATCTAGCCATGGCGCATTACATGCTAGGTGATGAGGCGGCGGCCAGGAGCGCGATGCAAAAAGCGGTGCAGCTGCCTTCGGCGTTTCCGCAAAAAGAGGAAGCGCAGCAGCGGCTGGCGATCCTGACGATGGATTCACAAACCCGAGACGCGCGCACGACCCTGGACGCCTTTTTGCGCCAACAGCCCAAAGATCCGGCAGCGCTCACCCGGCTCGCCCGCTTGCAAGCTCGGGAAGGCCAAGCTGGTCAGGCAATCGAAACCTATCAGAAAGCCATCGACACCAATCCGTTGTTTGCGCCTGCTCTTCGCGATCTTGCTCTGGCTTACTCGGCGCGGTCGGCTGATGACTCCAAGGCATTCGACATGGCCGCAAGGGCGCGGCAGGCATATCCGGATGATGCCGAGCTCGCCAAGATCTTCGGCATCTTAAACTTCAAGCGTGGGCTTTATCCGCAGTCAGCGGAGCTCTTGAATCAAGCCGCAGGCTCCCGCCGGAACGATGCCGACATCCAGCTTTACCTCGGCAAGAGCTATCAGCAGTTGAAGCGATGGGATGAGTGCAAATCAGCTCTCGAGCGGGCACTCGCACTCAATCTCCCCGCGGCATCAAGAACAGACGCCCAGACGCAATTGGCGACCTGTACCGAGGCCGCGCAGTGAACATACATGACAGCCGATGGCGCCGTCTCGACTGGAGAGAATAGAGATCGTTCAGCTAGGCCCGACCTAATAAGCCCAACCCAATCAGGGCTTGTGCGGCTGGCCTGCCGCGGTCATACCGGCGAAAAGTCTGGTCGCGACCGCCGAATCGGTCGGACAAGCCGGCTCGACGATCGTTCCCGTTACGGTTCGTCAATCCGGCGCGCTTTGACGCCGAAAAAGGTCGCCACCGGACGCCAGCCCCCGAGCAGCGTTCCCCTTACTGGGTTCCGGCCGCCTTCCCCGATCGCCATCGCAGATGAGCCACCGCCGTCGAGCAGCATGGCATCGCGTGCGCCCAACTTCGAGAGCTGTTCGAGCAGAACGCGCGGCGAAGCCCACTCCGCTACGATGAGAAACAGCAATTTGCGCTCCGCATCAATTCCGACAGCCGTTCGCTTATTAGGCTTTCGGTCGCTGCCGGACCATACCCTGCCGCCCTGCAGGCCAACGCCCTGCCCGCCGATCCCCCATTTCGCCTTTCGGAGATCCTCCGCCCTTGGCGGCTTGGACGGCCGCAGATGCGCGTTTAGCGCATCGTCAAACCATAGGAGATAGGTATGTTCCCAGATATGGCTCGTCACATGGTCTGACACAACGGTCTCCACCCCCTTTGCAAGATCCCCTGGCAATCCCGGTCGCCATCTGGGCTCTGACGTAAACAGTGCACCATTGATAACGACCGCAAGGCCTTCCCTCCGCAGGACGTCGTCGATCCAACGCAGGCGATATTGAAAGCCGCCCGCCAAGGCAGACGGGTCCAGTGGAGTGACGTAAAGGTCGATTCCCGGAGCGCTGAGTTCAACGCGCACCCAATGCAGGATGCCATGCCCCTCCTCGCTATGCTCCAGAAGTTCGCAGCCGTAGGTGATGCCTAAGAATACGGCCCTAGGCTTGGGTGTGCACCGCCCCGAATAGAATGAATCCGCGCCCACGAAGAGCGCCAATGCAATGGCAAGGGCAATCTTGGCATAGCAATGCTTTAAGGGCGTTGTGACCATCGCACCGAAATTCTGAATTCAAACCCGACCCTGGCATGCTATGCCGCTTGAATGTCCGCCGCTGCAGACCGGCCACATCCTTGCAACACGCGGGCCGCGAAAATCGCAAAGAACGACATTGCCGACCTTCTCCTGACTAGCGCATCAACTTCGAAGACGAAATTCAAAATGACATTTTCGGTTAGATCGCATGGAAGGCCAAGGTGCAATAATCCCGGATCCGATCTGACGATACATCGTCTGTTTACCGACCGCATGTTTCTGCACGTTAGGGAGTAAGAGTTGCGAGGGCTTATCCCAAAGCGCGAGCACAAGGCGATTACCCCGCCTCGCCTTCGCGCGTCCCCTCGACTAAGCATCGTGCGTCCGGCGGGCAACGGTCGTTGGCGGAAATGGTT
>JANWHN010000034.1 GCA_025450445.1 Anaerolineales bacterium | reverse complement strand
CTAAATCCTCGGGGTCATATCCGCCGTTTAGAGCTACGCTTGTTCTGAGTCTTGTTGGCGCGATTGTCCCGACATTTTCGTTTAGTACCGTGGTTTTTATTTCTTCATTAGAGTAGTAAACGCGGTAATCATATGGGGCTTGGTTGCCAACATGCTCAGTAACAATCAGACGAACGCTGACCTGGAAAACAACCGTTTGTCCGACACACAATTTTGCATCTTGCGGATTAAGAAACATTGCATAATTAACATTGTCGATGGTCTGGTTCACCAACGGGGCGGCCTGGGCAAGGCTGCCAAAAACCAACGTAACCAACAACACGGCCACGATCACCTTAAGCAATCTTTTCGCGGGGTGAACCTGTTTAGCCATCAGTGCCTCCAGCGATTTTCAACCATCCAAACCCACGATTTCCGATGCTATTTTGCGCACATTTGATTATAGGATTAGTTAGGTAAATTGCAAGAGGTAGCCTCGTAATTGCTAAGTCCCAAAACGACGGATCTAAAGGGAAACAGTTAGAAACTAATTTGTTTTTTAGATTTTTTGTTCGAGCTTCGTTGAAGTTGAAGCGCGGGCTCTTCGATTCGAGATAGAATCAAATTTGAATTCGCCGGCAGACTGGAGAAGATCGTGAAAAACCTGAGGGGTTCGGGACTATGGTTGATCACAATTGCCATGCTTATCTCAAGTTGCGGAGCTCCGAGTTCGGCTGAAACAACAACCCCACCTATATCAACTTCTTTAGCCACCGAGGTTGTTGAACCCACTCCTACTCCGCGGCCGACGCAGGGACCGACCGCAACGGTGTGGCCGCCGGTCTTTGACATAAATTCACTCGGAGACCTTCGCGACCAGGACAGTTTTGTCGTCATCGTTAATGAAATGAATAATTACGGCGGTCAGTCGACCGAGCGCACACTCACCATGGGATACATCAAGGAGCCATACTCCGCCTATCTCATAAACCAGTATTCTAGCGGAGTGGAAAAAACCTATGTGATCGATGGGCTCGTATACATATTGACTGGAAGCGGGGATTGGTACATCCAGACAGAAGGAGGCAATAGCATTTTAGAGCAAGCACATTTGCCGGCGGCAAACACGGATGTCCTGGTTGATGCCACATTCGTTGGCGAAGAGGAGGTTGAGGGTATTGCTGCCTACCACTTCGTGTTGGAGCAAATGGAACTACCTAACAGCAATGACAAATTGGAAGGAGAATTTTATTTGGCGAAGGAGGGCAACTATGTGCTTTATTCGTCTTGGAAATCGGGAACCTCCGACAGCGACTATTTTCAAATCACTGAAACATTTTCTTCTATCAATCAGCTGAGCGAGATCGTTTTGCCCGCCGAGATGCAAGGGATGCCAGCAGCGGCCAACGTGCCAAGCGAACTCGCCCTGCCGCTGCCACCGGAGAGCAGATTCATAAGCATGGTCAGCTACAGGTCGACCGGCATTTTGAGCGGCGTAGATAACTTCTACTTCACTAGGCCAGACATGGATGAAGCGGAATTCCTAGATTTCTATCGTAACCTGCCAACAACCGATGGCTGGACGGTTTCACACATCGGCTTCGTCACCCGCCACAGTCAGCAATGCGCGGATATCCATGAATGCGTGATCATCAACAAAGGCAGCACGCAAGTCGTGCTTGCTTTGGAAGGATCAAATCTTCTGGCTGAATTCGACTGGAACCATATATTTGCTCCGTTGCAATAGTCTTAACAAGAAGCGCAAATTTACTTTCGCCTGCAAACATGGGAGTGCTATGAAAAATACTTGGAACTCCAATCTAATGCTATTGACTACAATAGCTTTAATCATTTCGGGTTGCGCGTCTCCTGTAAATAATCCTCCCCAAAACGAGGTTGCAGAATCGAATCCGGCGCCGACGACCGAAGCGGCAGCGGACACAGCCACCCCGCGGCCAACTCAAGGACCCACGGCGACAGTCTGGCCGCCGACCTTCGACTCCTACGCGTTCGAAGACATCCGCGATCTGGATAGCTTTGTAGTGACGATCAGTGAAAGGAATACAGTCAACGGACAGTTGACCGAGCTTTTCACAACGATCGGATACATCAAAGAGCCATACGCCGCGTACTCGGTCCTGGAGTTTACGGGCGGGCAGAGTCAAGCCTACGTGATAGACGGAATCACCTACGAAATCAACGGCGGTGGAGACTGGTACATTTCTGCAAGAGCGAATGATGACCTTTTCTCAAAAGCAGACATTCCAGGCGGCAATACCTACAGATTAAGTGACGCTGAATTCGCCGCAGAAGAAGAATACGAAGGAATACCCGCTTATCACTTTGTTCTGGAGCCTGCTTCGCAACCCGATGCGAGTTACGAATTGGAGGGCGATTTCTATCTAGCGAAAGAAGGCAATTATGTGCTCTATTCGACCACGAAGGAAACCAGCACCCAAGGCGACTTCTCGCAAATCTATGAAGTCACCCTGACTATGTCCTCTATCAACCAGGTGAGCGAGATCCCAGTACCTGCCAAAATTCAAGAAATGGTTACGGCGATGCAGGTGCCCCAGGAGCTAGCCCTGCCCCTGCCCACAGATAGCGTCGCGAGCGGCTTGATCCGTTATCAGTCTGGGATTGGTGTTGATACGTATACGTTCACCACACCGCAAAGAAGCATCGACGAGTTTCTGGACTACTACAGAAATCTAGCACCTACAGACGGCTGGGCGGTTTCACACGTGGGGCACGTCAGACTGCACGAAAATGATTGCGAGTTCTCGCGGGAATGCGTGATCATCAACAAAGGCTCAACGCAGGTCATACTTTATTACAACGGCGCGACGATCAGGGCAGAGTTTGATTGGCAACACCTCTTCTCGCCGATCAGCTGACGGTCGGATTGGGTTTCGCGTCTTTTAAGTGGCGCAGATTTTTTTATTCGTTGAAGAGTTTGCCGACGCTGCGCCCTTCGTGAGCGCGGCGGATCACTTCGCCGAGCAGGGTTGAGACAGACAAAATGGTAAGTTTATCGCCAAGCTTGGCGCGCTTTTCGTCTGGGATCGGCACAGTGTCAGTAGTGATGATCCCCGCCAACGGCAGAGCAGCCAATCGCTCGACGGCCGGGTCGGAAAGCACTGCATGTACGAAAATCATGTAGATATTTTTAGCGCCATTTTGTTTTAAGATCTCAACGGCCTGTGAAACCGAGCCGGCCGTATCCACTTCGTCATCGATCAGGATCACATCGCAGCCGTCCACCTCGCCCACCAGGCGCATCGCCTCAGTGGTGGCATCGCGGGCTATGCGGCGCTTTTCGATGAGGGCCAGCGGTACGTTGATCCTTTCTGCAAAATTGCGCGCCCGTTTGGCAAAACCGAGATCGACGCTCACTACGACAGGATCTTTGAGCTTCTTGCACAACTTCTCGGCATATTCGACCAACGTATGAAATGCGGTCAGCACGTCACCAGGGATCGAAAAGAAACCTTGGATCTGGCCGGCGTGCAGGTCTAGCGTAACATAGCGATCCGCGCCGGCAACTTCGACCATATCGGCAACGAGGCGGGCAACGATGGGCACGCGTGGCTGATCCTTCTTGTCGGAGCGGGCATAGCTCATGTAAGGAATAACAGCGGTAATGCGCGCAGCCGAATCCAGGCGCAGGGTCTGGAGCATGATCAGCAGCTCCATCCAATTGCGATGGACGGGGCGCGAGGTCGACTGGATCACGTAGACATCCTGGCCGCGTACGCTACCGTGCAGGCGAACCAGGATGTTTTCGTTGGCATAAGTGATTACGTCGCGGCCACTAAGCGTAACGCCCAGGTAATCAGCGATCTTTTGGGCCAGCTCTGGGTTGGCAGTTCCGGCGAACAATTTGATATCGCCGTAGAGTGCTTTTTTGGGGCTGGTTGGGCTCATTTGCCTCCTGCTTTGCTATTCCATTCGGAGCGCAGGACGCCCATTATCAGATCGTCGATGTATCCGCCATCGACGAAATGGGCTTCGCGCAATTTGCCTTCGAGAGTAAAGCCGGCTTTCTCATAACTGCGAATGGCACGCGGGTTGTTGGAAAAAACCTTTAAATAAATACGGTGAAGGTTGAGTGTTTCGAAACCATGCTGGAGCATTAGACTCATTGCTTCAGTGCCGTAACCTTTGTTCCAAAGCGATTTCTCCCCAATCATAATGCCTATCTCTGCCTTGCGGGAAATCCAATCGATCTCATGAAAGCCAATAGTGCCGATCAGGGTCCATTTGTCATCAATCTTGGCTTCCATCGCGAATCCCTGCTGCTCGATCGGCAGCTTAAGCATGTCCTCAAACCACAACTCTTCCCGGGCCATTGACATCGGTAGAAAGAGCGAAATTCCTTGGCGAACTTCTGGATCGTTAAGCCAACGCACAAACGTTGGCAGGTCGGCCCGTTCGTTGCCACGCAAGCGGATCCGCTCTCCGTAAATCACTGCGAATTCTCCTTCAGCAATTTTGTCACTGCTTGGCCAGGCGAGATGGAACGGGTGACCAGCTGGTCCAGTATTTTTTGAAAATCCTTGTCGTCCAATCCTGAGCGCCAGCGGGACATCAATTCGCTGCTCAGCAAATCTTCCACCTCGCCTTGCAAGCGAGCGCGCTCGCGCAACTGCCAGCCGCCGGTTTTCTCCATGTGGGCTTTGTGTCCGGCGATCGCGGCCGCCAATTCGACGATGCCTTTGCCATCTGTCGCCATAGTGCGGCGGATGGGCGGGATCCACTCGTCTCCGACGGCTAATTCCGCGTCGGAACTTTCGGTCACGGTGGGGCGCCCGTGGTGGTTGAAGGCGCGCTTCGTGGGATGACCGAGCTTGAGCATGCCGCGCAGCGCTCGTTCGGCGGCTTCAACCCCGGGGCGATCGGCCTTGTTGAGGACGAGAACATCGGCGATCTCAAGGATGCCGGCTTTGATCGCCTGCACATCGTCGCCTAGACCAGGAACATCGACTACTAATGTTGTGTGGGCCAGCTTTGCAATCTCGACCTCAGACTGCCCGGCCCCAACTGTTTCTACAAAGATAATCTCGAAGCCCGCCGCATCAAGAGCCTGGACGATGCCGATCGTAGCGGTTGCTAGGCCACCTAGCGAGCCGCGGGTCGCCATCGAGCGAATGAATACCCCCGCATCGCCTGAGAGCTCGCGCATGCGGATCCGATCGCCGAGAACAGCCCCGCCTGTGAAAGGACTGCTGGGATCGACGGCAACGATGGCGACACTGCGAGGCGCCTCGCCATTGGGCGGCTTACGATAATGAAGAGCGAGCTGGTTTACGAGGGAAGATTTGCCAGTGCCAGGTGCGCCTGTGACACCGATCAGATGGGCGTTACCTGTGTGCTTGAATAAGTCGTTCAGCGCGGAGCGGCCAGCTTCGCTATCCGCTTCGATCTCCGTGAGCAAGCGAGCTAAGGCGAGCCGGTCGCCTTCGAGAACGGAAGTCTGCAGCATCGCCGGCCTCGCTCAGGCTAGCGCGGCGACAGAATTGCGGATGTCGTCGATTATTTTTTGGGTCGGGGAGCCGGGGCCGTAGATACCTGTAACGCCCAGCTTTTGCAGAGTGATCACATCTTCATCGGGGATGATGCCGCCAAGGAAAACCTTGACTTTGTCCTGCCCGTTGGCTCGTAACAGCTCCATCACACGCGGGACAAGGGCCATGTGAGCGCCAGAGAGAATGGATAGGCCAACGGCGTCCACGTCTTCTTGCAGGGCAGCCTCTGCGATCATCTCCGGGGTTTGTCGCAAGCCAGTGTAAATGACTTCCATGCCGGCATCGCGCAGGGCACGAGCGATCACCTTGGCGCCACGGTCGTGGCCATCCAAGCCAGGCTTAGCTACCAGCACGCGAATCTTCTTTTCGGCCATACGCGGTCATTATACCTGCGCGTTTAAATCAGGATTTCAATGGTCGTTATTTTTAGTTGGACTAAAATATAATCTATGACCGTCGTTCAGAACAAGCTTTCTCAGCAAGCTGAATTAATTTCGGAAACTAAAACCCACCTCGATCAAGCCTTAGCCACTCTCAACGCCAGCAAGCAAACCTGGGCAAGCCTGCCCATCGCCGAGCGCATCGCTTTGATCGACCAGATCAAAGCCGCCATGCGCCGGGTCGAAGATCGCTGGGTGGCCGCCGGCATGCGCGCCAAGGGCACCCAGCCCGCCACCATGGGCGAGGGCGAAGAATG
>JANWHN010000033.1 GCA_025450445.1 Anaerolineales bacterium | reverse complement strand
TCCACTTCGGTCGTGTCCTTTGCGGTCCGAGCTGGCAACCCTCTCGGAATTACCGACTGGGCCGATCTTGGTGAGCCCGGGGTCGAAGTGCTGACCCCAAATCCAGCCACGAGCGGCGGCGCTATGTGGAACATCCTGGCTTTGTACGGCGCTGCTTTCCGCGGCCAGGTTGAAGGAGTGACCGCTGATGACGCTGAGGCGGCAAAGGGTTTCTTGACTCAGGTTTTGGCTAATGTCACCGTGATGGACGACAGCGCCCGCGACAGCATCACGAACTATGAGCAAGGCATCGGCGATGTGGCCATTACCTACGAAAACGAAGTCCTTGTGGGCCAACAGGCCGGCAATGACTACGAACTGGTGATCCCCACCTCGACGATCTTGATCGAGAACCCGGTTGCGGTAGTCGACCAGTATGCGGACGATCATGGCACCCGCGAGGTTGCCGAAGCATTCGTGGCGTTCCTCTTCACTCCGGAGGCGCAAGAGTTTTTCGCCAAGTATGGGCTACGTTCCATCAACCCCGATGTCGCAGCAGCTACTGCGGACCAATATCCGCCAGTGGCGGATCTGTTCACAATCGAGTTCTTCGGTGGCTGGCCGCAAGCTCGTGAAGACATCTTCAGCGAGACCGGCGTGTTCACGATTGCCATCCAAGAAGTTCAAGGCGAGTAGTGACAGCAGTTTCACCTCAGGTCAAAAATAATAAAGCCCGCAGCCCTAAATTAGGGCTGCGGGCGGTTAGTTTTATCTACATCCTGATCATGGTGATCATTCCTGTAGCTGTGATCGTTCAGGATGGTTTCCACGAAGGCGTGGATGAATTCTGGCATCAGATCACGCTGCCGATCGCAGCTCACGCGATCATGCTTACGCTTTGGACATCGGCGCTGATGACGATCATCAACGGCGTCATGGGGCTCGCAACCGCATTTGTCCTCGTCCGCTACAACTTTCCGGGGAAATCGATCTTAAACGCGCTTATCGACTTACCGTTAGCCATCCCCACGCTTGTTACCGGTGTGATGTTGGTCATCTTGTATGGTCCGCAGCAAGTGCTCGGCCAGTTCCTGGATCAGGAGCTGGGCTTTCAAGTTATTTTCGCTCCACCCGGAATCGTGATCGCGCTGTTGTTCATCACTTTTCCTTTTGTTGTGCGCACAATCCAACCAGTGCTCTTGGACCTTGACCGCCAGCAGGAGCAAGCCGCGGCAACGCTTGGAGCGCGCAGCACAACGATCTTTCGCCGCATCATTTTCCCAGCGCTGGCACTGCCTACTTTTAGCGGCTCGCTGCTTAGCTTCGCTCGGGCAGTAGGTGAATTTGGTGCGGTGGTGATCGTAGCCGGCAATATTCCCTTGAAGTCGCAAACAGCAGCGGTGTATGTGCTTGGCGCCGTGGAGTCCGAAAATCGATTGGCAGCGAGCGCCGTTTCCATCGTACTGATCGCAGTTTCGCTCACGGTTATGTTGTTCACTAATTACGTTCTAAAACGCAGGCAAATCTGATGACTATCGCCGAAAAGCTGATAGCTAGGCGTAAACGCAAAGGGTTGGGCGGCCGGATTTTAATTCCGATCGTCGTGCTGTATGTCGCGTTCTTAGTGATCGCTCCTATAACAGCCTTAATTAGCGGCGCGCTCCAAAACGGTCTGCCCGCGGCACTCAATGTATTCAACGCACCTGAACTATGGCAATCGCTCCAACTTTCGGTGCAAATTGCGCTAGCGGTTGTTGTGATCCAGGTTGTGTTGGGGACGGCGACGGCTTGGGTGATTGTGCGGCACAACTTCCGCGGCAAAGCCATCTTCAACGGGATTATCGATATTCCCTTTGCTATTTCTCCCGTTGTCGTTGGCTACATGTTGTTGCTAGTCTTTGGGCGAAACGGTCCTCTAAATCCAATTTTGCAGGCATTAGATATCCGTGTCGCGTTTGCCGTACCAGGAATTTTCCTGGCAACATTGTTCGTGTCTCTCCCATTCATGATCCGCGAGATGATCCCGGTGATCCAGAATCTGGACCGGGTTCAGGAGTTAGCCGCAACCACCCTTGGCGCAAATCGCTGGACTACATTCTGGCGCATCATTTTTCCCCCGTTACGAACCGCACTCATTTATGGCGTGGCTCTAACCATGGCGCGGGCCATGGGCGAGTTTGGCGCGGTGCTGGTAATCGGCGGGGGTGTGCAAGGGCGCACAGCAACCACCACGCTTTACATCTTCCATGCGCTCGAAGAACGCCAGTATGTGGAAGCTTATACGGCTGCAATTTTGCTTGGTCTGAGTTCAGTGCTGATCGTGTCGGTCGCCGATTGGATCCGCCACAGATCCGAGCATTAAGCCCCCCTATTTTTTTTAACCGATGACCTGAAGCTCACGCGGGAAGCTGGTGAGCGTTTCTGCGCCGTTCTCGGTGATGACCACATTGTCCTCAATGCGCACGCCGCCGCGCCCGTCCAGATAAATACCCGGCTCGACGGTGAAAGTCATACCAGGCTCTAGCTTAAGCGAGTTACCCGCGCGTATGTAGGGCTCTTCGTGCGGCTCGAGGCCGAGGCCATGACCAGTACGATGAGTGAAGTATTGTCCATAGCCCGAGTCTTCAATTGCGTCACGTGCGTTTTCGTCTACGGCGGAGCATGGCGCACCGGGTTTAGCCGCGTCGCGTCCGGCTTGGTTGGCTAGTTTTACGACTTCATAGATCCGCTTGAATTCAGGCTCAATCTCGCCCACTGCAAACGTTCGCGTCAGATCGGACAGATAGCCATTGTAGGAAGCACCCCAGTCAAAGAGCAGTAGGTCACCCGATTTCACTTTGCGATCGCTGACGGTAGCGTGCGGATTGGCGCTATTAGCACCTGCGCCGACTATGGGTTGAAAGGGAAGCTCAGGGTCGCTGCCTTGAGCATAGAGTTGCTGAACTAGCTCGGAGGCGATCTGCTTTTCGGTCATACCGACTTTGACCTTGGGCAGGGTCGCAGCCAGCGCAGCTTCGGCGATCTCGGCAGCCTTTTTCATTGACGCTACCTCGCTGGCATCCTTGCGCATGCGCAGCTGCGCGATCAGCGGCTCTGCTTGCTCAAACTTGGCGCCGGGAAAGGCGCCTTCTAAATATTGCAACTCCATCACGCGCAAGCGCAAACCTTCGACGCCGATGAGCTTGGCGGCGCCGAACTGCTTGGCCGCGTCGGCAAAAGCAGCAGCCCAGTTGTCGGGATTCTCATCGTAAGTAACCACTTGCATGTCGTACCCGAGATCGTTCGCCTTAGCCTTTTCGAAATCGGGCAGCACGGCGATCGGTTTTTTGCCAGCCGCAAGCAGAACCACGGCCGGTCGCTCCATAAGGTGGAAATGCAATCCCGTGAAATAGGTCTGGCTTGGACCAGCGTTCAGTGCCACCGCATCCAAACCATGCTGCTTTATCAGGTCGGTGAGTTTGGATTGGCGTTTGATCAGGTTTGCAGCGTCATCCATGTTGTTTTATTCTTCCTCTTCCTTTATATGCTTCTGTCTTGAGGATACTATGCCTTCGGCAATGTGAGGCGGAACTTTTTCGTAATGCGAGTGCTCCATGGTGAAGACGCCGCGCCCGCCGGTTATTGAGCGCAACTCAGTTGCATAACGCAGCATCTCTGCCATCGGCACCTGGGCATTGATGATCGACCGGCCCAGCTCCTGCTCGATACCTTGAACATGGGCGCGCCGGGCATTAAGGTCGCCCATAGCGTCGCCCATGTGGTTTTCGGGAATGGTGACGCGTACGTTCATGATCGGTTCCAGCAAAACTGGGCCTGCTTCTTTGATCGCAGCACGGAACGCCTGACGGCCGGCAATTTCAAAAGCTACGGGCTTGGAATCAACCGCGTGTTCCTTGCCATCGAAGACAATCGCTTTGACCTTTTGCAGGGGATACCCGGCGATAGCGCCTTCGCTCATGACCGAGTGTACGCCTTTCTCGATGGCGGGCATGTAGTTGCCCGAGATCGCTCCCCCGACCACTTTACTTTCAAATTCAAAATCGCCGTTCGGCAGTGGTTCGACGCGCATGTGCACTTCGGCAAACTGACCGGAGCCACCGCTCTGCTTTTTATGGCGATATTCCGACTGGCCGGTATGGGTGATGGTTTCTAAATATGGAACATCGGGAACATGCGGATCCAAACCCACCTGGAATTTATCGTGGGCTTTGCGAATAGCGACATCGATGTGCTGATCGCCCATGCCCTGCAAAATGGTTTGCTTGGTGGCATGCTCGTTGTGCCAGGAAAGGGTCATGTCCTCTTCAACAAGCCGGGTGAGGGTGCTACTGATCTTAGCCGCGTCGCCTTGGGTCTTAGGTGTAACCGCAACGCGGTATAGAGCGCTCGGATATTCGGGCATGGTGAACGTGACGGGATGACCTTTGTCGCCGAGCGTATCGCCCGTGCTTGTAGCCGCTAATTTTTGGACTACGAAAATATCGCCGGCGTGAACTGTTTTGACGGGCATCTGCTCTTTGCCGCGCAAAATCGCGATGGTTCCGAGCCGTTCCTCTTGCTGTTTGTTTTGGTTCCACAAACGGCTATCGGCGGCAAGTACTCCGGAATAAACGCGGCCGTAGGTGATCTTGCCTACGTAAGGATCGGCCGTCGTTTTCCAGATGTAGACTGCGAGCGGACCTGCATCGGTGGCTTTCAATTCTTCTTCGCCACCTTTGCCCTTCACCTTTACAGGATCTGCCTGGGCAGGCGAAGGCATCAGTGTGATAAAGGCTTCGAGAAGTTGCGTGATGCCGACCTGGTCGCTGGCATCGGCGGCGAAAACGGGAACAAAGATGCCGTTTCGCACTACACCCTGCAAACCCTGCATGATCTCTTCGGGATTCAGTTCTCCTGATTCCAAATATTTTTCGAGCAGCTTGTCAGAGCCCTCTGCGGCAGCTTCTACCAGTTTCATCCGAGCTGTCTTGGCAGCTTCGGCCAGTTCGGCAGGAATCTCGACGGCTTCGCCACCACCAATCGGATAAGCCTTCATCACCAGCAGATCGATCAAGCCCTTGAAATTTCCGCCTTCGCCCCAGGGAATTTGGACGGGGATCAAACGTTTATCGGTGAGCTGAGCGACGGAATTCATCGCCTTTTCGAAATTGGCTGCATCGCGGTGCATGCGGTTAACCAGGACGAAACGGGGGAGCTTGAATTTTTCGCAGTAGTTCCAAGCCAGCTCTGTTCCAACTTGAACGCCTGCAACAGAGTCCACGACGACAAGAGCGGCGTCGGCCACACTGAGAGCCGAGATCGTCTCGCCGACGAAATCGGGAGCGCCGGGTGTATCGAGCAGATTGAGCTTGTGTTTGTTGTATTCGATCGGCAACACAGAGGTGGACAAGGAAAGGCCGCGGCGTTTTTCCTCCTCTTCAAAGTCTGCGACGGTGTTGTGCTCGCCAACGCTGCCCATGCGGGTGATGGCCTTGGTAAAAAACAAAAAGGCCTCACTCAGCATCGTCTTTCCGGCTCCGCTGTGTGAGACCATGGCTATATTGCGCAGTTGATCAGTGCTGTATTCCTGCATATCGGCACACCTCGTTTTGGAGGATTTGAGCCCGATGACCTAACATCGGGGGACAGGCATTCTAAGGCAGTCAGATAGGTTTGTAAAGCGCTGCCATCAACAGTTCCATCCTAGGGCAGTAGATTGCCACGTCGGGCGAACGGCTTCGCCTCGCCCTTCTCGCAATGCATGCGGCTGGAACTTCGCAAGAGGCGTAAAGTACAATGCCGCATGCAATTTTTGTTCTTGTTCATGGACGGGATCGGATTGGGAGAAGATGACCCGAAAACGAATCCATTCGCAGTCGCCAAAACACCAACTTTAGATAAATTGTTAGGCGGAAAACGGATCTTGAAGGGCATGCCGCCTCTGGAGACCGAGCAAGCTACCCTGCTAGCGTTAGATGCTGGCTTGGGCATGCCGGGGTTGCCGCAATCGGCCACGGGACAGGCGGCCTTGGTGACCGGTAAAAACGTGCCGCACCTAGTGGGCGAGCATTACGGCCCGAAGCCAAACAAGCCTGTCGCGGCAATCGTTCAAGAAGACAATCTTTTTATCCAGCTGAAGAAGCGAGGCTACACGAGCGCGCTGTTGAACGCCTATCCGCAGGGATATTTCGATGCGATCGAGAGCGGCAAGCGGCTGCTGTCGGCGATCCCGCTGGCAGTGACCAGTGCGGGAATCTCGCTCAAGACAGCTGAGGATTATTTCGCGGGCGATGCATTCTCAGTGGATTTCACGGGCCAAGGCTGGCGCAGGAATCTTGGCTACAAGGACGCGCCATTGATGGACACGGTAGCGGCCGGGCGCAAGCTGGCCGAGGTGGTGCGCACTTATGATTTCGCGTTCTTTGAATTCTGGCCGAGCGATTATGCGGGCCATCACCAGGATTGGGGCGGCGCGGTTAGCTTGCTGGAAAACATTGACGCGATGCTCGGCGGTTTCCTGGAAGCGTGGAATCAGGATGAGGGATTGGTGCTGATCACATCCGACCACGGCAATATGGAAGACCTCAGTTCGCGCAGGCACACGGAGAATTTAGTACCCGCGCTCGTGATCGGCGCTAAGGAATTGCGCGCAAAATTTTGCGCGAAACTGAAGACGATCGCGGATGTGACGCCGGCTATCTTGCAGTTCTATCCCTCAAAAACTTAATTATGGTTCTAAAGCGCACTGTGGCAGTAACTGGGGCGTTTAGCTACAGCGGGCAATATATCGCGCGTGCGTTCCTCAAACGCGGCTGGGAAGTAATCACGTTCACGCGCAATCCAGGACGACCCCACGCCCTGAGTGGCAAGGTCAAAGCGTATCCGCTGGATTTTTCGCGGCCACAAGAATTGCAAGAGCGGTTAAAGGGCGTTGACACCTTCGTAAACACTTACTGGGTGCGCTACAACTACCCTGGCTCAAGCTTTGAGCAAGCTGTTGAAAATTCGCGCATCGTAATCGACGCGGCGAAGGCCGCCGGCGTGCGGCGATTCGTGCATATTAGTGTCAGCAAGCCGGATATCAAAAGCAAATTGCCTTATTTCCGCGACAAGCAGCAAGTTGAAGACCTGATCACCGCCAGCGGACTGTCGTATTCAATTTTGCGCCCAACGATCATTTACGCGGACGAAGAAGTCTTGATCAACAACATCACTTGGCTTGTGCGCCATTTTCCCGTTTTCCCGATCCCAGGCGACGGCGAATATCGGATGCAGCCGATCTATGCGGAAGACCTTGCCGAGCTGGTCGTGAAAGGTGGTGAAGGCAAGTCCAATGAGATCCTAGACGCGGCTGGCCCCGAGTTTTACTCTTTCAACGAGCTACTTAAACTGCTTAAGAAAGTAACTGGACGCAATACATTGCTGATCCACATGCCCGTACCCGTTGCATTAATGTTGGCCAAACTGGTCAGTTTCCTTTTGGGCGACATTATGCTCACGAAGGACGAGCTGACCGCATTCATGGAAGAACGAATCATGACCGGCTTGCCGGCGCTCGGGAAATCTCGGTTTTCAGAATGGGCGCAGCAACATGCAAAAACCCTTGGCACCCATTATGTGAACGAACTTAAGCGCCATCACGGCAAGGGGACAAACATTTAGCGGCATGGCAAACCCGAATGTCTTTTTGCCCGGAAAACCGGCGCACCCGACCCCGCTTGAACGCTACTTGCCTCCCGTGCCAAGCGGAATCGCGGCTGACTGGTTAGCCGGCAACGCGCCAAAAGGCGCGTGGGTACTTGATCCGTTTGGAGCCTCGCCGCAAATGGCTGTAGAAGCAGCACGGGCTGGCTATCGGGTGGCGGTGGCGGCAAATAATCCGGTGGCGCGATTTCTGCTCGAGATGCATGCCCAACCACCGACCGCGGAAGAGCTGACCGCAGCGCTATCGATCCTCAGCGCGGCAAAAGGAGCGGAGGACCGACTGGAACCCCTGATCCTTGAGTTGTATCAAACCGAGTGCCCCAAATGTAAAACGCAAACTCCGGCGGACGCATTTGTTTGGCAGCAGGATACTGACGCCCCGCATGCAAAGATCGTCAATTGCAAATCGTGTGGTGAGCAAGGCGAATATCCGACGGACGAAAAGGATAAAGAACGAGCTGCATCCTTCCAGCGCGGCGGTCCGCACCTTTCACGCGCACTAGAGCGGATCGCACCGAAAGGCGACCCAGACCGAGAGCATGCCCAAGAAGCTTTGGACGCTTATTTGCCGCGCGCAGTATACGCGCTGTTCACGATCATCAATCGCGTAGACGGACTTGCGTTGGACGAAACACAACGCAATTTAATCTCGGCGCTGGTGCTTTCTGCATGCGACCGCGCAAATAAGCTATGGGCGCACCCAAGCGGGCGTCTGCGGCCAAAGCAGCTGAGCGTACCGGCCCAATTTCGCGAATACAACTTGTGGTTCGAGATGGATCGATCGATCGAGTTGTGGGCGCAACCGCAAACCCATGTACCAATACTTATGTGGCCGGCCGCCCCGCCAGAGAGCGGTGGGATCAGCCTGTTCGAGGGGCGGCTGCGCGAGATGTCAGCCGAGCTGGATAAGCTCGCGTTCGAGGCGGTAATAACGGCGTTTCCGCGGCCGAACCACGCCTTTTGGACTCTGTGTGCATTGTGGGCAGGCTGGCTATGGGGGCGAGACGCGATCGGCCCATTTGCGCTGGTGCTGCGGCGTAAACGATACGACTGGGCCTGGCACACCGATGCCTTGCATGCCGGATTGGGTGCGCTCTCTTATGAGATCGCAGAAGATACGCCGGTGTTTGGGCTGGTGACCGAAAGCGAACCGGGATTCAACGAAGCAGTGGTGGTAGCTGCGAATTTGGCTGATTTTCGGATCGAAGGTTTGGCGCAAAGGCGTGAAGAAGAATTGCTTCAAATGACATGGAAGCAGGGGATCAAAAGCTCCTCAGAAAAGAAGATCGCCGGAGAAACCAAAGTGAGCGCGGCAGCACAGGACTTGCTTCGCGCCCGCGGCGAACCGAGCCATTTCTTGCATATGCAAGCAGCCGCACTGGCGCAATTGGCTAAGAACGACCAGTTGGGTAGCCAACAAAGCCAACCGGGCGAACTGCATGCGGAAGTGAAATTGACCCTTGAAGCTGGACTCACTTTTCGGCGGGGGTTCGTGCGTTTTGGCGGGAGCGAGCAATCGTTGGAGACCGGGCTTTGGTGGCTCAACGATACAGCCGGCGCACGCTCGCCGCTGGCGGACCGCGTCGAGATCGCGGTCGTGCGCTACTTGATCCGCAATCCGGGCAGAAGCTTTGACGAGATCGATCGGGCTCTGTGTCGAATCTTTCCGGGATTGCTTACGCCCTCGCAAAGCTTGACCCAAGCCGTGCTGCTCTCGTATGGCGAAGAGCAAGATGGCAAATGGAAGATAACTGAAGGCGATGCACCCCGCAGCCGCCGCCAGGACTTGCGTGCAATGCGGGCGGCATTGATTGATCTTGGAAAACGGCTTGGCTATGAAGTCAGTGGGGACGATCCGCTGGAATGGAAGGACCGGGAAGGCAAAGCGATCTTGAGTTTTTACGTGATCGCATCTGCGGTAATCGGCGAAATCTTGCTGCAGAGCAAGACGCCCGCGGTAAAAAGCGTGGTCGTACTTCCCGGCCGCCGCGCCCCGTTAACGCTTTACAAAATTGGGCGCGACCCGCGTTTAACACTGGCGGCGGAGGATGGCTGGCGATTTGTAAAGTTCCGCCACGTGCGCCGGCTGGCCGAAAACAGATCACTAACGCCGGAAAGTTTTATGGAGCTGCTGGACCTTGATCCCCTGGCGCTGGAGAACCGACAGGCGCCGCTACTTTAGTTTGCTGGCTCGATGTCGACGACCGCGCCCGCGCCATTGACACTCAGCTGCCAGACCGACCCGATTTGACATTGCAGGAATTCATTGAGCGAATCGGTAGTGTAGGTATAAGCGTTGCCGCCATCTGATTCAAAGAAACACTGATAAGAGCCCGTTTCTGAGCCCAGCCGCTCATTGCTGGAGAGAATCGGGGACGGCTGTTCGGGGGAAAGATCAACGCCTTGCAGTTCGACGGTAGCTATTGGCGCCCAAGTTTGAGCTTCGTACGAACAATAATCATCGTAGACGTGATATTCGCAATCCTGGACGACTTCGGCGAATCCGCCACCGGTCTCTACGGAATATGGCGTGCCACAGACTTCGTCGTAAGCCCCAGCTGACGGCGGCTCGGATTGGACCGATCGGACCTCCTCCTGGCAGCCGAGGATGGCCGCATCGCCAGGAACATCATCGCGCCAGGCTTCGAGTTCCACGAAGCCGAAGCCTTCAATAACAACCGAACGTTGCCAATTGACGCCGGTGACCGCGCCGACCACGGAGCTGGTTCGCAGAAACAAGAAATAAACGGCCGCGCACAAGAACAAAACAACTGCGCCTATGATCCACAAAGTTGCGCGCGGCATTGGGGTTGCGACAGGCGTGGCTGCGGTGGTTTTCTTTGCCGGCTCGCCTTGCTGCAAAGAAGATCCGCAATTCCCACACTTCAGCCGCGAGCCGGCGTTCATCGTGCCGCAGTTAGCGCACTTGAGTGGCTGCAATGCGCCGGCGGAAAAGGCGCCCACGATCCGGCCGGCCGAAGCGCGTTTGGCACCCAGCTTGAGCTCAGAGCCGCACTGCGAGCAATTGCTCGCGCCGGCCGGATTGCGGGTGCCGCAGAAGCCGCAATGAATATCGGCGCCGGCCTTGGCCTGCTTCAGCTTTAATTCATCTTTGAGTAATTGCTGTTTGCTGGCTTGGTGGAATTCAACATTCTGCGGCTGAGGGCTACCGCAGGAGGTGCAGAATGCATGCGAGCCAAGGTTTTCATTGCTGCAGCTTGGACAACCCCAATAGAGTTCGATGTAGCCGATCTTTTTCTGGGCCATAGGAACCGTTTACGGGGTGGGCGTTTCGGAGGGAATGTCAGTTGGGGTTTCTGACGGTACGTCAGTTGCCGTTGGGGGCTCCGGCGTGTTGCTGGGTACAGGCGTGTTGGTAGGTGGCAAAGTCGGCACCGGCGTATTGGTCGGGATCGGGGTCGGTTCGGGCAGATCGTTGTAGATGACGATCTCAACCTGGGCGATGCCTCCCTGAGTGTTGTGCATCGTGAGCCGGAGCCAGATGGGACCGCGAGGCAGGTCATCCATGTCGATGGTGTAGATCTCATTAGGATTCGGAACTGGGTCGTTGTCCGAAGTCAGATGTTCGTAATCATGATCGTTGGGGTTAGGACCTTCCGCCCATTCCAGTTCAAAGCCATCGAAGTTGCTTGTCGCATCGGCACGGATAATGACGTCAACATTGTGCTGATTGAAATGCTGGTCATGGCTCGGCGTGACAAATTCAAGCGTGGGATGTGAGTCGTCGGGACCGCAGCGGCGTTGCGGCGAGAAGAAAATCGGCTCGTCGAAGCCCATGTTGTCGGCCCAGTTTTCTCCCTGGCTGGTTTGAGTCAGCCATTTGATCGCCCAGGGATCGGAGACATTCATGCCGAACTCTTCTTCGATGAATTCATCGCAATCACCAGAAGCGCGCAGGCGAGTCCAAGTGTCGATCGCCAAATCCTGCCACAGGTCTTCGTCCGCATCGAGCGGAGGCTGATCAGCGGCAAAAATTTCCGTGCGCTCATCCGGGCAATATTGGGATGGCTCGGCGCCGGAAACGCGGCAGATCACTTTTTCAATAATTCCAGCTGGCTGCAAGAAAGTGGACGGATTGCCGCCCTTCAAGTAATTGATCGCCTCTTGCATGTACTCCGCCCAAATCGGCGCAGCGCCAGTGAGACCGCTCGTCCCCTCCATCTCGGTATTGTCGGGGTTGCCGACCCACACGCCAACAGCGAGATCGGGCGTGAAGCCGAGGGTCCAGTTGTCGCGGAAGTCGTCAGTGGTGCCGGTCTTGGCGGCGACGGTGAAAGGCAGATTCAAAACGGAATTGGAGCCGAACATCGGCGTGCGCGCCTGATTGTCAGACAGGATCGAGGTGATCAGATAGGCATGCTCGGGCCGAATGACCTGCTCCATAGAAGGTTCGGGAATCTCGAAGACGATATTGCCATCGTGATCGACGATACGGGTGATGGCAATTGGCGTAACTCGGCGGCCTAGGTTAGCAAAGATGGCGTAGGCGTTGGTGAGATCAAGCAATTTAACTTCGCCACCGCCCAATGTGAGGGCGAGCCCGTAGTCTTCGCGATTAAGATCGGTGATACCCATGCGATGAGCGAAGGCGACCAAACCTTCAGCTTCGGGTGTATCCGGGTCGTCGTAGACCCCGACAAAGTTCAGCGTTTTGACGGCAGGGATATTAAACGAATTTGCAAGAGCAGTGCGGACGGTGACTGGGCCGTGATGCTTCTCGTCGTAATTTTCTGGAATGTAGGGCGGGCGCGTGTCGTTTGGATCGCCAGAAGGTGGGAATTCAGATTCGACGTCCCAGATCAGCGTAGCTGGAGTCCAGCCCATTTCGAAGGCAAGCGCGTACGTAAGCGGCTTGATCGAGGAGCCGGGCTGACGAGGTGAGACAGCCATGTTGATCTGGCCGTCATTCTCTTCGCTGTTGAAATCCGCAGAACCAACCATGGCGAGAATGTAGCCGTCGGATGGACGAATAGCGACCAACGCGCCGGAGCCGACGTTGCGATCGGCTAGCCCGGCGACATGATCGCCGAGGGTTTCCTGGGCCATATCTTGCATGCGCGGATCGAGCGTGGTGTAGATCGTGAAGCCGGAGCGATAAATAGTCTGGGCGTCGTATTGAGCCTCAAGCAATGAACGGACGTAATTTACCCAGTGCGGATAGCGGATCTGCACATCGGGTGAATTGAATGCAGTGGAGATCGTCTCCAGCGCGGCGGCCGCAGCCTCCTCGAGCGAAACGCAGACGCGTTCGACGCTGTTGCTGACAAGAATACAATTCTTTTCGGCGCTCAAGGTATACATGAGGCGCAATACATCTTGCTGGCGGGCAAAAGTAGCGTCGGCATTAGTGTAGACGTCATAAACGGATGGAGCCTGCGGCAAGCCAGCCAGCAGCGAAGCCTGGGCGAGGGTAAGTTGGCCTGCGGTAACACCGAAGTATGTTTCGGCGGCAGCCTCGACGCCATAAGCGAGATTGCCAAAATAAATCTCGTTTAGATAGAGCTCAAGAATTTCATCCTTGGTGTATCGGCGCGTAATTTCGGCGGCGAGAATGGCTTCGCGCACTTTGCGCAGATAGGACTGCTCGCCCGCTTCTTCGGCCGTAAAGAGCAATGTGCGCGCGAGCTGCTGGGTGATGGTTGACGCTCCGGAAACTGTTTCGCCGCTCGAATAATTTTGGGTGAAGGCGCGCACGATGGCGGCCACATTGAAGCCGGGATGGTTGTAGAACTCTTCGTCCTCGGTAGCAATGGTCGCAGCTAACAGATAAGGTGAAATATCCTGCAGGCGGACATACGTGCGACGGCCTGCGTTTGGATCAAGGATCTCGTAAAGGAGATTGCCTTCTGCGTCGAGAATGCGGGTGGTCTCGAATTGCGAGGCGCGCGTGCGCAGATCATCCACGCTGGGAAGAGTGGCGGCAATAGCGGCATACTGATACAGGGCAAAAGCGACACCCAAAACGGCCAGCAGGACGATGGCGAAGCCGCCATAAACCAACACCTGCGGCATGCAGCCCATGCTGGCGATGCGGTTGCGGAAGGCTGCCCACTTGCCGCCATTCTTGCCATGGCGAGAACGGCGGGTGCGACCTGTGGCGGAATACGCCGCGCCGCTGACTTGAGTAGCGCCGGGATCGGTCTCGGTCACGCGGCGGGGCAGCGGCATGCCGGATGCGTCCATTGAGGGCGACGGGCCGGCGGGCGTGTGCCCGAGGGAAGGCGGCGCAGGCGTCCAGTCGCCGACTTCGGCGCCGGGCATTACGGTTTCAGCTTCGTCTGGGGATGAAACTTTAATAGCGCGACTTGGCTGTGTGTCGCTTAGGTCGCGGCTGGCTTTGCTTTCGTCCGTAGAGGAGAGACGCTTAAAGCGATCGCTGGCGCCTTCGCCACGATGCTTTTTGTTTTCAGGATCTTTTTTCTCCTCAGCCATTCTGTAGGTGATGCTATTTTGGGCGGCCGGCGATGAGCGCCGTCCAGGTGCCCTTCATGACCGAATCGGCTTTGTGATTAATAACGTCGAGAGCGATGACAATCGAGCCGGCGCCGATGCGCGGCAGGGCTTTGGTTTCTTTCACTTCAGTTTCCACGTGGATGGTATCGCCAATATAGATCGGTTTGATAAATTTCCACTCGTTCACTTCGCGGAAGGCCAGTATCGTACCCTCCATGAAACCGGTTTGGACTACTAGGCCGGAGGCAATCGACAGTCCTAACAAGCCATGCGCCACGCGGGCACCAAAGGGCGTGTTCTTGCTAAACTCGGCGTCGATGTGGATCTGGTTGAAGTCGCCGGACAAGCCGGAGAAGAGGACGATATCGGTCTCGGTGACGGTGCGAGCAGCCGATTTGACCCGCTGGCCGACCTCGAATTCCTCGAAATACATACCGCGTTGGGCGGGGGGCAATGGACTCATCGAGCCTCCGAGCAAAAATCGGGATAAGTCAAAGATTCTAGCATTAAAGGATTACGCTGGTTTGTGCGGCCAAGGCAGGTTCGCCATTAGAATCAGCAGGTAAGACGACATGAAAACGAGAATTGTTCCTGCCGTTGCGCTGCTGTTCTTAGTCGCTTGCAATTTCCCTGGCTCGCCACAAGCAGCCCAGCAATTTGAAGTCGAGACTGCGCTGGCGCAGACGCTAAGCGCGGCTGGGATCATTGCCACGGAAACGCCGGGGCCGCCCACCCCGCTGCCCACCATCCTTCCCCATTCTGTTTACTTCCTCAGTAACCGCAGCGGATCGGCTCAGGTCTGGCGGCTGGAAGCTGACGGGGTGACGCTAGCCCAAGTTACGAGTGAAGAGGAAGGCCTGGACGGTTTTGATGCATCTCGAATAGACGGTCGAGTTGCCTTCGTTTCGAACAATCAACTTTATATTGCTAACAGTGACGGCGGGGTTCGTACTCTGCTGGTGGATAACAGCGCAGCTAACACCGAGGCGGTTGATTTCTACTACCGGCAGCGCATCGGCAGCCCACGCTTTTCGCCCGATGGCCGCTTTTTAGCCTACGCGTTTGATGGCCTCTGGATCTTGGACCTAACCACGAACGAAGCCGTACATCTGATCAGTAACGAGATTGGCGAAGATGATGATGGGAATCCCATTCCCGAAAAATTCTTTGGTCCACAACTCTGGGCGCCGGATAGCGCGAGAGTGCTGCTCGAGATCGGCTATCAGGAAGCCGGGACGTTGGCAATATTGAATCCAAATACCGACCGCCTGGTGACGGAATTCGAATCCAGCGGGATCGTTTGCTGCCAGGCGACAGGGGCGCCAGATAGCGATTCGATCCTGGTCGCCAGCCCCTACATTGGATTGGTTGACTCGGGACTTTGGCGGTATGACGCGCAGACCGGGGAAGAAACTGCTTTGATCGGGTCTGGTTCAGAGCTATTTGAATTTGCGGGCTGGCCACTACAGCTGGCGAACGGCGACCTGCAATATTTCTACACCAGCTCGCCCAACATTCCTGATGGAGACGCTAAACTGTACATGGTGCACAGCGCGGCAGACGGGGTCAACGACCGCACCCAGCTGCGCGCAGATGCTTTCGTTATTCGCGAGGCGCTGTGGGCACAAGATGGCTCGCTCGCCCTAATCGTCCAAGCAACCGGCGGCTCGCAGAGCGGGCCGGTGGTGCTGGCACGCAGCGACGGCACGCAACTGCAAGTGCTGTTAGATGAAGGACGAGATTTGAGATGGGGAAACTAGAGCACCTACAAATCTTCTAAGCGCCGGTAACCCCGGTTGAAATACACTAACGGAGGCGCGTGATTTTCTGCGGGTGAGCCGGCAACCAATACTTCCCCGATAAAAAGTGTGTGTGTACCCGCCGCATGGGCGGATTTGATGCGGCAATCAAAGAACGCGAGCCCTTCGCTCAGAATTGGGCTGCCAGTTTCCAAAGCGAACGAATCCACGCCAACAAAACGATCGTCCTGCTCGGTATCACGGCCGGCAAAGCGGTCCGATAGTTCGCGCTGCGCGGATTCGAGGATAGTAACTGCGAAAGAACCGGAAGCTTTGACCATGCCGTGGGTGCGGGTAACTTTTTCGAGCGAAACCATCACTAGCGGCGGTTCGAGTGAAATTGATGTGAAAGAATTGACGGTCATACCGTGAATGGTGTCGCCGTATTTGGCAGTCACGATTGTTATGCCCGTGGTCCAAAAACGCAAGGCATCCCGCAATGAATCAGGATTGGGATCTTGGACTGCTTTGAGCGATCCCTTCTTTAGCGGATATGTTGTTTCCATTAAATGGGATTGTAACCGCCGTTGCAAACGCCGTGCCAAGGGCAAAAGGGCTATTTGAATCGTGTTTCAATTAAGGTAGCATGACCGAACCTATGCTGCCAGAAGAAACTCAGGTTCAACCCGCACGCCAGCGCAGGGCGAGCATGAATGTGCTTGGGCAGCTCAGCATGGTGTTTACAGTGGGAGCGATCCTGGCGACACTCTTCACCGCTTGGACCCCGCTCGGATTATTTCCAAGCGACTTGGCCGAGCGAATGGCCGGCTGGTTTAGCGGCGAAAACCCCGCGCAAGGCGGAACGTTTCCAACGCCAACGCCGCGCCCGCGTCCAAGGATTGGCATAGTAGCCGGCCACTGGGGCGGCAGCGACCCAGGCGCGGTTTGTACGGACGGATTGACTGAAGTTGAGATCACGCTCAATGTCGCCACGCGGGTGAAGGATGCCCTGACCGCAGCTGGGTTTGATGTTGATCTGCTTGAAGAATTTGATGATCGCTTGGCTGAATATCAGGCGCTTGCCCTGGTTTCCATTCACGCAGATACCTGCGCTTTCATTGACGACAATGCAACTGGCTTCAAAGTGACCGCCGCGCTGGCAAGTGTGAGCCCAGAGAAGGCCAGCCGTCTGGTTGCATGCTTGCGCAGCCGCTATCAGGAAGTAACTGGTTTGCGTTTTCATTCGGGCAGCGTGACCCCGCATATGAGCAGCTATCACGCCTTCGACGAAATTCACGCCGAAACAACCGCAGCGATTATGGAAATTGGGTTCATGAACCTGGACCGGCAAATATTGACGCAGCAGCCCGATGTGCTAGCCCAGGGTATTGCGAACGGGGTGCTTTGCTTTATCTACAATGAAGACGCCTCGCCAGCAGAGGGGCAGCAGTAATGGCAACCACTCAGTGGCGTGATTTGTGGGCCGAAGCCAAGGCGGCATTTGCCGATGGGCAACGAACGCAAGCGAGACGCCTGGCGCGCAAAGCCGCTCAGGTTGCGCCAGACCAGGAAGAACCCTGGTTGCTTTTGGCGGCACTGGCTACCCCGCGGGGGAGCCTGGAATATCTCAAGCAAGCCCTAACCATCAATCCGCGTAGCGCGCGGGCGAAGAAAGCGTTGCGCTGGGCGGAGGATCGAGCGAAAGCCGCGCCTTCGAATGGGCGACAGGAGGCAACCGCGCTAGCATTGCCACGCTGGAGCGGCATCGCCCTTTTTGCGCTTCTGATGGCCGCGACCGGATTTGCGCTGTTCGCCTGGCTCCGCCCGCCGTCAATAGATAACAATTTGCGCTTCGTTAGCGCGGCTGCCGCCCACGAGATCAACTCTCTCTTCCCGACGAGCACCAGCACGCCCACAGCAATTTCCACTGCGACCAACACGCCATCGCCGACGCCATCTTTGTCGGCTACGAATACGGCAACTCCGACAGAGACTGCAACGGCAACAGAAACATTCACACCGACATCAACCCCAACAAATGTTGCTAACCCCGAAGCGATCAACAAATTGTTCGTCGAGCTGCCCAACGGATTGGGGTCGACGGAACGCTGGGTCGATATTAACCTGACCGATCAAACGCTTTCTGCCTATGAAGGCGGCGATCTCGTCAATCATTTTGTAATCTCCAGCGGGCGCGGCGGTTCACCAACGGTGACCGGCCAATTCCGTGTGTGGGCCAAGGTGCGCATCCAGGCCATGTCCGGCGTAGGTTATTACATTGAGAATGTTCCCTGGGTCATGTATTTCTACAAGGATTACGGCATCCATGGGACCTGGTGGCATAATAATTTTGGGACGCCGATGAGCGCCGGCTGCGTCAACATGACCATTCCGGATGCGGAGTGGATGTACGGCTGGGCCTCAGTGGGCACGATCGTAAAAGTGCACTACTAGACGCGTTTTTATAAATTTCTAACGGCGTTAACACTGGCAAGCAGTAAGATAAGGTCCACTTAACCCTTCAAACAATCATGGCAAGACACGCACTCTTTGGCGGATTAGTAGTCGATCACAACGACCAGCCTGTCAATACGACCCTAGTTGGCGATGAGGCTTTCTATGTCGTCAACGACGCAGGCTTTATGCGCCACATTGCTGCCGAGCAGGTCGATCGCCAGGTTCTGGGCCAAATGGGCGAAATGCTAGAAGGCCACGAACACGAACTGAGCGAGCAGGCGGCAAAGATGCTCGGGCAGGAAGACCCATTTACTAAGGCTGCAATCGAGCAGCAGTTGGCTGACTTAGACGAGCAATTCAATAAGGTGATCGAAAGCGGCCTGCCTGAGGCAAGCCGCGCCTATTTGGGAATGAGTGGCTTCAAGGTGCGCATTAACCTGCATGGCGAGGTGCTGGAAGTCCTCCAGCCCGGCCGTGCCGCGCCCGAAAGCGAAGACTAGGAAAGCTTAACGACGTATCGGTAGGTGAACCAGGCGGCGGGAATCGCAGCCAGGATTGGCCCTAGGGTGAAGGCGGTTTGAATGGCATTTGCGATCAATTCATTCGCCGGCGGATAGATCTGGAGGTATTCACCGGCAAAATTGATCCCGGCCACAACGCCGACGCCTGTCGCCCAGACGACTCCGGCAACAGTGATCGCAGCCAGCAGGGAGATGATGACATCTAGGGCAGAAGGGCTGGCGTATTCGTCATGTTCGTGCGTTTGAGCTTGAGCCATTAATCCTCCGGAAAATTGATGTCGGGATTATAGCAGTCTTACCAGAGCGAGCCTGCTTTAGAACCATTCTTTGACCGAATCCTTGCGCTTAGGTATAATCACGCGCTGTTAATTAAACGAAAGAGGAATAGGAACGGATAGATGGTTAAGCGAACTTATCAGCCCAAGAAACGCCGCCGCGCGCGTGTGCATGGGTTCCGTAAACGAATGGCGAGCGCCACGGGCCGAGACGTGCTTAAGCGTCGCCGCCTGAAGGGCCGCAAACGATTGACGGTAAAGCCCAACAATCACGTCAAAAAAGTCAACTGGAACGCTTAGGCTTAGGAGCCGATCGCAGCCAGGTGAAGCGTGGTTTTCGCCTCAGCAGGCCTGTCGATTTCAAACGGGTGCGGCGCTTGGGAAAGTCCTATGCCCACCCGTTTGTTGTGCTTATTGCCATGCCCAATGAATCGGGCGAAGTGCGGGTGGCGGTAGCAGCCGGCAAAGCGATTGGCGGCGCAGTGCTGCGCAACCGGGCGAAACGCCTGTTGCGGGCGGGAATGCTCCCGCTGCTGGGGCGAATCAGCTCAGGGCAGGATATCGTTCTCATCGCCAAAGCCGGCATTCGCGAAAAGAAAAGCCCACAAGTGGAAGAAGTGTTAGCTGGTTTGCTTCGAAAAGGAAAGTTGCTCAAGACCAAAGAATGACTGCTCAAGCCACACACGAACACGCTCATACCGAAGGGACGGAACTCATTCACGATCCTTTGCTTAAAGACTTACCTGTTACCTGGGAAAATCTGGGCCGATTTGCCTTGCTCTTGCCCATTCGAGCGTATCAACTGACATTGTCCAAATCAATTCCAGAAGATACCTGTCGCTTTTATCCTACGTGTTCGCACTATGGCTACCAAGCAATTTACAAACATGGCGCCCTAAAAGGCGGCTGGATGGGTTTTTATCGACTACTTCGTTGCAATCCCTGGAACAAGGGCGGTTTTGACCCGGTTCCTTAAACACAAAGAAAGAAACGAATGAAAAAATCACGAGTTGGACAAATTGTTCTTATCGCGCTGCTTGGCTTGCTGCTTGCGGCCTGTGGCGGCGCTCCTGCTGCTTCTAGTTGGCCTGGAATCACAGTCGATGAAGCCAGCGACACGGCCTACGTTGCTTACAACCAGAATGTATTCGCCGTCCAGATCGATAACGGCGCACAACGCTGGGCTTTCCGGCCGGAAGGCAACAGCTTCCAGACCTATGCCCCGCCCACATTAACCGCGGATGGCCAACTGCTCATTGCCGGATATGACCATATTTTGTACAGCCTCAATCCAGCCAGCGGAGCGCAGAATTGGGCGTTTGCAGGTGGAGGCAACCGTTACATCGGCGGCGCATTGGAATCAGGCGGCACAATCTACGCGCCGAACTCGGATCACAGGCTTTACGTCCTGAGCCCGGAGGGCGCTCTGCTGAATTCAAGCTTTAGCGCCAGCGAACCGCTTTGGAGCCAGCCTGCCAGCGATGGATCGGTTATTTATGTAGCCGCAATGGACCACATGCTCTATGCATTGGATGAGAGCGGAGATATTCTGTGGGAGCAAGACCTGGGAGGCACCCTCATTGGCAGCCCTGTGTTGAGCGAAGATGGGGTTATCTATATCGGGACGCTAAACAAAGAGGTCCTGGCTTTGGATAGTAGCAATGGCAGCCGTATTTGGACCTTTGCCACCGACGGCTGGGTATGGGGCAGCCCGGCCGTGGTTGATGGCCAGATTTTTGCCGGAGACCTGGAAGGCATCGTGTATGCGATTGATGCCGAACGCGGAACAGAGCTGTGGCGTGTCACCACCGCAGGCGAAATTACCGGGACCCCATTGGTAATTGGTGAAAATGTGTACGTCGTGAATGAGAATGGGGACGTGGTATCCGTAACCCTCGAGGGCAGTGTGCGCTGGACCCGGAACATGGAGCGTCCCTTGTATGGGTCCGCAGTCCAGGCCGGAGAGCTTGTCCTAATTGGCATGACCAATGTCGATACAATAGTGGTTGCACTCGACGAAAATGGCGACCCTGTGTGGTCGTTCATACCGGCTGAATAAGTTGAGCAAAGAAGGTTAATCATGGAATTCCTAACTGTTCCTTTTACAAATGCCTTGGTTTTCATTTATGACATCCTAGGTAATAACTTTGGCTTGGCGATCATTGTATTTACGATTCTCGCCCGGCTTATCACCTATCCGATCTCCGCGCAGCAAATGAAGAGCGCAAAGTCTACGCAAGAAATGCAGAATCACCCGCGCATGAAAGAGATTCAGCGCAAATACAAAGACGACAAACAGAAGTTGCAGATGGAGCAGGCCAAGCTGATGCAGGAATTAGGCATCAACCCGCTGGCGTCTTGTTTGCCTCTCATCCTGCAGATCGTTCTGTTCATCGCCATCTACGGTGCAGTCAACCGCACGTTGGCAGCCACGCCGCTGCAGCTGCTCGAGCTTGGCCGCAGCATTGCGCTGCCAAATGCATCCGAGCTGATCCCACTGAACAGCCGTTTCCTCTGGATGGACCTTGGTCAACCCGAGCGCCTTTACTTGGACTTCCTGCCTTTCGGAATCCCCGTGCTGACCATCCTTGTGATGATCTCGTCCTACTTTCAGGGCAAGGTCATGGCACCAACATCCACAAACCCGAACGATCAAGGCGCACAAATGGCGCGCTCGATGAACTTGACCATGCCCTTGATGATGGGTTACTTCTCGCTATTGTTCTCGGCTGGTGTCGCTATTTACTTCTTTACCAGCAACATGTTCGGTATCGCGCAGTACTACATAATGCGCAGGCCAAAGGCTGCCGCGGCGACCGCAGTCGTGTCTGGAAGCAGCACTCCGCCGAATTCACAAAACAAGCCAAATTGATTAAACTGACTGCCACCTGAGGAAGCATTTATGGAACATCGCGCCACCCTGGAAGTTATCGCTCCAAGCGTCCCCGAAGCTATTGAGAAGGGTTTGGCCGAATTAGGTATCCCGGACACTGAAGTCGACGTAGAGGTTCTGGACGAAGGTGGTGGCGGGATCTTTGGTTTGGGCATCCGCCAGGCCCGCGTACGATTGACCGTGCATGGGGCAGCGCAGGCCGCAGGCAAACCCGCACCGCGCGAACGCCGCGCTCCGCGGACTCCAAGTGCGCCAATGAGCGCCGAGGCCAGCGAAAATGCGATGGCGGTTTCAAAGAATACAGTCTTGGAATTGCTCGAGCGGATGCACGTGCACGCAGACGTTGAAGTGCGCATGGGCGAAGGCGACGAGGAGGACCCGACGCCGCCTGTGCTGGTGGACATTCTCGGGGAGGATCTCAGTATCTTAATTGGCCGCCGTGCAGATACTTTGAACGCGCTACAACTGATCGCCCGCATGATCGTTGGCAAAGAGCTGGGACATTCAGCACATCTGGTGATTGATGTGGCCGGGTACCGCCAGCGCCGCGAAGAAAGTTTGCGCCAGCTGGCGCAAAAAATGGCCCAGCAAGCCAAGTCAACCGGCCGGCGCCAGTCGCTGGAACCAATGACGCCCGCAGAGCGGCGCATCATTCATATTGAATTACGCGACAGCAGCGAAGTCAGCACCGAGAGCGTAGGCGAGGAGCCGCGCCGCAAGGTTGTCATTATTCCCCGCTAGGTTTTGCATTCCCGGTTTCGCAATAGAATAAAAGGCATATGAAACGCCTTCGATCCAGTCTGGACCGCGCGTTTCGCTTGCGATTCCCTAAGCTGTATTATCAAATTATCGAAAAGCCCAAACTTCATTTTCGGTTTCGCACCGAAAAGAAGCTGATCCGCGGAGAAAAACTCTCAACAAGCCAGCAACCAAGCATTCTCTTCTTCACCACCCAAAAATGCGCGTCGCGCTATGTTTCCCGCATGATAGCCGCCCTGACCGAGCCCGCGGGCATGGTGCACGCAGATTACGACGCCTTGACCACTATGGTCCGCCTGCCATGGGAGCAAAACCCGTTTGCTGAAGCTGGGGCCATAAACCATGCCTTTCAGCAAAGGGGCTATTACTATGGACCTATAGGAACTTATCGCACGATCCCCAATCCAGAGAGCTATAGAACCATCCTTCAATTGCGGGATCCGCGAGACGTCCTTACTTCGCTATATTTCTCCACTGCTTTCAGTCACGCGCTGATCAGCGAAAAGGTGATCAGGCGGCGCGAAGAAGCACTGCAAATGTCGATCGATGAGTTTGTCGTCTTTGAAACCAAGGAATATATTCCGATTTACGGGCAATACGTGGAAAGTCTGCTGGATAGACCCGGCGTCCTGTTCTTAAAATATGAAGATATGGTGGGATCATTTGAAGGTTGGCTGGCTAGATTGATGAGCCATATCGGGATTTCAGCCGATAGAGCGGTGATCGATCGATTACGCAAAGAAGCCAGTTTCAGCGTCATCCAAGAGGACCGTTATTCGCAGCGTAGGCAGGTGACCCCCGGAGATCACAAACGTAAACTGAAACCTGAAACAACGGCTGAACTCAACACTCTACTCGGCCCAATCCTAAAACGGCTGAATTACCCGATCTAAAACGAAAAGCCCCCAAATCGGGGCTTTTTTGTTTTCTAGAGCAAGAAGGCGCAGGAAAAGTACAAGACTTGACTAAGATTTCGCGGCTAGTTTGTTCCCGCACCTTAACAACCAAATAGCTATTTCCCGTTTGGGGCACGCCAGTGAAGGTCTATGCGTGTGCCTTTGCTGGGCGCGGTTTCCACGCCTAACCGGGCGCCGATGAGCTCTGCGCGCTCGTGCATGCCCACGAGCCCGAAATGCTTAGCGGCCAGAAGTGCCGCCAATTCGGGGCCACCGGCGAGCGCGAAGCCTTTGCCGTCGTCTTGGACTACAAATTCGACCGCAGCCTTGCTGATCTTTCCGGTGATCGAAATTTTGCGGGCTTTGCCATGCAGTAGGGCGTTCTCGCAAGCCTGCTGCACAATACGAAAGAGATGCTGCTCTGCTTTGGAGTCGAAGCGAGCTTCACTGGCCGAAAGTTCCAGGCTGACCCGCGCTTTAGCAAACGGTTTTTCGTCCATGTCATCGACCAGCTCTCGGATGGCATGATAAAGCCCAAAGTTGAGCATCGGTGGACGCAGGCCGTGGATCATGCGCCGCACGGTATCGTCCAATTGCTGATGCCGCTCGTCAAACTCCTTCGATTGCAATTTCTCTCCAGTTTGAAGGAAAAGCTCGTTCATATGGTGCAAGACGTCATCATGAAGCTCGCGAGCCAGGTGGGCGCGTTCCTCCTCCCGGCGATCGATATCTTGCTGGTAGAGAGCACGCAAGCGTTGCGCCTGCGCAATATTAGCGAGGGCGATGGCGGTTTGATCGGCGAGCGAGCAAAGCAAGGCCTGCTCGCCGGGTGAATAATAATCATCCGGATCTCTGCGACCGAACAGCCACAAGCCGACGGCTTCACCGCCAACTGTTAGCGGAATTGCCAACCGGAACCACGTGTCACCATGCGAAAACGCCACAGGATCCTTACCTTCAGCGCGTAAACGCAGTGTTTCTTGTAAAAGGCTTTTTTGCTTTGCTGCTTTTGGCAACTCTAAGGTCTTCACTCCTTGAAGATAAACCGGGACGGCATTTAGTTTCTTTCCTTCGACCTTCAGTAATGCCGACTGCCGAATCAGCAAGCTGGGCATGACCTCCTTCTGAAGAATATCCACCAAATGTTCGCTGGTAAAGCTCGTAGAAATGCGGGCGGCGAACGTTTGCAAAGTGCGCTCAGGCGGTTCGGGAATTCTCAGCAAACGTTTTTCAACAAATCGCTCAAAGCGAGGAAACCCGACAACGCTTATGAAAGCACCGATTAACGTAGCTAGCAATATTGCCCCAGCCGCGTCCTGAGAACTGACCAACCTGGCCGAAAGAATGGGCAAAGTAATTAACGTCAAGCTAATCAATAAAATGAAGAAAAGGTAGATAGAGATCAGGCGGTTTGCGCGCAGCTCCAGACCTCCGAATTGAGGCCGGTAAACAACGTAGAAGTATGCGCCTGGCAAAGCCAACATCGAAAGCAAATAACCAGAAGTTGCAGTGGTGTCCGATTGGCTGGATGACAGTGCTACAGCTACTGCTGGTGCAAGAGCCACCGCAACCGCTGCAAATAAAATACTAATCTGGCGGCGTTCGTCCCGCCGAACAATAAGTCGATAGAAAAGGATGCCCGAACAACCTACGAATGCGACGACAAGCGGGACGATATAGAAATCTCGAGGCACCAAACGCATAATCTGCAAAATCGCCCCAAGGGCGCTGCCTAAATAGAGGAGCCACCAGAAAAACGCGGGCAATGTGCGCAACGGCCGCGGGAAGTTCCAGTGCAAGTGCAGATAGATCGGCAAGCTCATCCACACGCCAATTCGCAATACTTCTTGGCTCGCCAGCACAATGCCGGCCGACATTGTTCCTGCCATAAACCAGATGGCGGTTACGAAATAAAAGGCGACCAGTAACGTCCGCCGAAGATCCTTAGGACGGACAAGCAGCAAGGTGGCTGTGCCGGCCAGCCAGAAGGCATAGCTAATCCACCACAGGTTTATAAGGCGTGCCGTAAATTCCGCCGAGGAGAAACCTGTTATGCGCCAATCCACGATTTTGGAGCCCGCCTCGGTCTCCACTAGCAATTCCAGAGTGTCCCCGGGTTGAGCGGCGGAAACAAGGCCAAAGCTGGGATCGGTGTCACGTACGGGCCAGGCCAAGTTATTGACATGAGTAATGCGCTCGCCAGCCTGCAGAAATGGCGGACCAGCCTGGCTTGTATATATCTCCTGGACGATGCCCGCCGATTGCTGAAAACCCAAATAGGGCACCAAAATAAAACGGGCATAGCCATACGCCAGGAGAACAACCAGCACAAAGGCTGGCCAGACGTATTCCTGCAACAGGCGTGGGGAGCGATCGCTCTTCATTCGGCGGGAAGGATTGAGTAAAGGAGGTGACGCCACTAGATAAGCCCAGAGATTATCAGTTGACTATATCAAACTTATGAACATCAAAAGGAGAGCGCCATGAACACAATGCAAAGCTTTTACACCAATCTATTTGCACCGAACCATGAAGCTGTTTTAGACGGCTTCATGCGAATCGCCCGCTCCAGCCTGCAGGAAATCCTGGCTGTGCGCAGCGAGCTAGCCTGGGACCTCTGGACAGAATCCAAGTAACCGGAACATACCCGGCTGGGCAGGTTGCCCGGCCGGGTTTCTGACAAGGAGAGGGAATGGACATCTACGAATCCGCAATCAAATTGCTAGTCAAACACTCTCCCACCGAAAAGTGGTCTGAGATGCAAACTGCGTTGTCCCGCGCCGCAAACAAGCGACCGGTGGCGTGGCAATTCCCGGTGAAGGCTTGCGAAGCCCTGGGTGCCAGTAGCAAGCGAGCTATACCCGCCGTGGCGGCGATCACTTGCGTGCACATGGCCATCATCTTGGTCGATGACATCCTCGACAACGACCCCCGCGGCGAATATAGGCGCGTGGGTGCAGGGCGGGCTGCCAACCTGGCGATCGGCCTTAATGCTCTCGGTTTGAGGATATTGATCGAGGCAAACGGTGTCGATGAGCAGAAGCGCCTGCAAACTCTTGGCGCGCTGAACGAAATGATCGGCGGCACGGCCTACGGTCAGGACCTTGATGTGCAGAATACACAGACCGAGGACGGCTACTGGGTCGTGACGCGCGCCAAGAGCTCACCCTACTTTGGAGCCGCGTTGTTTATTGGCGCTTTATTTGGCGGCGCCGAGCTTGCAGTCGCGAATCAGCTTAAGCGCCTTGGGGATATCTACGGCGAGATCATGCAGATCCACGATGATCTGAACGATTGCCTAGAAAGCCCGGCGAACGTGGATTGGGCGTCAGGTCGTTCACCATTGCCGATCTTGTTCGCCCAGGTCGTTGATCATCCAGAACGCGAGCGTTTTGTCGAGCTTCGCCAGAAAGTATCGGATGTGGCGTTTCTGGAAGAAGCGCAGTCAATCTTAGTTCGTAGCGGCGCGATCAGCTACAGCGTCCATGCGTTAACCGAACGGCATCAAAAAGCTCAAGAATCGCTGGCAGGGATCAAGTTGGCTGATGCGTCACCCCTACAGGAAATCCTGGACGAGGCAATTGCGCCGGTGAAGAATTTGTTCAGCAGCGTTGGCGCTGAGTTCCCTGCGGTGCGCGCTTAGTTTTGCTTGGGTGGCTCCAGAGGATATGGAGTGATAAGGCCGAGTTCGCGCGCTTTGGCAATGGCCGCCGCGCGGCTGTTTACTCCTAAGCGGCCATATGTGGTTGACAATAAGTTGCGCAGAGTAGAGGGTCCAATACTCAACTCTTTTGCCAATTGCTTTGTACTCACGTCGGGATACGCTGCGCTGTAGGACAAAGCTTGCAATTGTCGCTTGGTCAGCAATTGCACATCGTCGACTAGTGGAGACTTTTCGGAGAGAACTGCATACGACTTCTCGGAAAAATAAACACCACCGGCGGCCACGGATTTGACGATCTCGGCCAACTGCACAATCGCCTGGCGATCATCTTTAAGGATGTATCCATTGGCGCCTGCCTCCATGACGGCACGCACCAGTGTGCGCTGCTTATGCATCGATATTATAAGAATGGCCATATTGGGGTAATCAGCACGCAAACGCGGGACAAGGTGCAACAGCGGATATGGGTTGTGATCGCTTTCAGATGTTGGGACGCTCACATCGAGAACCAGAACATCGACTGCGTTCTTGGCGAGCAGTGGCTCGAGTTGATCGCCAAAGTTGGCGGTGGCGACTACGTCAATATTCTTGTGGCTCGACAGGCGATAGGCGTAACCGTCGACCGCGCTTTGGTGGTCGTCCAGAATCGCTACTTTGATCTTGCCGTTGGGTGATTGAGTTTTGGGCATCCCCGTCTTCCCAGTCATGATAGTACCTTCCTTGTCATTCGATCGACACAGTACAAATGCCTATAAACCAAGTACATCTGCCTATTTTATTTCGTGACACTCCAGCTTATAAAGACTGGGTTGCGGGGAAATATCGGTTTCGGATTTGACCCGCCATCAGTCTGAGGGGATCGACTGGTGGCTTTGTTTAAACAGCAGATCTCACCAACTGCATTTTTGTTCAAAGCGTAGAGTTACGTAGTATGCGAAGGCAGACTAGCAACTCTAAAAGCAGTCGCCGCATTTGCGACTGCGTATACCCCCACTGCGACTCGAACGCAGGTTTCTTCCTCCGGAGGGAAGCGCTCTATCCACTGAGCTATGGGGGCATTACGCGAGGTTCGCCGCACAGCGGCAAACCTTTCGCGTTGGAACTCGCAAAAAGCCGAACTCTGCATTCAGATTATACAATCCCGATGTTTTCGAATCTACAAAGCTTTGCTCATATTTAAGCTTGAATAATTGGCCGTCGAACGGGGCTCAAGCATGAACAATAACTTCTTCTGCCAACTGTTGCTACGGCCGCGGGCCGAAACCCGAGCTTTGCAAAATAGCCTGGCCTTCAGGGCCGAGCACAAAATCGACGAAAGCTTGCGCCAAGCTGCCCGATGGCGCCCCGGTTAGGGCTGCGATGGGGTAGCTAGCGACCACGTTAAGCTCGACCGGAATTTCGATCTGCATCACGCTGGAAGCAATGTCCGGAGTGACGTCTGAGGTGTAAACGATACCGGCATCGGCTTCACCGAGAGAGACCTTGGTCGCCACCTGGCGCACATTGGGCTCCTCCGAAACCAGGTTGGCGTAAACGGCAGCCTGGAATGCTGCATCGCCCATCAACGCGATCGACTGATCGCTGTAATCGCGGATAGGCACTCCAGGTGCGGCGAGGATAAGTTGCACGCCCCCGTTCGCCAAGTCCGCAAAGGTTTCGATGCCGGCTGGGTTGTCGGCAGGGACGATGATGGTGAGACGATTGGTAACAAAGACAATCGGCTCATCGGCGATGCGACCGGCATCCGCGGCGACCGTCATCTGGGTTTGATTGGCTGAGGCGAATACGTCGGCAAGCGCGCCCTCAACCAGCTGGATAGCCAAGTCGGAGGAGCTGGCATAGTTTGTCAGCACGTCAACGCCGGGATGAGCGGCCTCAAACTCGATTGCGATCTCTTCAAATGCGTCGGTCAGCGAAGATGCGGCAAAGACAACCACTTCTTCATTCTCTGCAGGCGGATTACATGCCGAAACGGCAATTATCAGGAACAACAAAAACATTTTTCTCATGCCGGAAATTGTAACTTGGCACAATTCCGGACCGTTGCCTTATAATCGTGAAAAATAGAATTACTAAATCGGAGGAACAGATGGCGCGCATAGCAATTAATGGCTTGGGCCGCATTGGCCGGGCCGCTCTCAGGTTGATCCTGGACACAAAAGAACTTGAACTTGTCGCGGTCAACGACATCGCCACGGCTGAAAATATTGCCTACCTGGTTAAGTACGACTCGGTCTACGGTCGCTTCGGCGACGATGTACATGCGAAGGATGGCATGCTGCACGTCGACAAGAAGAGCTTCAAGTTCTTGAGCGAAAAGGACCCCGCAGCCCTCCCCTGGAAAGACCTCAAAGTTGACATTGTTATTGAAAGCACGGGGCGCTTCACTGAGAAGGCCGATGTGCAGAAGCACATCAGCGCCGGCGCAAAGTATGTAATTATTTCGGCTCCCACTAAGAGCGAAGACATACCCACCGTTGTCTTCGGAGTAAATGACTCCGACGATAACGCCAAGATCATTTCGTGCGCCAGCTGCACGACGAATTCGCTGACCCCGGTTGTCGAGGTCATCGGTCGCCATTTGGGAATCCAGAAAGCGATTATGACCACCGTGCACGGCTACACCGCCGGTCAGGGGCTGGTAGACGGACCGGGCGGTAAGGGCGGCGACCTACGTCGCGGGCGCGCGGCAGCCGTCAATATTGTTCCGGCAACCACAGGCGCTGCAAAGGCGACTACGCTGGCCCTGCCCCAATACAAAGGCAAGTTCGACGGCGTCGCCTTGCGTGTTCCGGTTCCAGTCGGCTCCGTTTCAGATGTTGTATTCCTGACTGAGAGGAATACGACCAGAGAAGAAATCAACGAGATCCTGACCAAAGAAGCCAACACTGCCCGCTACAAGGACGTTATTCGAGTCACCAACGACGAAATCGTTTCCTCGGACATTGTTGGCGATCCACACGCGTGCATCATTGATATGGAAATGACCAAAGTCGTGGACGGCAACCTGGTGAAGATCTTCGCTTGGTACGACAACGAATGGGGTTACACCAATCAAATGATCCGCAAGGCGAAGGACATAGCCAAGACCTTGAAGTAAAAACAAAAAGCCCGGTGATCCCGGGCTTTTTTACTGCCTTAGGCGTCTTCGAGAATCGGCTGGCTCATGACCAACTCTGCCGCAAACCGGTTAGCTTTCACGCTTTTCTGCAAAAGACCAAAGATCGCACGGAACATAAATGGATATTTCACAAGGGCATTGCACAAACCGAAAATTCTAAACCGCCGCTGGAATTGATTTCTAAGAATCCGGTCGTACTGTTTTAGTTCAACTGGATTGGGATTCGCCTTTGCAAACCATTTCTTCAAAAACAGGGCCGCGATGCGACCGCTATCCATGGCCAGGTCAATGCCGTCGCCGGTGAGCGGGTTAACCATCCCGGCCGCTTCGCCGATCGCAATCACGCGGCCTGAAACAATCAACGCTGTGGCGAAGTCGGCGCGCAGTGGATAGCTCTTAGTCGGGCCAACTTGATTTGCGCCGGCAAGCATTTTCTTGACATCCGGTCGTTCGAGAAATCGTCCAAGCGCGGAACGGAGCGAGTCGTCGGCGTCGTTTGAACGCAACGCCTTCAGCCCGATTCCAATGTTCGCTGACGATTTTGATATCGGGAATATCCAACCGTAGCCCGGCAACACGTGATCGTCAAAATAGACCTGGATCTTGTCACCGAGCCCGGAAACATTTTCGAAATAGGCGCGCACGGCCAGCATAGGCTCCTTCGCGTTTGGTTTCAGTAAGCCCGTGGAACGAAGCAAGCCGATGTTGGCACCGGTGGCTATCAAAACTACCTTCGCCAAAAATCGCTTCGGAGTTTGACCGATCTGAGCGCTCACAACGACCCTGTCCGCGGATTGCTCCGTCCGCATGACGTGGCAACTGGATTCGAAAATTGCGCCCGCCTCGAGCGCCTTTTGGCGCAGAATGTCGTCGAACTTGAGCCGGGGAATAACCAACAGATAGCTCGCGTATCCGGCCTTTGTATTGGCAGTGACTACAAATTGGTTGCCCTGCGGATCGTTAAACTCCATCTCACTAACCTTTTGGGCTAATGTTTCAACTTCAGCCAGGACATCCATTTCTTTCAAGACTTCGATGGCCCGGGGCAAGAGCGCATCTCCGCAAGTCTTATCACGTGGAAATTCAGACTTATCGAGCAACAGGACATCTAGGCCGCCTTTGGCTAGAAAGAATGCGGCGGCTGAGCCGGCCGGGCCTGCCCCTACGACGATGACATCAAATTCGCGATCTAAGCTCACGTAGCCGATTATCTCGCGAAACTCACCGGCTCTCTTCTCATCCGTTTGTGATATTATTAACAAACGGAAGTTGAATGGCAAGTTCATTCGTAAAAGTCGAGAACGTTTCTAAAACCTACTCCGAGGGGGAGCAGCAGCACGCCGTCCTGCGCAACGCCAACCTCGAAATCGGCCGCGGCGAGCTGGTCGCTTTACTGGGCGCGAGTGGCAGCGGCAAGAGCACCCTGCTCAATCTGCTGAGCGGCATCGACCGGGCCGATAGCGGCGCGATCTGGGTGGATGGCCAAAACCTGATCGCAATGAGTGAGGCCGAGCGCACGCTGTTCCGGCGCAAACATATTGGCTTCGTCTTCCAATTCTTCAATCTGCTCCCCACCCTAACGGTAAACGAAAACGTCAGTCTGCCACTCGAACTGGCTGGCGCGAAACTGAAGGTAGCCACTGGGAAAGCTGCCGAGCTGCTCGACTTAGTTGGCCTGGAAAACCGCGGCGATAGCTACTCGGATCGGCTTTCTGGCGGAGAACAGCAGCGCGTGGCGATCGCCCGCGCACTAGTGCACGACCCGCTGTTGGTGCTGGCCGACGAGCCCACCGGCAACCTTGACGAAGACACGGGCAACCAGATCATGGACTTGCTAGAGAAACTCACTCGCAACGCAGGCAAGAATCTGATTATGGCTACCCACAATAGCCTCAACGCCCAACGCGCGGACCGGATCGTTTATTTGCGTGATGGCAAACTGGTCGAGAAGGCCAAGAATGGCTAGCTTTTCGCCGAGCTTATTGAAAGTCGGCTGGCGCTACCTGATCAGCCATCCATTGCAGACCGCGCTGATGCTGCTGGGCATCGCGCTTGGCGTATCGGTCGCGGTTAGCGTGGACGTAGCCAACGCCAGCGCGGCGCGCGGATTTGAACTAAGCATCGAAGCAGTGACCGGGCGCAGCACGCACTACGTCTCCGGTGGACCGAGTGGACTTGCCGAAGAAACCTACACAGATTTACGCCGGGCTGGGCTCGAGGTGCCGATGGCACCGATCCTGAGCCAGATGATCTCGAGCCCTGATCTAGGTGACATTCCCTTGCAATTATTGGGCATCGATCCATTTGCCGAAGAGCCGTTCCGCAGCTACCTGTACACGAACACAAACGGCGGCTCAATGGAGCAGATGGACGCGTTTTTCACCATTCCTGGCGCGATACTGATCTCCACAGAGCTCAGCGAACAATACGGGTTGCAGCCCGGCGACGCAATTGAATTGAATCTCAACGGACGACTGCTGCCTGGACTCATCGCGGGTGTCATCGAACCACAAGATGATCTTAGTCGCCGCGCTTTGCAAACGATCGTGCTGGCGGATATATCTACTGTTCAGGAGCTGAGCGGCCGTCTAGGTTTCATCGAGCGTATCGATCTGATATTGCCCACTGAACAAGAAGCTGGACTGATTGCGCAAATCGAAGACTTGTTGCCAGCCAGCGCGGTCGTGCTAGCAGCCGAGGGACGCAACCGAACCGTCGAAGATCTGACCGGAGCATTCCAAACAAATCTAGCCGCGCTCAGCATGCTTGGTTTGGTCGTTGGACTCTTCCTGATCTACAACACGATGACATTTTCGGTGGTGCAGCGCAGACAAAGCTTTGGCACACTGCGCGCGCTTGGCACCACCGGGCGCGAAATATTTATTCTCGTGTTGAGCGAAGCGCTGCTCGTTGGCATCATCGGCTCGTTGTTGGGAGTTGGACTTGGAATTATTTTCGGGCGTGGGGCGGTCGAGCTAGTGACCCAAACCATCAACGACGTCTTCTACGCCCAGACCGTGCGCGGGGTCAGCATCCCGCCAAGCAGCTTCATCAAGGGTGCGTTGCTTGGCCTGGGCACTACTTTGGTTGCCGCGCTGATCCCTGCTTGGGAGGCGGCCAAGTCGCCCCCGCGGAGCACACTATCGCGCTCGCAGCTCGAGTCGACGCTTGGAAAATTGCTACGCACGGCTGCTATCTTGGGCGCGGCCATGGCAGTCGTCTCCGCGTTCTTACTAATCCGGATCGATCTCAACTTAACCGCCAGCTTCGCCGGAATCTTCGGTGTGGTCATCGGCTTTGCGCTCACCACCCCGTGGATCACGCAACAACTGATGCCCTTAGTGGCGCGGCTGTTGGCACCAATCGGCCCGCTAGGCCGTATGGCTCCTCGGGAGGTGTCCAACTCGGCCAGCCGCACGTCACCCGCCATGGCCGCGCTCATGGTGGCGGTCGCCGTCACCATCGGCGCCAGCTTGATGGTTGGCTCGTTCCGCGCCTCAGTTATCGACTGGCTGGGGGTTATTCTGAGGAACGATATTTACGTCTCGGTAGCCGGTTCGAATTTAGCCGAACCCATGGTGGCGATTGCGCCCGAAGCGATCGAGCGCATCAATGCCTGGCCCAATGTCGAAGCCGTGCACCTGCTGCGTCTGGTGCAGGTCGAATCCCCTCAAGGACCCATCACCGTAAGTGCCAACGACAACCCGAACGACGGCGACGAGCAGGTATTTCTCGAGGGAGAAGGCACCAGCCAGCAAATCTGGGAGGCGGTCAAAGCAGGCGCGATGATCATCTCGGAGCCGCTCGCAAACCACCTGGGTTTAGGAGCGGGCGACGAAATTCGCCTCTTTACCCAGCAAGGCGAAAAGGCATTTCACATCGCCGCGGTGTTCAGGGATTACAGCTCCAGCCGCGGCAACGTGACCATGTGGCTGCCCAACTATCAGGAGCTCTGGGGCGATGAAGCTGTGACCGCCCTTTCGGTGAAAGCCGCGGCCGGAACCGATGTGGACGCGATGGTGGACGACATGCGCGCCGAGCTTAATCAAATTCAATTCCTGGAAATTCGATCCAACCTGGCCTTGCGCAGCGAGACCCTCGTGATCTTCGATCAAAGTTTCTTGATCACCAACGCGCTACAGCTCATTACTACCGCGGTCGCTTTTGTCGGCGTTCTGAGCGCGATGCTCTCGTTGCAATTGGAGAAGCAACGCCAGATGGGTATCCTCAAAGCCATCGGGCTGAGCCAGCGCCAAGTGTGGGCGCTGACCTTGCTGGAAACCGGACTCATTGGCGCGATCGCCGGCTTGCTGGCGCTGCCAACCGGCTACGCGGTGGCGCAGATCCTGCTGCGCCTGATCAATCGCCTCTCTTTCGGGTGGACTTTGCAAATGCACTTGCAGCCCGAGCCATTCATCCAAGCGATGGCGATCGCCATCGGCGCGGCGCTCCTGGCCGGGCTGTATCCCGCGTATCGGGCGACCCAACGAAGCGCGGCCGACGCGATGAGGTTTGACTGATGCGCCCCGCAATTATTTTTGTCGTCGTCATTTTGCTGATCGCGTCCGGCGTTTACGCATTGTGGCCGAAGCAAAGCGATCCTGTGATCGCGGCGCAGGTCCTAGCGACGCCGGTTCCGGCCGAAGGTTTCGCCCGCGCAGACGGACCGCGCCCGTTTGATTTCCCAACAGACTTCGGCCCGCATTTCGATTTCCAGACCGAGTGGTGGTATTACACCGGCAACCTGGACACTGCCGACGGACGTCACTTCGGATATGAATTCACCATCTTCCGCCGCGGCATCCTGCCGCCAGATCGAGCCGGCGAGCGCCCCAGCGATTGGGCCGCGCAGCAGATATATATGGGCCATCTGGCAGTCAGCGATGTGGACGGCGGCGAGTTCTATGCCCATCAGCGTCTTGCGCGCGGCGCGTCCGGGCTGGCAGGCGCGGAGAACGCGCCGTATCACGTATGGCTGGAGGATTGGACGATCAAGCAAACAAACGTAAATAAATACATATTGTTTGCCACCAATGAGGGCATCGCGATAGAGCTCACCCTCACCGATGATAAGGGACCCGTTTTGCAAGGCGACGGTGGCTACAGCCAAAAGGGTCCCGACCCTGGTAACGCTTCGTACTACTACAGTCAAACGCGCTTGCAAACCGAAGGCATGATCACGATCGACGGCGAGGAATTCGCAGTGAGCGGGCTTAGCTGGAAAGATCATGAGTACAGCACGTCGGCCATGGCGACGGGCCAGGTGGGCTGGGACTGGTTCTCGATCCAAATTGATGACGGTTACGAAATCATGCTGTACCAGATTCGCCGCGATGATGGCAGCATCGATCCGTTCTCGAGCGGCGCGTTGATCGCGCCCGATGGCAGCAGTGTGCAACTTGCCGCGCAGGATTTCGTAATAGAGAGCGGCGATACGTGGCGCAGCCCGCACTCCAATGCCGAGTATCCGATGGGCTGGACGATTTCCATCCCCAGCCAAGATCTGCAGATCGAGCTGACTCCGTATCTCGAAGATCAGGAACTCAATCTGGCCTTCATTTACTGGGAAGGCGCCGTGTGGATGAGTGGCAGCCATAACGGGATCGGGGTTGGCGGAAATGGGTATGTCGAAATGACTGGCTATGCCCAACCGTTTAACGGAGACTTCTAATTCAAAAGTGCTATAATTCTCAATCTATTTAGGAGAGACTAAATGAAAACCCATCGCACCCTACAGTTCAGTTTTCTTGCTTTACTTTTAGTAGCCCTCGCCGCTTGCTCCTCCACCCCGCAAACGCTGGAGATCACGTTGGTTGCCGAAGACATCATGTGGGGCACCGACACCATCCACGCCAAGGTTGGCCAGCCGATCGAGATCACCCTGCGCAACGACGGCGCGCTCGACCATAACTTCGTGATCGAGTCCTTGGGCGTAGACGTCTTGCTAACGCCTGGCGATATCGAAGTCGTGCCCGTTTTTACACCCGATGCGGCCGGCACGATAGTCTACATCTGCAACATCCCGGGCCACGAAGAGGCTGGGATGGTTGGCGAGATCATCGTTACGGAATAAGGGAACTAAAAACAAGAAGCCGCCTTTTGGCGGCTTTTTTGTTTTTAGGTCAAGCTTTCTCCGCGGTTTGCCAGGCTTAGAAAAAGATGAACTGGGGGCTTTGTAGTCATAAATTAATGCAGCGGGGTAGAATCCGCGGCGTTGTAACAACAACGCCAACATGACCTACAAACCTCCCTATACATTCCTAAAAACCGGTCGTGCGCGCACTAGCCGCGGCAGCATAATGCTGTACCTCCTTGGCGGGCTGTCATTGTTGTTGGTCGCAGCCGGCTTGTATTTCACCACCACCTGGGTTTCTGCCGGAGGACCCGGCGCGCTGTTCCCAAGCGACACGCCAACCCCGACGGTCACATTCACCCCTTCGACCGCTCCGACCATCACCGAAACGCCGACGATCACACCTCCGCCGGCAACGGCAACCGCCGCGGCTCCCTTCCCATACACGGTTGAACTGGGCGACACGATCTCCAGCATCGCGGAGAGGTTCGGAGTCGATTTCATAGTCATCATGATTCTCAATGGGCTGAACAACGACAGCGTGCTAACTGTTGGGCAGCAGCTCATCATCCCCGATCCCAACATGGCCATCCCCACCCCAACGCCGCTGCCGCCGAACCTGCCGCGCGGCACCGAGATCGAATACCTGGTGCTGGCCGGCGACACGCTGGCTGGAATTGCAGCAGAGTTCTATAGCACCGAAGACGCAATCATGACTGCCAACGACATTTTGGATCCTAATCAGTTATTCGTCGGCCAGCTGCTGATCGTGCCGGTTAACCTGGTGACGATCACGCCAGGGCCATCGCCAACGCCGGAAGGCACGTCAGCGCCGCAACCGACGGCAACCCCGTAAACAAAAAAGACCCTCGCATTTTGCGAGGGTCTTTTATTTTTGCGACTTTTATTCTTTGTTTACTACCACAAAAATCATTGGGCTGCGTTTTGTCGAGTTGTAGAAGAAATCTTTCAATTCCTTCTCCACTTGCTCACGCAAGTTGCCGTTCGAGCGAGCGACCACGTTTTCCACATGGCGACGCGTTTCGTGCATCAACTGATCCGAATCCCGCAGGTAGACGAAGCCGCGGGTAATGATCTCTGGCTCGGTGATCAGGTTGCCGCTGTCGGCGTCCAGGCGCAGATTGACGAAGATGAAGCCTTCGCGGGCAAGGGCCTCGCGCTCGCGCATGACCGAAGGTCCAATGTCGCCGACGCCAGAGCCGTCCACGAAGACGTAACCGCCGGGGACACGCTCGCCAAGATGCAGCTTGCCGCCGCGAAACTCAACGACCTGACCGTTTTCGATGACCTCAATGTTCTTCGCATCCATGCCAACTTCCTGGGCGATGGCTTTGTGCTGATGCAAGTGGCGCAGCTCACCGTGAACCGGGATCAAGTACTTTGGCTTGATCAGGTTCAACATGAACTTCATTTCTTCCTGGTTGGCGTGGCCCGAGACGTGGACGGCAGCGATCGGATCGTAGATCACATGCGCGCCGCGCTGGAAGAGCTTGTTGATCGTGCGATACACGCTTTCCTCGTTGCCCGGGATCGGGTGCGAGGAAAGCACGACCGTGTCGGTGGGCAGCAGATCGAATTGGCGGTTCGTACCACTGGCCAAGCGGCCAACGATGGAAGACGGTTCGCCCTGCGAACCGGTGCACATTAGCACCACTTCGTGGGCTTTCATCTTCAGCGCATCTTCGATCGGCACCAACAGCTCGTCGGGCAAATTGAGATAGCCCAACTTCTTGGCCATTTTGGCGTTCTCTCGCATGCTCAAGCCAACGAAAGCCATCTTGCGCCCATGGCGCATGGCGGCTTCGCCGACCTGCTGAATGCGCGAGATCAACGATGCGAACGTGGCCACCAGGATGCGGCCCTTAGCTTCGCGGAAGACTTTGTCGAAAGCGGGTTCGATGACCCGTTCCGAAGGCGTCCAGCCGCGCTTGTCGGCATTGGTCGAGTCGGCCAGCATAGCGAGCACGCCGCGGCCGGAGAATTCAGCCAGCTTTGCGTAATCGGTTGGCCAGCCGTCTACTGGCGTATGGTCGAACTTGTAGTCGCCCGTATGCACGATCAGCCCGGCTGGCGTGGTGATGCCCAGGGCGACGCAGTCGGGGATGGAATGACAGACGTGGCAAAACTCCACCTGGAACGGCCCGATCTGGACCGTATCGCCGGCCTCCACAGTGTGCAGCTTGGTTTTCTCTAGCACACCACCGCGGGCCAGCTTAACTTCCAGCAAACCGCGGGTAAGCGGCGTCGCATAGATTGGGGCGTTGATCTCCTGGATTACGTGATGAATGGCGCCGGTATGGTCCTCGTGACCATGGGTGATGACAATGCCTTTTACCTTGTCGCGCTTGTCCAGCAGGTACTGAAAGTCGGGGATGATGTAATCGATCCCCAGCATGTCGTTGTCCGGGAACATAATGCCGGTGTCCACCACCAGGATCTCGCCCCCATATTCGAAGACGGTCATATTCTTGCCTATTTCGCCCAATCCCCCCAATGGGATGATGCGCAAGGTCTTGCCGCCCTCTCCTTGATGTTTTTTTCTACTCATTAAAAATTGTTACTCCTTATATACAGGCCTGGCAACATATGTCGCCATCAGCCTAAATGTATTCGTTTTTGTGCGTTCGGGGGTCGTTCTTGGCTTACAAATAAAAGACCCCGACAGGGAATTCCAGCCGGGGTACTCATCTGTCTCGGGCCGCAGCCCAACTGCAGTAATGCATTGATCCAGAAAACCGGCCGATAGCGGCCAAAAATTCATCCTAAAGCTTGGTCATTATACCATTAAGCTGAGGAATTCCACGAAAACAAGAAGCCCTGGAGTTTCCAGGGCTTCTTGTACCTGTATTTCTGCGAACCGGTTTAGTACTCCGGCATTTGGGGGGCCGCGTGGCCACCCTTGTTCTCTTCAGGCTTGTCGGTCACCAAAGCTTCAGTGGTCAGGATCATGGCTGCGATCGAAGCAGCATTCTCCAGCGCACCGCGGGTCACTTTGGCGGGGTCGATCCAGCCCTTTGCGACCATGTCGACAAAATCCTCGGCGAGCACGTCGTAGCCGATGTTCTTGTTCTTCTCGGACTCATGCTTGCGCAGAACGCCGTCCACGATCACGGAGCCATCTTCGCCGGCGTTCTCGGCGATGCGGCGCATGGGCTGCTCCAGGGCGCGGCGCACGATCTGCACGCCAACCTTGGCATCATCACCACTCACCTTGAGCTTGTCCAGCACAGAGCGGGCGTTCAACAGTGCCACACCGCCACCGGGGACAATGCCTTCTTCGATAGCCGCACGGGTTGCAGACACAGCGTCTTCAACACGGTGCTTCTTTTCTTTCAGTTCGGTTTCGGTTGCAGCACCGACACGAATGATGGCAACGCCACCGGAGAGCTTGGCCAAACGTTCGTCCAATTTCTCTTTGTCGTAATCGCTGGTGCTGTTTTCCTTTTCGACGCGGATCTCTTCGATGCGGCCGGCAATTGCCTTGGCATCGCCCTTGCCACCGATCACGGTGGTGTTGTCCTTGTCGGAAAGAACTTTCTCGGCATGGCCGAGGTCTTCCAGAGTTGCGGTCTCCAACTTGCGGCCGATCTCCTCAGAGATCACAGTTCCGCCAGTGAGGACTGCGATGTCCTGCAGCATAGCCTTGCGGCGGTCGCCAAAGCCGGGGGCTTTGACAGCCAGCACGTTCAGCATGCCGCGCAGTTTGTTCAGCACGAGCGTAGCCAATGCTTCGCCATCGATGTCTTCAGCGATGATGAGCAGGTTGCGCTTGCCGGTTTGCACGAGCTTCTCGAGCAGCGGCACCATGTCCTGGGCGGCGGAGATCTTCTTGTCGTGGATCAAGATCTGGGCGTCTTCGATGATGGCTTCCATTGTTTCGGGGCTGGTGACGAAGTAAGCGGAGAGGTAACCACGGTCGAATTGCATACCTTCAACGTATTCGGTCTCGAATTGCAGACCCTGTGAGTCTTCGACGGTGATAACGCCGTCGTTGCCGACCTTGTCGAACACATCAGAGATCAACGTACCGATCTCCCGATCCTGTGCCGAGACGGAAGCCACGTTAGCGATGTCTTCCTTGGTCTTCAGTTCGATGGCTTGCTTCTTGATCTCTTCCGAAACAGCCTTGGTGGCTGCTTCGATACCGCGCTTCAGCATCATCGGGTTCGCGCCTGCGGCCAGGTTCTTCATACCGTCAGTGACGATGGCATGGGCCAGCAAGGTGGAAGTCGTGGTGCCGTCGCCGGCGATGTCGTTGGTCTTGGAGGCGGCTTCTTTTAGCAGCTGGGCGCCCATATTTTCAAAGGGGTTCTCGAGCTCCACTTCCTTTGCAACGGTCACGCCGTCGTGAGTGATAGTGGGAGCGCCGAACTTTCGATCCAGGGCTACGTTGCGGCCCTTGGGGCCGAGGGTGGTAACCACCGCCTCGGCAACTGCGTCAACGCCGCGCAGCAAATGGCGGCGGGCTTCTTCAGAAAATGCGAGTTGTTTTGCCATACTATTTGTTTCTCCTTACAGATTGTCTTGAATTACTTGGTAACGATTGCGAGAATGTCGGATTGGCGCAGGATCAGCATCTTCTTGCGGTCAATCTTGATTTCGGTGCCGGCGTACTTGGCAAACAAAACCGTGTCACCCACGGAAACTTCCATGGTGATCATCTTGCCATCCTCATCGCGCCCACCAGGGCCGGTTGCCAGGATCTTGCCGCGCTGGGGTTTTTCCTTAGCGGTCTCGGGGAGAACGATGCCACCCGCGGTGACTTCTTCGTCCTCAATGGGCTCCACCAGCACACGGTCGGCGAGCGGTTTGAGCGAACTAGCCATAACAATGCCTCCTAAAAAGTTGAATGAGATTTCTAGACAATTAGCACTCGGTATAGAGGAGTGCTAACCAAGGCAATCTTACCATTCTTGGCTTTCGAGTCAAGGGAAAAACCCGGAATTTATACGAATTTCTTACGCGGGCCAGCCGTTTGGTCGATTTGGTAGTTTTGGTAGGTTCGCGCCCCTTGGTAGAAATGGTAGGTTTGGTAGGTTTCATAGGTCATCTCCCCAAAAAGTATTCACTCCGCGCCCTTCTTACTTGATTAATACTTGCGTTTTCATGGACAGGTTTCTAAACCTGTCCGTACAATGTTGGCAGTTGCCCTACTTAACCATGAAAGCGATGGTTTTGGCCAAACTGGCCGAAAAATCAAGGTACTGGACTGAGGGGGCAGCGTCGAAGATAAGGTGCTAGGGATTCCTCGCTGGTACGGGCTTGGCGATCAGGTGAAGGTTTTAGTTGCCGCTCGGAATGACAAGGAAATAAACAAAACCCGCCCAGAAACTTGGGCGGGTTTTGTTAACTTGGTTTGAAAAGTAAAGGGGGAGGCTGCTAGTTGCCGACGTTGCC
>JANWHN010000032.1 GCA_025450445.1 Anaerolineales bacterium | reverse complement strand
GCATCTTCGCGCGGGAATTCCATCCCGTGCGATTGATGCGCTTGGCTGCCGCTGACGATACTTGCGCCGGCCGCCGAGATGCGGCTGAAATCGCGGACCAGGGTGTCCGACGGAATAAATTGGCCGACTTCGTTGTGCTGGAATGTGGCGATGACCAAATATCCTTGAGCGACCAGATCGCTTACCTGGCCTTCCATTAGTTCATAGTCGCACGCCACTGTGCCCGGATAGTCGTCCCGCGCAGAGGCATAGCCGCCGCCCTTGCCATTGCAACCGATGAATGCGACCTTGTTACCGTTGTGCTCAAGCAGCAATGGCTGGCGAGCTTCGCTGGCGTTGGCCCCACCGCCATAATACGGCCAGCCGCGTTCTTGATAGAGCTCCAGGGTATACAGCATGGCCTCACGCGACCAATCGTTGAAATGATCACCGGTCAACTCGATTACATCCACGCCCACCTCATCCAGCAAATCGATATAGCTCGGATCGCTGCAAAATATCAGCGTGCGCTGAACCGGATCTGGCGGCCGGCAATCGCTTGCAAACGGCACCTCGTTGCTAATGTGAGTGAAATCAGCTTCGCGCAACATCGGACCGATATCTTCGGCCGGATACCTGACGCCCTTGCGTTCCATCTCGAAGGCCGTAGCGCGCACCAAGGCGGTAACGCCGGTGATCACAATGGTGGTTAGCTTGTTGGCGTCCCGATTGCTGGCCGGCGCCAATGGCGTCTGGCTCTCCGGGCCAAATCGCTGCATCGCTTCCGCGACCAGCGCTTCCTCGCCGGACAACCCAATCGGGATTGTCAGCGGATATGTCGCCGGCTCGAATGTCTTCCAGATCGGCGATTGCCCATCTATGGCGAGCACTTTCCATTTGGGGGACAGATCTTCAAAGGGCACGATCGCCCAAGACGGCGACTGTGCCCAGGCGGCGCCAAGAGCGTCAGCCTCGACCCGTGTGGCGCCTGCCGCGGCTTCGCCCCACCACTCGCTCAGGACCGCTTCGGTCTCCGCACTCATCAGCAGCGGCGCGCCCGCGAATGTTTCGGAGTCTTCGCCATTCCACGCGCCTTGCAGCTCCGCCAAGCTAACCTCATCGGTCAACGTTGGAAAAGGAGCAACCAGTGCATAGATCCATTGGCTTATCGGCTCGCCTTCATTTATTGCGATTCTCAAATGGGCTTCATCCGCACCCTCCACCAGAGTTGCGCCCTCAGGCAGCGCCAATTGGTTGCCGAAACTAACTGGCAATTCCGGCGAAACAAACCACAATGCCTGCTCCCCGTCGCCTTCATCGAGAGAAATAACTACGGTGCTGTGAGCTTCCGGCTGGAACGGGGTGCGAGTGGCGAATAAGCTAGCAACAGGATCGGAAATTTCGGCTGGGAAATTACAAGCGCAAACAAATAAAAGAAGCGCGAGGACAGGCAGAATCGATTTCCGAAAGAGGGGCATTCTCTAAAGACCGCCCCAGGTTTGAATTTGCTTGCGAACTTTACTTTCTAATGTCGTGGCTTTTTTCTCGAGTGTACGCAGCTCTTTTAGCAATTTGGTGCCTTGTGAATTCTTGTCCAACGAGTGCAGGTTGATGCGCACATTCAGCGCTGACCCTTCCAGGCTGGCGCGGGCCAGGGCCGCGGCCGTGCCGGCATCGCTGATCGCATTAGTGTTGCCCAGCTCGGCGGCTTGCCGCGCCAGGTCCAAGGTTTCAACCGCCATGCGTGCCACGGCAAGCGGTTGCCGCGCGGCTTCAAGCGTGGCGGTTTGCAAAGCTTTGCCGCGCTTTGTCTTCTGCTTGGTTGTTTCCTTGGGCAGCTTCATCGCACTCATCACCGCCTCGAAGGCTGCCGAATCTTTTTGCACCGCTTCGCTGAACTCTGTTCGCAATTCATCAGCGCGCTGAGCCAGCGCCAGCATTTTGCTATCCACAGCCACGTATTTTTTCTTGCCGAGGGTTAAGCGCGCCACCATGGCCACGAGGGCCGCGGCCATTGCTCCAGCATGCGCTGCCGCCGAACCACCACCGGGTGTGGGCGCGGATGATGCCAGCGCATCGAGAAATGCGTTGCTATGCTCATCGCTTGACAGTTCGGCAGATTGCATGCGCCGTTCGAGGACTTGCTGGCGATTAAAATCTTTCAACTGCAAATACCAGGTAGCGGCGTCTTCCAATGCTTCTTGCGGAATGAGACCAACCAGTTCGCTCTTTGCGATCAACGTGCCATTCCGGATCGCTTCACGGCGGATCAGCTCCACCGTGCGCGCAACCGGCGTTTTATGAAAATCGGTCAAGTTCATCGAGACCTGCGCTTTGCCATCCACCAAAAAGCCGGCCGCCTTTACAAAACGCAGCCCGCCGGAAGAATGTCGCACCGCTTTAGCGATCTTCTTTGCGACTTCGACGTCATCTGTCTCCAAATAGACGTTGTATGCAATCAGCGGTTGGCGGGCGCCGATAGCGACGGCGCCGGCTTTGCCCAACTTGCTCGGGCCAAAATCTGGTTTGCGTGCCGCATCCTTGCCAATGCTGTCACGGATGCCTTCGTACTCGCCGCGGCGAACGTTTTCCAGGTTTCTGCGTTCCTCGCTTGTGGCGGCTTCTTCATACAAATAGACAGGAATGTTTAATTCTTTGCCCACTCGCTGACCTAGCCGCTTGGCGATCTGCACGCAGTCCTGCATCGAGACCGCCGAGATGGGCACAAATGGCACCACGTCTGTCGCCCCCATGCGCGGGTGCTCGCCGGTGTGCTTGCTCATGTCGATCAGTTCGGCGGCTTTGGCGATGCCGCGGAACGCCGCTTCTTCCACAGAACGAACATCCCCTACGAATGTAATTACACTGCGATTGTGATCTTTGTCGGAGCTGCGGTCGAGGAGCGTAATATTTTTTACTTCTTTGATCGCCGCCACGATCTTGTCTACGACTTTTTTATCCCGGCCTTCCGAGAAATTGGGAACGCATTCTACAATTTGGGTCATTTGAGGCTCGAGGCGTGATTATACCTGTGGCACTTTTTTTACCCCAAAAACACTGCGGCGCTCTCGCGAGCGCCGCACTTTCTAGATCTTGCCGATCAGGTCTCCTGCCCGCTTGGGTCCAACCGCGCGGATCAAGTCGCGGGCGGCATCAACTTGGTCCCATACATTCCACAACAGCACGCCGCGCAAATGACCGTTGTCCAAGTAATAGATCACACCTCTTTTGTAACCCTTCCCTTTCCAATCTTCGACCATAGTCATCTTGGAGCTTAGGGGGCCGACAGCTTCGTAGCCCATGTCGAACAGATCGGAATAAAACATCGGGATATGGTCGTAGGGTGTTGGTTTTCCGGCCATGTTGCGCCCGGCGTATTTGCCCATTGTGTTGGTGTTGTCTTCGTGCTCCACACGCAGCTTGCCGAGGAAGAGATTCGAGAATTTGGCCACGTCGCCGGCTGCGTAGATGTCCGCCCGGCTGGTTTGCAGATCCTCACCGACCACGATGCCATTGTCGACCTCGAGGCCGATCTGGTCGGCGAGCTCGACATTCGGTGCGATGCCGATGCCAGCCACCACATGATCCACGGTGATGGTCGTGCCCTTCTTAGTCTTTACATCCACGGCTTTGCCATTAGCTTTTACATCAGCCACTTCCTCACCGCTGAGCAACTTCACGCCTTTCTCTTTGTAATAGGCGTTGATATGCTCGACCAGACCGGGCGGAAAAATGTTGTCGCAAATGCCTGAACCCGGAAAAATGATGCTGACTTCCTGGCCGTGCATTGATAAAGCCGCGGCCAGTTCGGAGCCGATAAATCCGCCGCCGATTACAGCAAAGCTGCCACCATTATCGGCTTGCTCACGGAGCGCCTGATAATCCTCAACAGTTCGAAAGTAGCGGATCAGCCCTTCGCCGAATGGGAGCTTGCGCGGCGTGCCGCCGGTTGCCAACAATAACTTCTGATACTCATACTCAAGTCCCTGATCGTCTTTGACGATCTTATTATCCGGATCTATGCTGACGACGCGTTGATTGAGATACAGATCTACGCCTTGCTTGGCAGTCTGGCGCCAAATATCTTCGAGTTTTCGCTTTCCAGTCCAAAGTTTCTTTGTTAGCGGCGGGCGATTGTAAGGTGGAAAATTTTCGGAGCCGATGAGCGCGATCGTCCCCTTCTCATCCACTTCGCGAATGCCCTGGATTGCGGAATCGGCCGCCATGCCGCCGCCCACAATGACATAGGTATAGGGTTTCATTTATCCTCCGACAGGACAAATCGTTTGTGCGAATTTGTAATTGTAAGGTAAAACCGCTGGCTTGTTCCTTGCAACCTTTGTATAACCAACGACGCGGCTAAAAAGGCCGTTATCTCTCATGCGCAAGCTCCTTGTTCCACTAATTCTCTCGCTAGCAATACTAGCCTGTAATTTTCCAACTACAACAGTAGGTGAGATACCGCCTTCGATCCCGCAGGTCGAGGACAGCACCCCGATCGGGGCGGCGGTTCCGCCGCCCAACCTACCCCCGACGCGCGATCCAAACTTACCGATCTTGACACCCACGCCGGACGCGCCGCACAGCCAGCCCACATTACGCAGCGACACGATCGAATATTTCGTGCAACCTGGAGACATCCTCACCGCGGTCGCCGAACGTTTCGGCGTAACCTTGGAAGCGGTGATCGCCGCCAATCAATTGATCGATCCCAATTCGCTTGAGGTTGGTCAATTGCTTTATATCCCGCCACAAAATGCCACAAACCTGGGACCTGATTTCAAGATCGTTCCTGATTCCGAAATGGTGAACGGGCCGTTCGCGCTATTCTTCGACGTCGCAGCTTTTGTGGACGCGCAACCCGGGTACCTCAAGCAGCATCGCGAAGAAGTCGACCAGGAATTCGTCAGCGGCGCCGACATCGTTGCCAGGGTCGCAACTGAATATTCAGTGAATCCTAAATTGCTATTGGCTCTGCTCGAATATCAAAGCGGCTGGCTCAGCGACCCAAATCCATCCACCAATTCTTTAATCTACCCGATGAACTTTCCTGAGACGTTCCGCATGGGCTTGTTTCGCCAGCTCTCCTGGGCGGCCGATAACCTCAATAAAGGTTATTACGATTGGAAGAGCGGCGCGGTCCTGGGTTGGAATACTTCTGACGGAATTTTTGTGCCCGCCAGCCCAACCATTAATCCCGGCACCGCCGGCGTGCAGCATGTCTTGGCTTTGCTCTATTCCCAAGACGCGTGGCGGCGCTCCGTTTCCGAGCATGGCTTATTTGCCACCTATTCCGCCTTGTTCAGTTATCCATTCGATCTAGCGGTTGACCCGCTGGTTCCCGCAGGCATCAGCCAACCCACATTGGAGCTGCCATTTGAGCCCGGCGTGCCGTGGGTTTTTAGCGGCGGCCCGCATGGCGGCTGGGGCGGCGGCTCGGCTTGGGCCGCCCTCGACTTTGCGCCCCGCGGCGAGATGCTGGGATGCAACGAAAGCACCGATTGGGTTACAGCCGCGACAGACGGCCTAGTCGTGCGCGCAGAACACGGCGCGGTGGTCCAAGATCTGGATGGCGACGGATACGAGCAAACCGGCTGGACGGTGCTGTACATGCACGTCTCACAAAACCAACGCGTGCAAGTCGGAGATTTTGTGCGCGCTGGAGATCGCATCGGCCATCCTTCCTGCGAGGGTGGCATCGCCAGCGCCAGTCATTTGCACATAGCCCGCCGATATAATGGTGAATGGATCCCTGCTTCCGGCCCGCTCGCATTTTTGTTGGGCGGCTGGCTGTCTACCAGTAACGGTGTGCTCTACGACGGCGTGCTGCAGCGCGACGGGCAAAGTGTGGAAGCTTGTGAATGCCGCGATCCTGAACACATGCTGCAGCGCTAACTCATGCAACTTTCCCGTTCATTTCGTCTGACCCTCTGTGGTCTGGCAGCCGCTTTCGTCACAGTGATGTGCAGCAGCAGTTACATCACGCCCGATAGCGTTGCCGCTACCCAGGGTGCGATGGCCGCGATCAGTGCCCGTGCCGCCACCCAGACTGCACTGGCTCTGCCCAGCGAGGAACCAACCCAACGAGCGACACCTACGTTAGCCATGGTCCCGACAACAACCACTGGCGGTGCCGCAACGGAGGCTGCCCCGTTTGTTTACACAGCTCAATCCGGCGACACGCTAAAGGCTTTAACCGTGCGCTTTGCCGTCGACATTGTTGACATCGCCTCGCCCCAGGATATTCCCACGGGCCTCATCGGCGCGGGGCAGATATTGACGATCCCCAATGTAGTTGGCGCAACCTTGCCCAACCAACATTTGATCCCAGATAGTGAAGTGGTTTATTCGCCATCCGCCATTGGTTTCAATACTGCCAGTTTTGCTGGCCCTTTCGGCGGCTATTTGATGACCTATCGCCAGTACCTTCCGTCGGATTGGTTCACTGGCACCGCGATCATTGAACGGGTTGCGCTCGAGCATTCGCTCAACCCGCGGCTCTTGCTATCCATTCTTCAACAGCAGAGCAACTGGGTGCTCGGCGCGCCCAAAGACGGCGTTACGGACGATTACCCGATCGGCTTCATCAACCCAAGCGAGAGCGGGCTCTACCGCCAACTGACCGAGGTTGCTAAGAAGCTCTCGATTGGATATTACGGCTGGCGCGAAGGCGTCTTGACCGAGCTGACTTTCAGGGACGGCAGCACCCATCGCCTCGCCCCCGATCAGAACGCGGGCACCGTCGCTGTACAATACTTGTTCGCCCAGTTGTACGATTACGAAACCTGGCTCGACGTGATGGACCCGAACGTCGGCTTCCCTTTTACCCATGCGGCCATGTTCCCTGATCCTTGGACCCGCGCCGCCGAAGTTGAACCGCTCTTTCCGGCTGTACTCGAGCAGCCGCACATGAGCCTGCCCTTCTTTAACAATCAGGTCTGGTATTTCACCTCCGGTCCACATGGCGCCTGGGAGCCAGAAGGCGCCCAAGCCGCACTCGACTTTGCGCCCAGCAGCGAGCTGCCGGGTTGCAACGAATCCGAAGCCTGGATCACCGCCGCTGAATCTGGATTGGTGGTGCGCAGCCAGCGCGGCATTCTGATCATTGACTTAGACGGCGATGGCAACGAGCAAACCGGCTGGGCGATCTTGTATCTGCACGTTACAAACAAGGAACATCTGAATGTAGGCGACTGGGTCAACCGCGGCGACAAGTTAGGCAATCCATCTTGCGAAGGCGGTGTTTCCACTGCGACCCATCTGCACATAGCCCGCAAATACAATGGCGAATGGATCAGCGCCACCGGCCCTATCCCTTTTGAACTCAGCGGGTGGATCGCGCAAGAAGGCGGAACCGCAAACCTGCACCCCGGTAGCTTGGTGCGCGGCGACGCGGCCGTGGTTGCGTGCACGTGCAGCGGACAGCAAACCATCATTGCCCGCGGCGAAAACGATCCTTACTAGGATGCTCGTCTTTGCGAGGCAGATTCTGCGAAGCAGAATCAACGAAGCAATTTCCAACAAATAATGCAAAACCACAATTTCTCCAGACGAGATTTCATCAAGCTGGCTTCTTTGAGCATGCTCAGTCTCGCCGCGCGTCCGCGGTTGCCACGGCTGAGTCCAGGCTGGCCGCCCAATTGCGAGCGCCCACGCAACAGCGATGTCCTGAACGCTACACAAAAGCAACGGCTGGAGCAGGCATCGCTCCTCTTTCTTGCGCCGGATGAAGCCAGTGCCAACCAAGTCGCACTCAACATTGATTTCATTGAAGGGCGCAACGAACACTCGTCCACCATGTGCGGCCCGCTTGCGATCAGCATCTTGCAATCTGCAGATTTACTGGGAGCCTGGGTGCGGCCCAAGAATTTCTGGCTGATGAATCCAAGCGACAACCCGCGTCCGATCGAAAACACATTTCCAACTTCGGTCTACTCCTGGAATAAGTTCAGTTCTCCAGTTTCCAAATTTGATTTCTCAACCTTTCCCCTAGTGGCTGGTGATCTGGTTTATCTGGAAGCGGGCTCCGGTGACACATTCGAGCATGTCCTCGTCGTCAATCGCGTCGATGAGCAGGGACGCGCATACTCCGTGACCAATTTTTTCACGGCCACGGGCACGATGATCGAGGAGCGCATTCTCTACGATTCCGCCCAGCAAGGCATCGGCCAATTCGCT
>JANWHN010000031.1 GCA_025450445.1 Anaerolineales bacterium | reverse complement strand
CATGGCAGGCTCATCGTCCCCAAAGTAGAGATAGACGATCGGGGTCAAGGCAGCCACGCTAGCTCCGGGTGGTGACGCGGTGAGCGAGCAGATTGCCGCGTTGGCTCTGGCGGATCTCGACGATCTCGAGATTGCCCGGATCGCCGGAGGTTGTGACGTATTGCTGAATGCGCGTTCCCAACGGACGCGCCAGGAGCAGCGCGCCCATGGAAAACAGGATTGCCAGTGGCAAACGATCCAACCATTCTTTGGTTGAACGAGTGCCACCAATCGCCACGGCGCCAGCAAACCCGGCGGCCAAGCTGGAGGTGACCAAGTTGGTTCCGCAGTTGGGATGGATGGCAAGCGAACGCTCGCCGCCGCGCAAGCGCTGCAACGCTTCACGAACCGCTTGATCGACTTCGGCAAGGGTGAGCTGCCCCCAGAGCCAAAACCCACCCGGATCAGAATGACCGGCGATCAGGCGTTTGGAATTTTTTTGACTCAGAACATGAATGCTGGCGTGCTCCAGCCCGTGGTTGCGCCGAACACGGGAGAACCCCGGGCTATTTAGCAGAGGCCGCAGGAAACTTGTCACAGAACTAGCGCACGCTGATTTTTCGCTTGGCCGGTTTCTTGGCGGTGCCCATTTGCGCGTATGCCAGGGTCCACGAGCTGTGGATGAAGGCTTGCAAGATGCCGTTGGCCAGGATCAGGAAAGGAAGGGCGATCACCAGGCATATTCCGGAAATGATGAGACCCGTATTCATGGAGTCTCCGCCGCTGGCAAAGCCAATCAATGCAGGGACCGCTATGGCGATAAAGGGCAAGGCGAGGACGATGCTGACCAGGATGCCGCCGACGAACAAGATCAGAGCAAGGATGACGATGTTGCCTAGGTTGCTGCGGAAGACCTCCCAGCCTTTGCGGATGGCGTCGGTGGCGCTTAAGCCGTCATGAACATATGCAACATTGGCGACTTGAATGTAAACGGCGTAGGCGATGAAAAAGGGGACCAAAATGCAGAAGATAGGGATGAAGCACAGCCCCAAGAACGCCAATCCGCCCACATCCGCGCCACTCACAGAGGCCACTGAAACTAAGGCCATGAGGCCAAGCAAAATGGCGACTACCGCCGGAATAAGACCAAGCAAGAAATTCATCCACAAAGTGCCGCCCAAGCGGCCCCAACTATCGCGGGCCAGGGAGCCGAAGCTGAAGGTTTTGCCTCCGACAGCCAAGATCGCCCCACGGATAACGCCCATACGACCAAAAACGCCGATCGCCCAAATTAACAAGGAGAACAAGACCACTACACAAACGAGAGCGACAACCCAGGCCACAATTGTTTCCTGAGGAGTGGTCGCAAAGAAACGCTCCACCTGAGCGTAGAACCGCTGCATTTCTGGTGGCAGCTGACCTGTTCCGGTGTCGCCGGTATTGAAGTTGCTGCCGCTTCCACCGCCCCCGCCGCCACTGGCACACGAAGCCAGGATGCCGAAGATCCAAAGGACCCTATTTTTCCAGACGATCTGCCATGAGCGAGAGAGTATTTTTCCGAATTCCATCAGGTTCTCCAGGTGAGGTTTGTTAATCTATCTACGAGGATGATACTCGAAAGGTTACGGCCTCCTTAGCCCGGCACCCTCTTCTTAGCTTTTGCGGGCTTTATCTGTGCGTAAGCTAAAGTCCACGAACTAAGAGTGAACATGCGCACAGTGGAGTAAAAAATTGTAATTAGTGGAATAAATGTGACCAACAGAAGAATGTTTGCATTGGAAAAAGGTTCTCTTGGATCGGTGGGATAAAACATGAAGGACATTGGTAGGTTGATCACAGATCCCAGCAATCCTGTGCCCACCAACACAATCAAAACCCAGGATAGCCAGGCTCCCCCAGTTTGCCTTGAATAGTCTCCATGAGTGGCTAATTGCTGAACGATAATCCAGTTCCTCGCTGAGCAACATCACATTGGCGACTTCAACATATATGTAATACAAGAAACCGAACGGGATTATCAAAAAGATTAAGGGAAACACGCAAAAAATACCGAGCCCAGCCGTAATAAACGTCACTAAAGCTGCCAGAATTACGAAAATGATTGGGACCAGAATTGGCAGCGTAGTCAGAACCATATTCAGTTTGAGCGCGCGTCCATAGAATCGCCAACCTTCACCCGCCAGCTGTCTGAAGGCAACTTTACGTTTTGCCTGTATGTGAAGGTTTCCGAGAATCGATCCGGTAGTCCCAAAAAGCGAGATTAAGAATGTGAGAAGAGCGAACAAAAGAAAAATGAACAAATAAGTCAGAAGAGCTAACAGGGTTTGATCAGCGTTTGACTGATTGGTGATATCTCTTATGAGATTGCTCTGCGTATAAGGCACTAAATAAGAAATGCCGCTGAAAGCCGAGGCAATCAAGCCAAATGGCCAAAGCTGCTTATATTTCCAAAGAATTTCCCAAGCCTTGCCTAAAATCTTTCCGTATTTCATGTCCCTACTGAAACGCTACTCCCACTCTATTGTGGCGGGTGGCTTGCTGCTGACATCATATACGACGCGATTGACGCCGGCGACTTCGTTGACGATGCGATTGGAGACGCGGGCCAGCAAGTCGTCTGGCAGGCGCGCCCAGTCGGCGGTCATGTAGTCTTGAGTGGTGATGGCGCGCAAGGCGATGCATTCCTGGTAGGTGCGCTGGTCCCCCATCACGCCGACACTGTGCACCGGCAACAACACGGCGAAGGCTTGAGCGATCGGGGCGCGCTCGTGGCTGAGCAGCGCGGCGCTCTCGAGTTCGGTGATGAGGATCCCATCGGCAGCGCGCAGAGTTTGCAGGCGGGCGGGGGTTACTTCGCCCAGGCAACGTACGGCGAGCCCGGGTCCGGGAAACGGCTGACGCCAGACCAACGCAGGGGGCAGGCCAAGCTCCTTGCCAACCTTGCGCACTTCGTCTTTAAATAAATAGCGGAGTGGTTCAATCAACTCGAAATCCATTTTTTCTGGAAGACCACCGACATTGTGGTGTGTTTTGATGCGCTGCAGGTGCGCTTTTTCGGAACCGCGCGATTCGATCACATCGGGGTAAATCGTTCCCTGAACAAGGAAGCGCGGGCTGCCGAGCGCTTTGGCTTGCTTTTCGAAGATACGGATGAAGCGCTCGCCGATGCGCCGGCGCTTTTCTTCTGGGTCAACGACGCCTTTGAGATCGGCGAGGAATTGGTCCGTGGCATCGACAACGACCAGCTCGGTGCTCATGCTGCCGCGTAGAGCCTCGGTGACACGTTCGCGTTCTCCGGCGCGCAGCAAACCGCTGTCGACGAAGATGGCGATCAGCTGATCGCCAATGGCGCGCTGCACGAGGGCGGTGGCGACGCTGGAATCCAGCCCGCCGCTGATCGCAGAGAGTACTGCTTCTTTGCCAACTTGTGCCTGGATGTTCTCGATGGATTGCTCGACGATGGCAGCCGGCGCCCAGTTGGTTTCGGCACCACACACATCGACTGCGAAGCGGCGCAGCATTTCAGTTCCGCCTGGGGTGTGATGCACCTCGGGATGAAATTGCACGCCGAAATAATTGCGCTTGAGATCGGCCATAGCGGCGACCGGCGTGTTGTCGGTGGCGGCGATCGGAATGAAGCCGGCGGGCGGCTGCTCGATGCGGTCGCCGTGCGACATCCACACGACCTGGTTACCGTTGAGCAGCGGGTTGGGCGCGACGCTGTGAATGCTGGCAGCGCCAAATTCTCGCCTTGGCGACAAGGCGACGGTGCCGCCGAGGGAATGAGTCAGAGCTTGCATACCGTAGCAGATGCCGAGAATCGGCTTGGCGCTGTCGACTACATATTCGGGTAGCTGAGGCGAGCCGGGCGCAAAGACTGTTGCCGGACCGCCGGAGAGCACGAACCCTTCTGGATTGGCGGCAAGCACATCAGCCGCAGGGGCGTCGAATGGGAAAAGCTGGCAATAGACTTGGGCGTCGCGCAGACGGCGGGCGATCAATTGGGCGTACTGACCCCCAAAATCCAAAATGGCGATCATGGCCGGTGCGCAGATGGAGCAGCGCTAGGCGAACTCAATCTTGTCGCCCTCCATGCTTTTGATCGCCACCAACGAAACAACCGGCACATTCAAGAAAGCCAGGGCTTCACGCCCATTTTCAAAAGTCTTCTCCACGAGCGCGCCGATACCGGCGATCTGCGCGCCGGCGGTTTGGGCCAGGCGCACAAGGCCGAGGATGGTCGACCCACTGGCAAGAAAGTCGTCGATGATGAGCACCTTCTCGCCGCCGGATAGATATTCGGGCGAAACGATCAGCTCCACGGTGCGGCCTTTGGTGTGGGAAGGAGCCAGGGTGAGAAAGACCTGATCAGGCATGGTGATGGGTTTGTTTTTGCGGGCGTAAACCACTGGGATGCCCAGATGTTGCCCGGTAGTGAGAGCTGGGGCGATCCCGGAGATCTCGGCAGTCAGCACTTTGGTGGCGCCGACCGTTTTGAATTGCTCGGCAAACTCGCGACCGCAAGCGTCCATTAAAAGTGGATCGACCTGATGGTTGATAAAGCCATCAACTTTCAGGATGCCGCCGCCCAGGTTCTTGCCTTCGCGACGAATTCGGTCTTTTAGCGCTTGCATATGAGGCGATTAGTCCTTGTTTAGAGATTTTACACGTAGAGCACAGCCCAACCGACGCCAAAATCAGTTTAAAGGGCCATATGTTAAAATCCGCGAGTTCGTCTCAGGACGAACTTTTTCTATCAAAATGAGCTCTCCAACTCTGATCCTTGCTTCAAGTTCGCCGCGGCGAAAGGAACTACTCGCGCTTAGCGGCGACCAATTCCAGATCAAGCCTGCAGATATAAATGAAGATGTGCTTCACGATGAGGAACCCCAGAATTACGTGGGGCGCTTGGCGCGCGAGAAAGCGGCGGCTGCTGGCAATGATCTTGCTGGCGATGCCATTGTTCTGGCGGCGGACACGACCGTGGTTTTGGATGGAGCAATCCTTGCAAAGCCGATTGACGAGGCAGATGCGCGCCAGATGCTGCAAGCGCAGCGCGGGCGAACCCACATTGTTTACACAGCAATCTCGGGGAAACGAGCATCAGACGGGGCGCAGTTCAACGATATTTGCGCGACCCCAGTGCCGATGCGAGATTATTCCGATGCCGAGATCGACGCATACATAGCCACCGGCGATCCGGTGGACAAAGCCGGGGCATATGCAATCCAGCACCGGGGCTTTCATCCCGTTGCCGAAATGAGCGGCTGTCACGCAAACGTAATTGGTCTGCCGCTGTGTCACCTGCAGCGCAATATGAAGAAATGGGATATTGAATTCAAGGCCAACTTGTCGTTGGCATGCCAGGAGTATCTTAATTATGACTGCCCGGTAACCGAAAAGATATTGGCGTGGGAACAATGAAACGCGTTCTGAACTTTATCGCGATCGCGTTCCTGGTCGCGGGTTGCGGCTTGGGATCTGGGGAAGGCGAAGGCTTGCCGACGCCGGTGATCAGCATCAACACGGCGCCGGACCCGGAAACTGCAGCGAATGCGTATTTGACCGCTTGGAATGAAGCCAATTATGAGGGCATGTATTCGCTGCTGAGCGAATCGAGCAAGAGCTCACTTTCTTTCGAAGATTTTCAAGCTCGGTATGCAATGGTAGCCACGCAAGCCAATCTGTTCCGTGTGGACTATGAGATCTTGCAAACCCTTACCAACGCGCAGACCGCGCAGGTTGGGTACCGGGTGACGTTGAATTCGGCCGTCATTGGCCCGATCACGCGCGACACGCACATGGACCTGGTTCTCGAAGGCGGCGATTGGCGCATAGTATGGGCAGATCAAATCATTCTCCCGGAATTGGCGGGTGGCAACGGCCTCAGCCTCGAGCGCTCGGTTCCGACGCGTGGCATCATCTACGATCGCAACGGGGTTGCCTTAGCGTCCAATACCGAGGCGGTGGCGGTTGGTGTGATTCCGAGCTTGTTGTTAGAAGACGATGCCGATCCGTTAATCAGTGGGCTTTCGCGCCTTACTGGAATTCCAAGCCGGACGATCGAAGCGCAGATTTTTCCTGAAGAAGGCGAGCCCGAATACTACGTTCCGATCGCGGAAGTCTCGCTCGATACCTTCAACGCGCTGTCTGGCAACATAACTGGATTGACCGGTGTGCGCTACGAGCAATACAGCACCCGCCTTTATCCAAATTTAGGCGCAGCTCCGCAAACTCTGGGATATGTTGGCCCGGTTCCAGCTGAAGAGGTACCCAACTTTATTCCCCTTGGTTATCAAAGTGACGACACAATCGGGCGGCAGGGAATTGAGGCGTGGGCCGAGGAATACTTAGCCGGCACCCGCGGCGGCATTCTGCGAGTGCTTGATCCCAACGGGAATATTTTTACGACCATCGCTGAAGCGCCTGCTCAACCGGCATCATCTGTTCACACAACCCTCGATATGGAATTGCAGCTGGCCGCGCAAGAAGCTATCAAGGATTTCAATGGCGCTGTCGTGGTCTTGGAGCGCGATACGGGTCGAGTGCTTGCTATCGTCTCGTCGCCGGATTTCAACCCCAACTGGGCGGACCCGGCTGATTACAACTCCTTTTGGGGAAATTACTTCCCTGATGACCGTGGCCGTTTCTTTAATCGGGCGACGCAAGGTCAATACCCACCCGGTTCCATTTTCAAAGTGATTCCATTTTCGGCGGCGCTTGAAAGCGGAATGTGGGAACCGGAATCGACCATTGATTGCGTGCAGCAGTGGTATGGGCTGGCCGGGATCGTCTTGGATGACTGGACTCTGGAAAAAGAGTTGCCGCCAAGCGGTACTTTGACCTTGCTGGAAGGCATTATGCGCTCATGCAATCCCTGGTTCTATCAGATCGGCCTGGACCTGTATAACGCTGGCCAGACCGATGCAATTAGCGAAATGGCGCGTGGGTTCGGACTTGGCAGCCCCACCAATATTCAAGTTGTCCCTGAAGAAGCAGGCAGCATCGTGGCGCCAAATGCGACAGACGCGGAGCTTGGACGGCTGGAGGCGGTACAACAGGCATTTGGACAGGGAACCACAGTGATCACGCCATTGCAGGCTGCGGTTTACGTGGCAGCGATAGGGAATGGCGGCACGCTGTACCAGCCGCAATTGATCGAGTGGGTCGAGGATACAAACGGGGTAGCTTTGCTGAATTTCGAATCCCAAGTGAACGGGACTCTGCCGATCAGCGCGGATACTTTGCTCAATTTACAGAACGCGATGCGGCTTGTAGTGGCTGATCCACGCGGCACTGCTGCTCGACGTTTCTCAGGCTTTGCCATTTCCACATATGGGAAGACGGGAACGGCGACCGCCGGCGAGGGGCTGGATCCGCACGCGTGGTTCATTGGCTACACCGATGCTGGGCAGCCAAACCGGCCGGATATTGCGATCGCGGTGCTGGTTGAGAACATCGGCGATGGCTCAGAGTTTGCTGCGCCTATATTCCGCCGCGTGGCTAGCCATTATTTCCTGGGCAGCCCGGGTCCTTTGTATCCATGGGAAACAGATTACGGCGTGCTTGATCCGATCTATTTCGACGAGACACTGCAAGCAGAAGCTACTGCAACCGCTGAATCCGAAGAAGGTAGCGGCGGAATCGTGGTTACTCCAGTTCCATAATCCAAATCAATTTAATTAATTTGATGCCGAATACTCGCGGCTTAGTAGTCCGCTCGCAGTCCGGTTTCTACACTGTAGAAACCGAGAGCGGAACTGTTGTCGCGAAAATGCGCGGCCGTTTGAAGCAAGGCAAGGCGGTTGGGGACATCGTCGCGTTGGGGGACCGGGTGCAGATTACGGAAGAAAACGGCGACGCAATGATCGAAGAAGTGGAACCTCGTGTGCGGGCACTCGTGCGCCGCGACCCGCGGCCGCAGGGCGAATACGAGCAAGTCATTCTCGCCAACCCAGACCAGGCTTTATTCATTTTCTCTTGCGCTGATCCGGCGCCAAAAACGCGCATGCTCGATCGCTTTCTCGTGGTGTCTGAGCGTCAGTCGATCCCCGCAGTTGTAGTGGCAAGCAAGGTTGATTTAGTCGGAAAAGACAAAGCGGAAGAATTGTTTGGCCATTACGCAGGGATCGGTTATTCGCTGATCTACACATCGGCCGAGCAGGCAATTGGAATTGAAAAACTGCGCCAGATATTGAAAGACAAGATCTCCGTGCTTGCAGGGCCATCGGGGGTTGGGAAGACCAGCCTGCTAAATCTGGTCCAGCCCGAACTGGGTCTGCGCGT
>JANWHN010000030.1 GCA_025450445.1 Anaerolineales bacterium | reverse complement strand
GGAAGTGCTGCTCAAGCCGGCTTCGCCCGGCACCGGCGTCATCGCCGGGGGGGGGGTGCGTGCGGTGATGCAGGCCGCAGGCGTGCAGGACATTTTGACCAAATCGATGGGCAGCGGAAACATCCATAACGTGGTGTTTGCCACAATGGATGCGCTGGACCAACTCAAGTCTGTGGACGCGCAAGCCTCTATGCGCGGCAAGGACATCAAGGACCTGGTCCCGTTCTGGGACCGAGGCAAGAAGAATGGCTAAGAAATCAGCAAAGTCAGGAGCCAAGAAATCAGGCGGCGGCAAGATCAAGATCACATTGGTCCGCAGCCCGATCGGCTACCCCGAACCGCAGAAGCGCACCGTAAAGGCGCTTGGCCTGCGCCGGATGAACTACAGCATCGTGCGTGAAGATTCGCCCGCGTTGCGTGGCATGGTAAATGCAATCATCCATATGGTGAAAGTGGAAGAGGCTAAGTAATGAAGTTGCACGACCTGAAACCGAACGCAGGCAAAGTTCGCCCTCGCAAGCGCGTCGGCCGCGGCACTGGCTCCGGCGACGGCAAGACCGCTGGCCGCGGGACCAAGGGCCAGGGTGCGCGTGCGGGTGGCGGCACTGGCCTCTATCACCAGGGCGGCAATTTGCCGTTCTTCCGCCGCTTGCCTTTCAAGCGCGGCTTTAACGTGCCGTTTCAAATTACGTACAACGAGATCAATCTCGACCAATTGGCGAATGTAAAGGGCAGCGAAGTCAACCCCGAAACACTGGGTGCGGCCAAACTGCTGCGCAAACCGAACAATCCGATCGTCATCCTGGGCCGCGGCGAAGTGAAGTCGGCGCTCAAAGTGAGCGTGCATCGCATCACCGAAGGCGCGAAGACCAAGATCGAGAAGGCTGGCGGAAGCGTGGACCTGATCGCGCTGACGGAAGCCCGCGAAGTTGCGAAGGCTTTAGCCAAGGCTGAGAAGCAGAAGGCAGAAGCAAACGCAAAGCCAAAGGCCGAGGCGAAACCCAAGGCCGAGAAAAACGTCGAAGCCAAGCCCAAGGCTGCAAAGGCCAAGAGCACTAAGAAGAAGGCTAGCAAATAATGAAAGCGATCCAGCGGGTACTTCGCTATATCCGCATTTTGTTCACGGCGCCCGACCTGCGGCGCAAGATCCTCATCACCATGGGGATCCTTGTTTTGTACCGTTTCGTCGCACACATCCCGGTGCCGGGAGTTAACCGCGATGTGATCGCGGCGCTGGTGAATCAGGGCGGGGCGGCTAGCACGCTGGTTGGCCTAATCGACCTGATCTCCGGGGGCACATTGTTGAACTTCTCGGTGCTGGCGATGGGCGTTTATCCGTACATCACCGCCCAGATCATTTTGCAATTGTTGCTGCCCATCATCCCCTCGCTTCAGCGCCGGATGGAAGAAGACCCACGCGAAGGCCGCAAGTGGATGGAGCGCTGGACTTACTATCTGGCTGTTCCAATGGCGGCGCTAACCGCGATCGGACAGATCAATATCTTCTCGACCTTTGCCGGCGGCCAGGTGATCGACAACTTCGGTTTTGGTCCAGGGCAAATTCTGAACAGCGTGACGATCATCTTCAGCATGACGGCAGGCACCATGTTCGCCATTTGGCTGGGAGAGATGATCTCTGAATATGGCATTCGCAATCAAGGCTTATCGCTAATTATCTTCGCCGGCATTATTTCGCGCATTCCGGCCAACTTTGCCAGTCTGCTGCAAAACACGACTTCAGGTTGGACATCGGTGCTCGCCATTGCGGCGATCATGATTGTCACGATCTTCGTCATCGTGTTCGTCCAGCAAGGCCGGCGCAACGTCCCGGTCATGTATCCTGGACGGCGTATGGGCCAGCGCATGTCGATGCCGGTTAAAGGCACGCTGCCGCTGATGGTCAACATGTCGGGCATGATCCCTTTGATCTTTGCGCAAGCCATCTTGCAACTGCCGTCGATCGTGGCCACTTTCTTCGCCAACTCCGCGACGCCATGGATAGCTTCGCTTTCCGCGGGCATCGTCGCTTTCTTCAACCCGCAAGTGGGCTGGTACTGGCTCCTCTACTTCCTCATGGTGGTGGGCTTCTCCTTCTTCTATACGGATGTGTTGTTCGCCCAGCAGAATTATGGCGAGAACCTCAAGCGCATCGGAGCGCAGATCCCCGGCGTCAGCCGCGGTGCGCCGACCCAGCGCTACCTCACCAGCGTGCTGCGCCGCATCACGCTGCCGGGTGCGCTGTTCCTCGGCACCATCGCCGTCCTTCCTTTCCTGGTCACCTTGATGCTGCCATTTCTTTCCGGGCAGTCGGGCCAGGCCGGGCTTTTCCTTGTGAGTTCATCGGGCTTGCTCATCGTTGTGGGCACCGTGCGTGAGACTTTCTTCAATATTGACGCCGAGCTGAAGCTGCACGGCTATGAGGAATCTCTGCTCGTACGCTGAGCTCCTCAGAAAATACTGAGGCAGGACAGCGTGCCGGTTTACATCGTACTTCTCGGGCCTCCTGGGGCTGGTAAAGGAACCCAGGCCGGAATAGTTTCGGAGAAACTTGGCTTAGCCCATGTGTCTTCGGGAGATATATTCCGCGAGAACATTAAAAACCAAACAGAACTTGGGAAGCTGGCGGAAGGATTCATCAACCGCGGCGCGCTTGTGCCCGACGATGTGACCATCGACATGATCCGCGAGCGGCTCTCGCGAGCGGATTGCCTGAGGGGCGCGTTGCTGGATGGCTACCCGCGCACGCCGCCGCAAGCGGAGGCGCTGGATCACATGCTGGCAAATTTTGGCGGCAAGGTGGACGTGGTGCCGTACATCCAGGTGGACGAAGCGGAGCTGGTCAATCGCCTAAGCGGGCGCTGGACCTGCAGAGCCGAAGGCCACATTTATCACATGGTCTTCAACCCGCCTAAGCAAGCCGGCATCTGCGATGTGGATGGATCGGAACTTTACCAGCGCGAAGATGACAGCCGCGAAACGGTGCAACATCGCATTCACGTTTATTTCGAGCAGACCGCGCCGTTGAGCGAGTACTACCGGAAGCAAGGTCAGCTGGTGGAGGTCAACGGAGCGCAGAACATCGAGAAGGTGACTGCAGACCTGCTGGCTGCATTGCCAGAGTCAGCGAAGAACGGGCGATGAGCTGGGAACGCAACATCGTACTGAAAAGCCCGGCAGAGATCGAGCTGATGAAGCAAGCCGGGCACATCAATGCCCTGGCGCTCGCAGAAGTACGCAAAAACATTCGCCCGGGCGTAACCACGGCCAAATTGGACAAGATCGCCGAGACCCTGATCCGGGATCATGGCGCAACCCCGGCATTCCTGAACTACCCGGGACCGTTTCCATATCCGGCAACGTTGAACACCAGCATCAATGAAGAGATGGTGCACGGCATTCCCGGTAAACGTGAGCTGAAAGATGGCGACATCTTTTCAGTCGACTGCGGCACGGTTTACAAAGGTTTCGTAGGCGACTCGGCTTTTACGGTCGGGATCGGCAAGATCAGCAAGGCAGCACAAAAGCTGATCGACGTGACCGAGGAAGCCTTGCGGCTGGGCATCGAGAAGATGCGCGCTGGCAACCATATTGGCGACGTATCTTCCGTCATCCAGGAATGGGTCGAGGGCAATGGCTACCATGTGCCCCGCGAATATTCCGGGCACGGGGTGGGCCGCCAGATGCACGAAGGCCCACAAATGCCCAATTACGGGACGGCGGGCACCGGGCTGTTGCTCAAACCCGGCATTACGATCGCGTTAGAGCCCATGGTGTTAGTGGGCACGCATCGCACCAAGGTTCTGAAGGACCAGTGGACAGTTGCCTCCGCTGACGGCTCCCTGACGGCTCATTTCGAGCACACGGTAGCCGTGACCGAGGGCGACCCGCTGATTTTGACCGTATGAGTGGCTTCATCCGGTGTCCTAGACGGAAAAAGCAAGCCACGATATAATCGCTCGTTTGCCCCGCAAGAGTGGGGCGTTTGGAGTTGTTTAGATGAAGGTAACAGCATCAATCAAAAAGCGCTGCGCGCGCTGCAAAGTGGTGAAACGCAAAGGCAAGCTCTTTGTCATTTGCGATAACCCCAAGCACAAGCAGCGTCAAGGTTAAGGAGATAGATGGCACGTATTGAAGGCGTCGATCTGCCGCGCGATAAGCGCGTTGAATATGGTTTAACCTATGTGTACGGGATCGGGCTGAAGACTTCCCAAAAGATCCTGGCTGAGACAAAGGTCAATCCGGATACGCGCGTCAAAGATCTGACCGAAGAAGAGGTCACGAAGTTACGTGACTACGTCCAGAAGAATCTGCAGGTGGAAGGCGATCTGCGCCGCGAGGTGCAGCTAAACATCAAACGCCTGATGGAAATCGGCACTTATCGTGGTTCGCGCCACCGACACAATTTGCCGGTGCACGGACAGCGCACGCGCACCAACTCGCGCACGCGCAAAGGCCCGGCCAAGACTGTGGCCGGCCGTGGCCGCCGACGTGGCGCCACCAAGAAGTAAGAGCGGAGAATAAGGTAATGGCTAAAGACACTAAAGAAACCAAGCCGAAAGCAGACGACGCAGCCGCGCCACAAGCTGAAGGCGGCGCTAAGGAAGCTAAACCGCGGCGTGGGCAAGGCGGCGCAAAGAAGACCGTCAAGCGCGCACTCGGCAGCGGCCAGATCCATATCTTCGCTACCTTTAACAACACGATCGTCACCATAACCGACGAACAGGGCAATACGGTCACGTGGGCAAGTGCAGGCCTGGTTGGTTTCAAGGGTTCGCGCAAGAGTACGCCCTTTGCTTCCCGCCTAGCCACCGAGCGCGCAGTGAAAGCCGCTCAGGATATGGGCATCCAGGAAGTGGAATTATTTGTCAAAGGCCCTGGCCCGGGCCGCGAATCCGCTGTGCGCGCGGTGCAGACCATGGGCTTGCGGGTGCGCTCGATCTCAGACGTGACCCCAGTGCCGCACAATGGTTGCCGCCCGCCCAAACGGCGCAGAATGTAGATTAAGGAAGATCAATGGCAAGACATACCGATCCAGTTTGCAAGCTTTGCCGCCGCGAGGGAGAGAAACTTTTCCTTAAAGGCGAGCGTTGCTTTTCTCCAAAATGCGCGATTGAGCGCCGCAATTATCCCCCGGGTGTTCACGGCAAGGGCGCCGAATGGCGCCGCTCGCGTGAATCCGACTTTGGCAAACAGCTGCGCGCCAAGCAGAAGGCCCGCCGCGTGTATGGCATCTTCGAGCGCCAATTCCGCCGCTATTTCCGCGAGGCTTTGAAAGTCCGCGGGCTGACCGGCGTCACGATGCTGCAGATGCTTGAATCTCGCATGGACAACGTGGTCTATCGTTTGGGTTTCGCGGGCAGCCGCGCTCAGGCGCGTCAGTTGGTGAACCACGGTCACTTTACAGTCAACGGCCGCCTCATCGACGTGCCTTCAGCTTTGCTGAAGGAAGGCGATGTGTTGGAAGTGCGCGAGGGCTCACGCAAGCGTAAGTATTTCACCGAGCTGCCTGATTTTGCAAAGGGCCGCACCACCCCCGACTGGGTCGAACGCGACCTGAAGGCGATCAGCGGCACCATCAAGCGCTTGCCGGAACGCGGTGAGATCGATGCCAATTTGAACGAGCAGTTGGTAGTGGAATTTTACTCACGCTAAAGCGTCAATTTTTTACGCGTTAGCCTGAATTAGTTGGGACGGAAAAAATTGTGATCGTATTAAGTAACATGGTTACCCCGCGAATTGAGCGTGAGGCAGAAGCCCGCAATTATGGGAAGTTCGCCATCAGCCCGCTCGAGCGCGGCTATGGCAACACCCTGGGTAACGCCCTGCGTCGCGTGTTGCTCTCTTCGCTGGAAGGCGCGGCGATCACCTCGATGCGCGTCACCGACATTCAGCACGAGTACAGCCAGATCCCCGGTATCCGCGAGGATGTCATCCAGATCATGCTGCAGCTCAAGCAGTTGCGCTTGAAGTTGCACGAAGGCGATGCCACTCGTATGCACTTGGAAGTCAAGGGCGAAGGCACCGTGACCGCCGCAGATATCGTTACCTCTGCCGAGGTTGAGATCGTCAACCCGGATCTGTACCTGTTCACTTCAGACAGCGCCAAAACCAAGATCGAGATCGAGCTGACTGCCGAGCGCGGCCGTGGATACTCCCCCGCCAACGATCGCAGCGGCAAGCTGCCGATCGGCGAGCTGCCCGTAGATGCGATCTACACTCCTGTGCGCCGCGTAAATTGGGAAGTCGACTCCGCTCGCGTGGGCCAGAACACGAATTACGACAAATTGGTCATGGAGATCTGGACCGATGGTACCGTCCGACCCGAAGAGGCGATGAGCACTTCGGCCGGCATTTTGATCGAACACCTCCGCCACGTTGCAGGCGTTACCGAGATCAGCCTCGGACCCTCTCCCGAAAAGGAAATGATCGACAGCCGTTTGTCGAGCGAAGTTTACGACACCCCGATCGAGAACCTCGATCTTTCAGAGCGGGTCTTCAACTCCCTCAAGCGCGCCGGCATCACCACTGTCGGCGAAGTTATGGAGCTCCTCGAAAAGGGGCAGGACGCGGTCATGTCCATCCGCAATTTTGGCGACAAGAGTATGGACGAGCTGGTCGACAAGATGCGTGAGAAGAAATATATGGAAGATGGCGCGCCGGCACCGACCGCCACTGAGGCAGAGTAGGCATGAAGCATAAGATCGCCGGCAAGATACTTGGTCGCAAAAGCGGCCCGCGCACAGCTTTGCGCAAGATCCTGGTGAAGCAGCTCTTTGAATTCGAACGCATCACGACCACGCGGGCCAAGGCCCAGGCCATTCGAGGCCAGGCAGAGCGGCTGATCACGCTCGCCAAGAAGGGCAACGCCAACGAAGCCGCAGCTGGCAAAGTGCACGCCCGCCGTTTGGTTGCCGCTCGCATTCAGGATGCCAAATCTGTGAAGAAGCTCTTCGATGAGATCGCCCCGCGCTATGCAGAACGCAAAGGCGGTTACACCCGTCTGGTGCGTTTGGGCCGGCGCAACGGCGACAGCGCCGAAATGGTGATGCTGGAGCTCGTAGAATAAATTCGGTTTATCCAATCCGAACTTTCGGATTGATATGGCACGTTACAAAGTGATCCTGGCTTACGACGGCACCGCATTTAGCGGGATGCAACGCCAGGCAAATAGCAGAAGTGTACAAGGCGAAGTTGAGAAAGCGCTGCGCAAGCTCGGGTGGAAGCAAAAATCCATCCTGACGGCGGGGCGCACCGATGCCGGCGTCCATGCTCTGGGGCAAGTGATCGCATTCGATCTCGGATGGAAGCACAAGCCCGCAAATTTGCTGAAGGCGCTGAACGCCGAGTTGCCATCGGATATTGCGGCCAAGCGCGTGAGCGTAGCCAAAGCGGATTTTCACCCCCGTTTTGATGCGAAGAAGCGAAGCTACGAGTATCGCATCTTCTGCCAATCGCAGCGAGACCCGCTGCGAGAGCGATATGCCTGGCGAGTGTGGCCCGCTGTAAAACTGAGCGGACTGCACGCAGCCGCCGGAAGCTTGCGCGGCGAGCACGACTTTGCAGCCTTCGGTTCGGCCACGAAGGAAGATGGCAGCACAATGCGCAGAGTTTTGCGGGCACAGTGGCGCAAACTTGGCCAGGACGAATTTGTTTTTGAAGTCAGCGCCAACGCCTTTCTTTATCACATGGTCCGCCATATGGTTGGCTTGCAGGTGAAGGTGGGGCAGGGCGAAGCGAAAGCAGAGATCGTAAAGACAGCGCTGCTCGGAAGGAATCGAGTGCGCGAACTGGCGCCGGCTCATGGGCTGACGCTAGCAGAAGTTGAATATTAGGAAGAAGAAGGTTTAGATGACGCAGAAAAGTTATTATCCAAAAGAAGCGGAGTTCAAGGTGCAGTGGCATCACGTTGATGCTGACGGCAAGAATTTGGGCCGCCTGGCCACCAAGATCGCAGGGGTTCTGATGGGCAAACATCGCCCGGAATTCACACCCGGTGTTGACCTGGGCGACCATGTTGTTGTCACCAACTGCGAGAAGATCGCCGTCACAGGCAACAAGATGATCGACAAGGTTTATTTCCGCCACAGCAACTACATCGGCGGTCTCACCGAGACCCGCCTGCGCCGCATGCTGCGCACCCACCCCGAGCGCGTGCTCGAGGCCGCGGTGTGGGGCATGCTGCCGCCTGGCAAGGGTCGCCGCAAAATGATCACCAAGATGCGCGTTTATAAAGGACCTGAGCACAAGCACGGGGCACAAAACCCTGTGCCGTTGGCATAAGAAGAATTAGGAGCTATTGATGGCTGAACAATATTACGAAGGCATTGGTCGCCGCAAGACCAGCACCGCCCGTGTGCGCGTGGCGAGCGGCGGTGGCGCCTTCATCGTGAACGGCAAAACGCTGGACGAATACTTCCCCCGCACCGGAGACACGAATGTGGTGCACGTGGTGCTCGATGAAGTTTCGGCGCGCAATAGCGTAGACGTCAGCGCAACTGTGCGCGGCGGTGGCCGCACCGGCCAGGCCGGTGCCGTGCGCATGGGCCTTGCCCGAGCGCTGATGGCAATGAACCCCGACTGGACGCCCGTGATGGCCAAAGCCGGTTACCTGACCCGCGATGCGCGGGCCAAGGAACGCAAAAAGCCGGGCCTCAAGCGTGCCCGCAAAGCGCCGCCGTACACGAAGCGCTAGAATTTTGGAAATCAAAAACCGCAGGCGATCCCTGCGGTTTTTCTTTTAGAATGACACACCGAAGAGGAGCAGGTATGACATTGCTAATTGATCCAATTATTGAATCGCTGGGCGAACTGCCTGCGCAAATGACCATTGTTGATGCGCATCAGCTTTCGCATCTTTATCATCCCACCTTTCCGCCAAGCGCGCCGGCCTTGATCTTCAACCTTAATTCGCAGGAGATCGCCGCAAAAGTGAAGCTGGTTCTTCTGACTATGTATCTTCCCGAGCACCAGGTGAAATTAATTCAACCAACCGGCGCAGACGAATTGATCGCGCTCAACGAGATCGACAATAGCGAGGCAATCGCCGACGGTTCCTCCCTTTACGTGCCTCCGCTGGGCGCCAACACCTCGTTCGAAGAATTCCAGGAATTGATCGCCCACTTGCGGGCGCCAGACGGCTGCCCCTGGGACCGCGAGCAAACGCATCTCAGCCTGCGGCGCAACCTGGTCGAAGAAACTTACGAGGTCGTCGACGCCCTGGATGCGCAGGACCCCAAAGAAATGCAGGAGGAGTTCGGCGACCTGATGCTGCAGATGGTGCTGCAGGCGCAGATTGCCAACGAGGCCAGCGAGTTTCGGATGGAGGATGTGCTGAACGGCATCATCACCAAGCTGATCGCTCGCCACCCGCATGTCTTTGGGGACGTGGAGCTGAGCGACGCTAACTCGGTCATCGCTAACTGGGAGCACCTCAAGAGCGAGGAGCGCAAGACAAAAGGCGAGGAGAGTGGGATCCTGGATGGCGTTGCCGCTGCCCTGCCTGCGCTCGGACAGGCCGAGGCTTACAGCAGCCGCGCCGCCCGGGTCGGGTTCGAATGGCCCAATCTTGAAGGCGTGCTAGGTGATGTCGAGGAGGAGATCCGCGAGTTTCGAGCGGAGAAAGCGGGTTCAGCAGAGCAGGAGGCTGAATTTGGCGACATCCTGTTCGCGTTGGTGAACCTGGCCCGCTGGCTCAAGCTGGATCCGGAAGCGGCACTGCGCGCCGCCAACGGGCGCTTCAAGCGCCGCTTCGCTTACGTGGAAGCCGGCGCCAAGGCGCAGGGGCGCGAGCTCAAAGACATGACGCTGGAAGAGATGAACGCGCTGTGGGAAGCGGGGAAGAGCAAGTCTGCGTGAGTTTTGTTTGCTTTTTCTGTTTCCTTGTTAAAGCCCTCGAACCAGGTTCCCCAGGAGAAGTGCAATCCAGGCTATGGCCATCAGGTTATAGGCTGAAATTGGCAACGAAATAACGCCAAATTGCATTAACAACGAAAGGATACCGAGAAGCACCGAAAGCACTAAGGTTACCCGCGTAGGTGGAGTAACGCTCCAGCGGTAGCCTCCCCCACGGGCCACGATAGCAACAAGCGCGACAAAAAGAGCAGCGCCAATTACCGCCCAGACAATTGGAAATGTGATATCGCCTATCTGCAGGGAGAAGATCTCAGGCAGGCCCATGCGCTGGGCAAGCCAAGTGCCAAAAACCGCCCCGATGAAGCCGAGGGCAATGGTGACCAGCAGACCCCCTCCCCGATATCCCACCAGGCTCTGAGCAATAAAACCGATGATAGCTGCGATGATCAGCAAGATCACTAATTCGACTAGGGTCATGGGGCCTCCGTGCTTGTTTTAAGGATAACTAAAGTATAAAACGAAAGAAGAAAAAAGGAAAAGAAAGCCTAGTCTGTCGTCATTTCCTTTTAGCGCTTCGTGGAGCTACCTGCAGGATATGACGCTCTAGGAGAACGACGGCTGTGGGAGGTGGGGAAGAAAAACCGTGTTAAATATATTTGCTTGTAATCGACTGCTTGGCTTTCTTCAATTCCAGCGGCGTGCCTTCGAAAATCACCTTGCCGCCGCGGCTGCCGCCTTCTGGCCCCATGTCGATGATCCAGTCGGCGTTGCGCACTACGTCCATGTTGTGCTCGATCACGATCACCGTGTTGCCGCTGTCTACCAGCTTGTTCATGATCGCGAGCAGCTTGCCCGTATCAGACATGTGCAACCCGGTGGTGGGCTCATCCATCACGTAGATGCTGCCCTTTTTGTGCAGCTCGGTCGCCAGCTTGATGCGCTGGCATTCGCCGCCTGAGAGCGTGTTCAACGGTTGGCCCAGCTTCAGGTAGTCCAGCCCCACGTCGCTCATCGCCTGCAGCCGGCGCAGGATCTCATCCTGCTTGAAATGTTCCAGCGCTTGCTTCACGGTCATATCCAGCACATCCGCAATTGATTTGCCGTTCAGCTTGTAAGCCAACACCTCGTCTTTGAAGCGCTTGCCGCCGCAGATCTCGCAGGGGGATTTGACGCTGTCGAAGAAGGATAGGTCCGTGTAAACAACGCCCAATCCCTGGCAGTTCTCGCACGCGCCTTTTGAATTGAAGCTGAACAAGCCGGCGTTCACTTTGTTGGCGCTGGCGAATGCCTTGCGGATGTCATCCATGATCCCGGTGTACGTCGCCGGGTTGGAGCGCGAGGAGATGCCGACCGCGGATTGATCGATCAGGATTGCGTCGGGATACTGCTCCATGAAAGCCTCGTTGATCAACGAGCTCTTGCCAGAACCGGCTACGCCGGTCACAAGGGTCAGCACGCCGACCGGGATGTCGACGCTTATTTTCTTGAGGTTATTGACCGACACGTTGGTCAGCTTTATGTGCTTCGTCGCCGTACGGAATTCTTTCTTGATCGGCATCGCCTTCTTCAGGTGGGTGCCAGTGAGCGTGTCAGCTTTTAGCAAGCCGGCGTAATCGCCTTCGTAGACGATCTTGCCGCCCTGGTTGCCGGCGTGCGGCCCAACGTCCACAATGTGATCGGCGATCTTGATCACCTCGGGTTCGTGCTCAACCACCAGCACCGTGTTGCCTTTATCGCGCAGCTTGATCAGCAGCTCGTTCAGGCGGTGCACGTCGCGCGGGTGCAAGCCAATGCTGGGCTCGTCAAAAACGAACATCACATCCATCAGCGCGCTGCTGAGGTGTTTGACCATCTTGATCCGCTGCGATTCGCCGCCAGAGAGGGTGTCCGTTTGGCGGTTAAGGGTCAGATACTCCAGCCCAATATCGATCACATTCTGAACGCGCTCGACCAGGCTCTGCACCATCGGTTTGGCCACCGGATCTTTGATTGCCTTGAGCACGCCGATCAGCTCGCCCATCTCCATTTCCGCCAGGTCGGCGATGTTGTAGCCATTGATCTTGCAGCTCAGAACCTTCTTATTGAGCCGCGCCCCTTTGCATTCGGGGCAGGGGCCTTCAGTCATGTATTCGCCTACGGCCTTTTGGGTGCGCTCGCCCATAGCCTTAATGTCGCGCTTGATGTATTTGTTGGTGAACTTCTCGATGATGCCTTCATAGGTGATGTTCATCGAACTTCCACCGATGCGCATCTTGACCTTTTGCGCTTTGCCGTAAAGCAGCAGGTCTAATTCTTTGGCGGTGTACTTAGAGATCTTTTTGTCTTTGTCGAAGAATCCGCTCTCGATGTATAGGTTGTTCTCCCAGGTCGAGTTGGCCCATCCTTGGATCGCCCCTTCCTTCAACGATTTGTTGGGATCATAAAATTTCTTGACGATCGGCTGCAGCTTGCGCCCGAGACCGTTGCACTCCGGGCACATGCCCTGTGGATCGTTGAACGAGAAGACGTTCGAATAGCCGACGAAGGGCTTGCCTACCCGCGAGAACAGCAAGCGCAGCGCGGTGTAGATATCGGTTGCGGTGCCCATGGTGGAATGCGAGCCGCCGCCCATGCGCTTCTGGTCGACGATGATGGCCATGCTCAAATTCTCGATCGAGTCGACCTCCGGCTGCGAGTAGCGCGGCAGGAAGTTGCGCACGAACATGCTGAAGGTCTCGTAAAGCTGGCGCTGGGCCTCGGTGGCGATCGTATCGAAAACGATCGAGGATTTGCCGGAGCCGGAGACGCCAGTAAATATCGTAGTCTTGCGCTTGGGAATGCGCAGGCTCACATCTTTGAGGTTGTTCTCCCGTGCCCCACGGATCTCAATGAATTCTTGTTTCTTGCTTTCGGCCATGTTTACCTTTGAAGTTTTAGATTTGACGAGCGTGCGATTTTACCAAACAGTAATTTTCAGTCCCCTAAGCTGACGCTGGCCAACGCAGCGGCATTGGCTCGCCGTTTGCGTAGACATTCATGAAAGCGAAATCCACGCTGAGCATAAAGAGAATGTAACGCGCGGCCGGGTCGTAGGTTGCCGCTTTAACGGCATTGGCACGAATCCCCGCATCTTGCACCATTTGAGCGCGTCCGCGGACGTAGAATTCCCCTTCGCCGCCGCTCGAGTCTTCCACCGCACAGTGCAACGAATAGCGCGGGTCACGCAGCAGATCCTTGCCCTTGGGCGAGGTCGGTTCCATGAAGAGGAAGAGCTGCTCGCCCCCGTGGTTCTTCACGGAAAGGATCGGGTCACCGGGTGCACGCGCGGGCCGTCATCTGGGCGCAATGTGCCCAGATAGGCGACCCGGTTGCCGCCGATGCGCTCGGCGCCGAAGGCGGCCAGCTCCGGCGCCTGCTTCGAAAATTCAGCCCAGCTTGCCATTAAAGTTTTGCCTGGTTAACTTTGACTGCTCCCCGAATCAGCGCTACTAAGGCTGCATTTTCTACAGTGCTGTCCTCGAAGAAGTCGATGGCCCGAACTGTTTTGCTATCCAGGCGAGTGTTGAAGAGTTTCTTCGGATCCTTCACCTTCGCACCGTAAGGAAATGTCAGGCGGACCGCGTTCTTGAGAGTGTCAGCGATGCAGATATTTCCATCTTGCGACCAGACCGGCACGCCCTCCGGCTTGGAAGGCTTTTTCCACTTTACTTCTTCAACCACAGCTGGATCGGCCTTCTTGATGACTGCGCGCAGCTGTGCCAACTTCTTGCCACGCCAGCCATCTGTCTTTTTGATGATGGCATCTATTTGCTTAGAGGCCGACGGGTCTTTAGGGGAGGGGCTCATGCGAACGCTCAGCCTGCCGCCTTTTTCACTAGGGCACGGATCTTGGCTTCTTCCGCGGGACCCAACTTCTTCAGTGCGAAAGCTGTGGCCCACATGTCTCCGTCGTCCAGCATCGCAGAGTCGTTGAAACCCAGGGTCGCATAGCGTGCTTCGAACTTTTTCGCGTCTTGGAAAAAGACGACGGCCTTGCCATCCCCTTTTGCGTAAGCGGGCATGCTGTACCAGGTTTTTGGCATCAGCTCCGGCGCGGTTTCTGTCACGATCTGGTGGACCCGCTTGGCCATTGAGCGATCCGGCTCGGGCATGGTAGCGATCCGATCGAGGATCGCCTTTTCCCCGGCCGCCCGGTCGTTATTCATTTTTTGCTCCGCCTTCAGTTCTTTGGCGCGGTCCCTGACTGCTTGTTTTTCAAAATCCGAAAAGCCTGTGGTCTTTGATGCTTTCTTTGCTTTTTTCTTTGGGCTCATCTTTATCTCCTGATCGTTGGGTTCTTTAAAGGGTAGCTACGTATTTCTCCAGATCCTTTAGGGACTGGGCTGCGCCGCCAATCGCGCCGTAGGCTTTGGCTTGTTCGAATGCAGCAATGGAAGCGAAGACAAGCTGCAGGGTCACTTTGGTCTTGCCGCCTTGGTCGTCGAATGACACGTTGGTGCGCACCGGGTTGGGGTCGCCCTCGCTGGCATAGTCGTAAACCAGCTTGCTCGGCTTGTTGACTTCGAGGAATGTGACCTTGAATGGGTACATGGCCCCATCGGGGGCGGGCATGCTGTAGCGCCAGGTGCCGCCGGGCTTGGCGTCCCACTCGTGGGTCTGCGAGCCCGCCGGCATCCACCAATTCTCGACGTGCTCCTTTTCTGTGAACGCGGCGAAAACTGTTTCGCGCGGCGCGTCGAACACGCGGCTCACTACGATTTCTCGATCTGCAAGTGCTTCTGCCATTTTCGTTCTCCTTCGGGCCTCGCCCTATTTCAATCCAAGTTGATTAAAATTAAACGGTTTCCGTTGCTAGCTATATACCTTTATCTTTTTGAATCTTCCGTAAGTATTCCTCCAAACGATCGAAGTTTGCCTCCCAGTTCTTGCGATAAACCTCCAGCCAGTCGGAAACATCCTTAAGTGGGGCGGGCTGCAGTTGCGCCGGCCGCCATTGAGCTTCCCGGCCGCGCTCAATCAATCCTGCCCGCTCGAGCACCTTTAGGTGCTTGGAGATCGATGGCGAGCTGAGGTTATAGGGGTTGGGGAGCTCTTTCACAGCCGCCGGACCCTGGGCCAGCCGCGCCAACATGGCCCGGCGAGTAGGGTCGGCCAGGGCAGCAAAGGTGAGGCTAAGGGCGTCGGTCTCAGTTTGCATGACTAATTTTGCTAATTAGCTAAATAGTAAACTAAGAATCACGAAATGTCAAGTGGGTATTTTCAACCTTCTAAGGCCAGTTGGGCAGGGTGGCTAAACCGAATTCTGGACGACTAAGTCGAACGTTTCCTCAGGTCGCGTATGAGTGAAATAGTATTCTTCGGCTTCGCTCCACCGCTGCATCCATTCGTCTACGTAGTTCTTGCTCTCGCGTTTGACTAATCGCGCCCGCCGCTCTTTGTCATCGAGATCGATGAAAACCGCGAGATCGACTAGGTCCGAAAGCTCGGGGCGACCCGAGTACACACCGTCAAGAATGATTATTTCGGCCGGGTTTGCAGTCTTTGTATGCGGCGCTTGAATTGCGCCTGTCTCGAAATCGTATGGATGCCAGCTTGCGGCCTTGCCGGCGATCAGCGGTTCGAGTGCCTCCCGACGAAGTCGCCGCCAATCAATGCATAAGCTCGCCTTTTCGGCGGTAGTGCGCGCGTCCCATTCGGCTTCGCTGCCGCCGGCGTAAAAGTCGTCCCCGTCAATAAGCGCCGCGCTCAACTTTACTGCCAGGTCCTTAGCAATGGTAGATTTTCCAACGCCGCTGCGGCCGTCGATTGCCACCACTACCGGCCATTTGCCGCCCGCGAGCAGCTCTTCAATTTTGGATGCGATTTGGTCTGCGGGCTGCACCCGCTAAATATAAACCACCGTATCTGTGGACTCGGGCAAAGGGTTCTCGGAGAACTGATTCCAGCGCAAATCAAGCTTCTTTAGAGCATGTATTTTCTGCATACTTGCGGGAAGCTCGCTTAGGTTATTGTTGCGCAGGTCGAGGTAATACAAGTTCTGCAAATCAGCAATCGTTTCGGGCAGCTTGGTTAGCTGGTTGCCGCGAGCGTGCAGCTCGCGCAACTCGCCGAGGTTGCCGATGGCGCTGGGCAGAGCCGCGATCCGATTGCTGTAAATGCGCAGCTCTCTGAGGTTGCGCATCCGGCAAACAGGGGCTGGCAGCTCGCTGAATTGGTTATCGGTCATGCTTAAGTAGACGAGGCTAGCCATATCGCCAACGGAATCCGGCAGCGCCGAAAGCTCGTTGTCGCTCAGATACAAGAACTCCAACTTTTTTAAGTTGCCGATCGAAGCCGGAAGCGAAGTCAACTTGTTGTGGCCGATATCCAGGATCTCAAGCTCGCCCAACTCGCTGATCGCATCCGGCATGCGGGTCAACGGGGTGGAGAAGATGAAAAGTTTCTTGAGATGTTGGAGTTTGCCGATTTGCACTGGAGTTTCAGAAACCTCGTCTTCACCAAGCGACAGCAGCTGCAGACTTCGAAGTTGCCAGACTTCGTCGGGCACCGCTGTCAAACCACAACCGCGCAACGAGAGCGCCAGCACCGTTTCGTCTTCCGCGTAATAACCAATTCTTTGCGCATGGATTTGATTCAGCGGCACGGCAGGGATCGGCTTACCGATCTGTTTCTCCAGCGCGGCAATTGCTGACTGGTCAGCCATCTAGATCTGCTCCCCAGCTTCTATAGCTACGTCGAGAATATTCTGCTGTTGGGGGAGGGGGCAGGTCGCAAACTCGGTGAAGGCACAGGGCGGGCTGTAAGCCTTGTTAAAATCGATCACCACCCGGTCGCCCTCGGCGATCTCAGTCGTCAAATAGCGGCCGGCGCCGTAGGTACTTTTGCCAGCCGTACTGTCTTTGAATATCAGATCATAAGTATTGTCTTCTAGTCGTTCTGCTTCCAGCTGATATTGGTTGCCATCCAGATCGAATGCCAAGAGCGCGTGCATAACGCCCGGCCGCTGGATCCCGACGATGTCATCCACGATCACCTTCTTCGGTTCGGGATAGGCTTCCACTTTTGCGTTCACGCGGAATTTGTCATTCGGCGCAAACCACTTGCAGCCAGCAAAGTTACGCCGGCTGGCGCGCTTCGGATCCCAGGTGCGAATAGCCAATTGGCCGGCACGCTCGATCACGACCACGCGAATGTCGTCGATGAAAAGGAAATCCGGCTTTCCGGAAGTGTCAGGATGCAGCTCTGCTCCGGAGGCGAGGAGTTGATCGTCATTCATGCGAATCAAAACATCGGTAGCGGGCGTCGCCCTTACTTTGCCAGTAGAGAGCGTGAAAACGCCCGCTTGCCCAGGTGCACGGTCCGGCAGCCGAATCGGGTTCTCAGCGGCGCTGCCAAATGAGTTATCTCCCTCGTCCAGCCAGAACAGGCCATCCAGAGATAGCCAACCATAATCACGGCGCAAACTGGCCTCGCGCTGGGCGCGAAAATCTTGCAGTTCGGCTAAGTAATCAGCCATCTAGTTTAAGACTTCAAATTTGGCAGTGAAATGGCGCAGCAGCTCGGGGGCATAGGTCATCTTCATCCCCTTTAGCTTGCTAGCGGTGGTCTTGATCTCTGCGAGCACATCTGCGGCGTAATCCAGGTGGCTCTGCGTATACACTCGCCGCGGGATCGCCATACGCACCAATTCGAGAGCGGGGAAGTCCCATTTGCCATTCACCAGCTGCCCAAAGGCCACTGCCCCGATCTCGACCGCCCGAATGCCGCCTTCAAGGTACAGCGCCGCCGACAACGCCTGCCCCGGCAGCTGCTCGCGGGCGAGATGGGGCAGCAAGCGGGCGGCATCCATATAGATCGCATGGGCGCCGGGCGGCTCAATGATCGGGATGCCCGAGTCCCGCAGACGGCCGGCCAGGTATTCGGCCTGGCCGAGGCGGTAAGCGAGGTAGTCCTCGCGCAGCGCCTCCTTCAGTCCGACTGCCATCGCATCCAGGTCGCGACCGGAAAGACCACCGTAGGTGGGGAAACCCTCGCGCATGATCAGCGCGGCCCGGGCGCGGGTGAAAAGATCGTCATCATTCATCGCCAAAAAGCCACCCATGTTCACCAGGCCATCCTTTTTGGCGCTCATCGTGGCGCCATCGGCAAGCGAGAAGATCTCCTTGGCGATCTCGAGCGGGGTCTTGTCCGCATAGCCCGGCTCGCGCAGCTTGATGAAATAAGCGTTCTCGGCGTAGCGGCAGGCGTCAATAAAGAAGGGGATCTTGTAACTGCGATAAACCTTGGAGACGGCTTTGAGATTCGCCATCGAAACCGGCTGCCCGCCACCAGCGTTGTTTGTGATGGTGATCATCCCGAAGGGAATATTTTCAGGACCCTTTTTTTCGATCCAGGCTTTCAACGCGTCGATGTCCATGTCGCCTTTGAAGTCCAGGATGGCTTTGGGATCGTAGGCTTGCTGAATGATCAGGTTGTTCGGGATTCCGCCGCGAGCGCGGATATTGCCCTCGGTGGTGTCGAAATGCATGTTGGACGGCACGAGCTGGCCCGGCCGCATCTGCATCGCTTCGATCAGAATATTTTCTGCAGCCCGGCCCTGGTGTACGGGCACGAAATGTTTGAAGGCAAAGATCTCATCGATCACTTCTTTGAGCCGAAAGAATGAGCGCGCCCCGGCATAAGCCTCGTCTCCGTGCATCATCGCTGACCATTGCTTATCGCTCATCGCCCCGGTCCCAGAATCCGTCATCAGGTCGATGTAGACCTCATCTGAGCGCAAGCCGAAGACGTTGTAACCGGCTCTTTTTAGCGCGGCCTCGCGCTCCTTGCGATCTATGAGATGAATCGATTCGACCATTTTGATGCGGAAGGGCTCGGGAATGTATTTGGGCATTCAGTCACTCCGACTGGAAGGGAATGCTCAAAGTATAATCCTCACCCTTTGGGCTTCGTCTTTGCGAGCGGAGCGAAGCAATCCCCCACACCAAAATATGAATCTACAAGTTGTCACGATGACGCTTGGCCCCGCGGAGACGAATACCTATCTCGTTGCGGCTGCTGGCAGCCAGAAAGCTGTTGTAATCGATCCATCCTGGGATGGTCACCTAATTCTGGACGAAGCCAAGAAACGCAACTGGCGGATCACAAATATTTGGCTGACCCATGCTCACTTCGATCACTTCGGTGGCTCGGCTGCGGTTGCCGATGGCACCAGCCCCCCGCCACCGGTTGCACTGCACTCGGAAGATTACCCGTTGTGGCGCGCCAATGGGGGCGGGGACTCGTATGGTTTGAAATTCGACCCGGGTCCTGAACCAACGATAGATTTAGCTCACGGGCAGACGTTATACGTGGGCGATATTGAATTCCAGGTCCGCTTCGCGCCCGGCCACACCCGCGGACACGTAATGTTTTACGTGCCCAGCGATAAACTGATGTTTGTCGGAGATGTCATCTTCCAAATGAGCATTGGCCGCACCGATTTTCCAAATGATGCCGGTGGCGGCCAGCTGCCCGGGTCCAATCACAATACCCTGATTGAGAGCATTCATCGCGAAGTGCTCGGCCTGCCCGACGAAACTCGCCTGCTGCCGGGCCACGGCCCAGCAACAACAGTGGGCGACGAACGCCGATTTAACCCATTCCTACAGGAATGAGTAAGGCTGATTTCTAAGCACAAAAAGAGAGGCGGCCGAACGGCCGCCTCTCGTGATTCTCGTCTGCTTGTTACTTAGCAAACTCTGTTGCCCGAGTCTCGCGCAGCACCGTTACCTTGATCTGGCCCGGGTACTGCATCGTCTCCTCAATCTTCTTGGCAATGTCGCGGGCCATGCGAGCCGACTCGAGATCGTCTATGTCCTCGGGGCGCACGATGATGCGCACTTCGCGGCCAGCTTGTAACGCGTAGCTCTGCGTCACACCCTTGTAAGAATTGGCCAGGTCTTCGAGCGCTTTGATGCGCTTGATGTACTGTTCCAGGCTCTCGCGACGGGCACCCGGACGCGAACCAGAAATGGCGTCGGCGGCCTCAACGATGATGGCCTCGACACTCTCTTGCTCAGCTTCGTGGTGATGGGATGCGATGGCGTTGACCACGATCGGGTTGACGCCGTGGCGCTTGGCCAAGTCAGCGCCAATGGCCGCGTGAGTGCCTTCAACGTTCGCGTCGAGCGCCTTTCCTAAGTCGTGCAGCAGGCCGCCAGCCTTGGCGATGTCGATGTTGGCACCAAGCTCGGCGGCAATCATCGCCGCGATCTTGGAACTTTCCACCGCATGGTGCAACTGATTCTGTCCGTAAGATGTTCGATATTTCAAACGGCCCAGGGTCTTGATGATTTCCTTGTGCAGACCGGGTACGCCCGCGTCGTAAACAGCCTGCTCACCAGCTTCGGCGATGGCTTTGTCAACTTCATCGCGCTGCTTCTGCAGTTCCTTTTCGATGCTGGCCGGGTGAATGCGGCCGTCGAGCACCAACTTTTCCAATGTGCGGCGCGCAACTTCTCGGCGCACCGGGTCGAAGCTAGAGATGGTGACAGCCTCCGGCGTATCGTCGACGATCACGTCTACGCCGGCAGCCTGCTCGAACGAGCGAATATTGCGCCCATTGCGGCCGATTATGCGACCCTTCATTTCGTCGGAGGGTAGGGCGACCACGGAGGTGGTGATTTCGCCTGCGTGCTCAGATGCGACGCGCTGGATCGCCATGGCGATGATGTTGCGGGCGCGTTTGTCGCCTTCTTCCTTGGCCTCGCCTTCGATCTGGCGCATGATGCGCGCCATATCGCCGCGAGCTTCGCGCTCGACTTCATCCATCAGCACCTTGCGGGCTTCGTCGCGCTTCATCGAAGAAACCGTCTCAAGCTTCTTGACGATCTCGCCGCGCAATTCTTCTATTTCTGTGGATCGTGTATCAAGTGAAGTTTGTTTTCGGCTTAATTCCTGGTCGCGCTGCTCCAGTTTTTCAGTGCGCGCGTCCAGCTCGCCCCGCCGGCTGCGCAGGCGGTCATCCTCGCGGCTGAGGTCCTTGCGTTTGCGATCAATGTCCACTTCGACGCGCTGGCGTGTATCCAGCGCTTCATTCTTTGCCCTGAGCTCAATGCTCTTGGCTTCTTCCTTGGCCTGGGTCACGATCCGATCGGCTTCTTCCTGGTTGCGACGCCGGGCGGCTTGCAGCTGCAGGTGCCTGACCACGTAACCGGCCAGCACGCCAACAACTGCCGCCACTAAAAGAAACAGTGTGCTGCTCTCCATGTTTATTCTTCCTCGTTTTCGTAGATTGTTTGCGGTTCGTCTTGATGCATGTTTTGCCATGCGGCCAGAACTGCTTCAGAGACTAGCTCGTAGCCAAAGCCGCGGCGAGATAAGTGCGCAGATAATTTGGTGCGGAACGTTTGCCAATCCAGATTTTTCAATTGCCGCGCTTTGCGTTCAGCTGCTTGGCGGGCAAGTTCAACTTCGGGTAATCCTTGCAGCGTTTGCTCAATGGTTTCATCGCTCAAGCCTTTTTGGCGCAATTCGGCGCGCAGCGCGTACGCGCCGCGCGGCCGGAACGCGCTGCGGTTCTCCACCCAGATCCGCCCGAATTCGTTATCGTCCAAGAGCTTGGCGGCCTTTAGGCGCTCGACGACGCTGGCGATCACTTCTTCGACGAGTTCGTTCCTACGCAGGTTGCGCTCGAATTCAGCTTGCGAGCGCGGGCGATAGCTCAAAAAATTCAAGGCTCGCTGATAGGCGGCCTCGATGCTGTCCTTGCCCTTTAGCTCGTCAATTTTTTCGGTGGAGAGCTCCTGGCCTACTTTCAGCCAGGCTGCCACGATCTTGGCCAGCGGGAAGGCGTAAGCGCCGTCCAGGTAAATGTTCACCCGGGTCGGGTTACGCTTTTGCTGCTTGATCGCTGTAACCGTATTCGCCATAGTTAACCAAAACAGCCGCGGCTGCCTTTT
>JANWHN010000029.1 GCA_025450445.1 Anaerolineales bacterium | reverse complement strand
GCGCATACCAGCGTCCCACGATCTTTTCCGTGATGCCTTCGCCGGTCTTCCAGCCGTAAACATTGGCCGTATCGAAGAAATTGATCCCTTCCTCCACCGCCTTATCCATGATCGTGAAGCTGTCTTTTTCGGTCGTCTTCGGGCCAAAGTTCATCGTGCCCAGGCACAGTCGGCTTACTTCAAGGCCGGTACGGCCCAAATGCTTATATTCCACGTTGCTCCTTGATCAATCCTTATGAAAGGTTTTGATGCCCAGCACGCCAGCCGCGCTGCGCACGGGCATGACTGGGATGTGATGTTGTCGCGACACGATTGCCAAAAAGATAGCCTCAGTAGTCAGCGCCGCGGTCATTGCGATCGCCGCCACCGAGACGCCCGGATATCCGGCATATACGCCGGCGAACATGACCACGATCAGCGTGAGCAGCTCCACCGCGATCGCCACCGCCTGCGGCCGCGTGACCCGCTGGGCGGTCAGCAGCCCGCGTGATCCGGCCACGAACGCCATCGCCAGCGGCATCAGCAGCGCCAGCCGCGCGCCGCCTTCCGCCATCGCCGCCAGTTGCGGCGGCAGCCCGACCAGCGTCTCAAAATAGAAATGTGAAAGCGGCGTGAAACTGACTAGCGCCAAAAATCCTGCGCTGACTAATCCCACCATCAGCGCAAAGCGCCGTATCGCCGCCGAGCTTTCGCGTTCATCGCTCAGCGCGATCGCCACTTCTGGCAGCGCCATCTCCGGCGCCCGAGTAACGAACAGCAAGCCGTTCAGCACCGGCCACGCCGCTAACGCCAGCTCGGGCTGTGGGCTGCGCGCTAATGCCGCCGCAATGATCGGCGGCGTAAATAGAAATAGCAGATTGCTTGTCGCGAGCGGCCAGTGGAAGGTTAGTAGCTCGCGATAGCTCAGCTCCGGCCGCTCTGTCGCCTCCAGCCCAAACCGCTCTCGGATCAGCGGCGCAGCCACGATCTGTGCATACGCTGCCTCGGCGATGACGCCCACGCTCAGGCTCAGCGCGCCCACCGCGATTCCTGATAGCGGCGTGAACAGCGCCAGCATAGTCGCCCCGCCTGCCGACCCCAGCAAGCGCACGATCGTGCCCTTGCCTACAAAATGGCTGTGCCCCAATCGGATCAGCACACCTTGCTTAAACCGCCGCCAGGCGATCGCCGCGCTCCAAAATTGCATGAGCCGCAGTCCGAGCCGCACCGGATCGTGCAGGCTTTCCGGCACACCCATGATGTCGATCACCACAATATCGAACAGCGGCGTCCACGCCAGCAAGAATTGCAACAGAGTGGTCCCGAATACCAGGTGCAGCGTGTAGCGCCGCAGCATCTCGTAGTTCTGGCGGCTGCGCGCCAACGCCGTGCTCGTCGCCAGCAGCGAAATGACCGGGCTCTCAATAAATATACTCAGCGAGGCCGCCAGCCCGAACGCCGCGATCATCCGCACCGAGTCGTCGATGCGCGCCAGCGCCGCGTTGATATACGGCCCTTCGAATGCCATCAGCAGCCAGCTAGCCGCCAACGGCACCCATGCGATCCAGATTGTTTTCTGTGTCAGCGCCGGAGATTTTGCAATGTGCGCGTCAACGCTCACCATGCAAAAAGTCTACCATTGCTTCATTTCTCTGCATTCCAAAACGTCTTTGATCGCCGTAGGGGCGCATTGCAATGCGCCCGCTTATTCTGTCATTTCCATCTACTCTCCAAATACGACAAACTCGCGTAGGGGCGGGGTCTCCCCGCCGGCTTCGAATCAATTGTCGGAATAAACCTCCGCCCCTACTTCGTGCTTCCCTGAGCGTAGCGAAGGGTCCTCCGCTTCAATTGTGTACAATGCACCCCGCATGAAATTCAATCATCAATCTGGCATCCTCATGCACGTCACCAGCCTCCCCGGCCGCTATGGCATCGGCGACCTTGGCCCCGTCGCCTACGAATGGCTCGACTATCTCGCCACCACTGGCACACGCTGGTGGCAGGTGCTGCCGCTCGTACCCACCGGCTTTGGTGATTCTCCCTATCAATCCTTCTCCTCCTTCGCCGGCAATCCGATGCTCGTCAGCCCGGAACTGCTGCAGCAAGACGGCTTGATCGATAAAGAACATCTCGAAGACAGCCCCAAGTTCTCCGACAGCGCAGTCGACTTCAACTTGGTGCAAGAATGGAAGCGCGGCTTGTTCCAGGTCGCCTTCATGCGCCTGGCTGATTTCCCCGTTTTGCAAAAAGAGTTCGCTGAGTTTCGCCAACAGCACAAAGACTGGCTCGAAGATTTCAGCTTGTTCATGACCATCAAAGCCCAGCAAGATCTCCACCCATGGATCGATTGGCCGCCCGGTCTGCGCGACCGCGACCCCGACGAGGTCGCCGCGGCGCGCAAGAAGTATGCATCCACGCAGGGCTATTACGCCTTTCAGCAATTCCTCTTCGATCGCCAATGGCGCGCCCTGCGTAAACATGCAGCCGAAGCCAAAGTCAAGATCATCGGCGACCTGCCCATCTACGTCGCCCTCGATAGCTCCGACGCCTGGACCCATCGCGATCTCTTCGAGCTCGACGAATTCGGCCAGCCGCTGCGCGTGGCTGGCGTGCCGCCAGATATGTTCTCCGAGACCGGGCAGCTATGGGGCAATCCGCTTTATCGCTGGGGCGCACACACGCGCCAGGGTTACAAGTGGTGGCTTGCCCGCCTGCGCGCCATCTTCGCCATGGTCGACGTTGTGCGCCTCGATCACTTCCGCGGCTTTGCCGACTATTACGCCATCCCCGCCAGCGAGGACACCGCCATGAATGGCACATGGGAGCTCGGACCCGGCGCCGATTTCCTCGCCGCGGTCAAAAAAGAATTCGGCGATCTGCCCATCATCGCCGAAGATCTGGGAGGCGAGAGCTCGCCGCTGGTCTTGGATTTGCGCGACAGCTTCAATTTGCACGGCATGAAAGTTTTCCAGTTTGCTTTCGACGAAGATCTCAATCACCGCTTCCTCTCCGCCAATTACCCCGAGCTGTGCGTCGCTTACACTGGCACGCACGATAACGACACCACCCTCGGCTGGTTCGCGAAAGCTTCCAAGGCCGAGCGCAAGCTTGCGCTCAAAATATTAAAGAGCAAGGGTAAACACATCGGATTGGAGATGCTCGACGCCCTCTGGGCTTCCCGCGCCGATCTCGTCGTCGCCCCCTTGCAAGATTTCCTCGAGCTCGGCACCGAAGGGCGCATGAATTATCCGGGCAGGGCGCTGGGCAACTGGGGCTGGCGCGTGGAGAAGAGCGCGCTCACTCCAAAGCTCGCCGCCCGCATCGCCAAGCTGAACGAGGAATCCGAGCGGGCCACGTAACGACCGAGCTTATACTTGCCTAATAGGCGAAGCCAGAAAAAATGCCAAAAGCAGTGTCAAATTCTCAAAAGCTCAGCTGGATCGACCGCTTCTTTGATTGGGTCGTGCGCTTACCTTTTCCGTCTGTCCTTTTCTACGTTCTTCTATATCTGCTATTGGTTTCTATCCATCATGTCACGCTTTGGATAGGCGGGGCCTTGCCGGTTTGGCAGTTCTCTCAAAGCATTCTTCTGACCATCGACTTTTGGCTAGTATTGCAGATGGCAGCCTTCCATTACTTTCAGAACGAAGCCGAGGGCGCCCTTTTGAAATTCCGCCCCGCATTAGGTCTTAATCAAAAAGAGTTTGAAAAGATCCGTTTCTCTTTTGTAAATCTTTCTGCGCGACCTACCTTTCTTGTTTCTTTGATGGTTGCTATCCCGCTTGGTTTGTTGGTTTTTATCAGCCCTTATGAGATTGTTTCTTCTCTATTTGGCGCAACCCCGATGACAAGCGCAGTCACCGTACTTCTTTTACTTGGGTCGCCGTTCGCTTTTGGATTCTTTTACTTCGTCTTCCGCAGCTTGTTTATGATTAACCACCTTTACCAGCGTGTGAAACGGATCAATGTTTTTAACTTGGAATCGTTGTACTCGCTTTCGAGCTTTACGTCGAAGGTCGGCATGCTGTTTATCCTCTATCTTGTTCTCAATTACTTAACATCCGACGCATGGGGCAGTCAGCAATCCGGTGAGGCAATAACTGCATTCTATTTTGTCTTCAATGGAGCTATCGCCATCCTTGCCTTCATCGTGCCCTTATGGGGGATGCACGTTCGCTTGCAATCGGAGAAAGAGCGCGTGAGTGACGAGAACAATCGCCGCCTCGATGATGCCTTCTGGGACCTGCAAAAGCGAATGGACAGAGGCAAAATTGCCGATATTGCTCAACTCCGGACTGGCATCTCTGCTCTCATGGATTTCCGCTCCGAGATTAAGAAGATCCCCACCTGGCCTTGGGATCCTGGCACCCTGCGCACTTTCTTGACCGCCTTGTTAGTGCCCATGTCGATTTGGATAATTCAGCAGGTGCTTCTGCGAACCGTGGTGAAGTAAATAGTTTCCCGGATCGATATAGGCTTGAAAGTGGTTTAGAACAATGACAATTAAAAAATCCCAACCCACACCCCGCTGGCTTTATCGCTTCTTAGACTGGATGCGTAGCACGCCACTGAATGGCGGCTTGTTGGCAATCGCAATTTTTCTATTCGGCGCCGGACTGTTGCACGCGGCAGCTTGGAGTTCCGGGCGTCTGGGGCACTATGAGCTAGACACCCAACTCCTGTTTCCGGCGCTTTGGTTGCCTTCTAACCTCCTCTTTTGGTTGTGGTTGGACCGTTCAGCCCTTAACGCGATTAATGACTTTGCAATTGGGCTAGGCAAGAGTCAGTTGGAAAAAGAAGAAATTTACAAAAATTTTATATCTGTTGGAAATCGAACAAGCCTGGCTTTGGTAGTGATTGGCTTTGCTGCTGGCTACCTTGATCCGAGTTCAGTCTCAGCATCCTATCGAAATACACAGCCAATCCTTGGGTTTCTCATTGGCCTAAGCCCAGCCCTTGGTGGAGCTTTTGAGTTTATGTCACTGTTTCGCCTGGCCCGCCAACTATTCCTTGTAAATAAACTTTACAAGGACGTAAAAAAAATTAATTTATTTAATTTGTGGCCGATCTATGCCCTATCTCGCTATGGTTACACGATTGCGCTTTTGTTTATCGTGGTAACAGTGGTCATCGACCTTGTTTTCAGGTTAGTGGGAGGAGCGGATCTGGGAACGGTTTATTTGGTCTACACCGTCCTGGTCTCACTGATTGTGTTCATTGCGCCCTTGATCGGCATTAACCGCCGGCTTCGCCGGGAAAAAGAGGGTGAGTTGCAGCGCTTGGGTGTCCAGCTCAATTCGGTCTACACGGAAACCGAAGCAGCCGTGCGCCGCCGCAAATTAGGAAAGGTGAATCCTTTGCGCATCGCCGCCGGTGCTCTCAAAGACCAAATGGACGCAGTTCAAAAAGTAGCTACGTGGCCGTGGAACCCGGGTTCATTGCGTAATCTGCTCCTGCCCGTTCTACTGCCACTTTTCATTGCAATCTTGCAGCGCTTTGTTTTGACCTGGCTGGGATTTTGATCCTAAGTTCCCCCGTAAAAATCACTGGCGTTGAGGCTCTCGCACTAAAGACGCTCGAAAACGGGCTGGCCCGCTTCCCGCATGCGGCTGCCAGCGATCTCGCCAAGGCGTATTTGTATCGAGCGGAGTTGGCAGTTCGCACAGACGAACTTGAGCTGGCCCGCTCATCGCTCGCCGCCGCCCAAGTGCTGGATTTGACCGAGGATGAAAAGGCTTCCTTCGCAGACGAATTCGCCCACGCTCATGAGTTGGTCACGGCCGATTGAGCGCCATTCTCTTCTTAATTTGGGTATCGGTAAAAAAATTACGAGGTTTATAATTAATCCAATAAAATGATATACCT
>JANWHN010000028.1 GCA_025450445.1 Anaerolineales bacterium | reverse complement strand
TTCCATGTGTTCGATAAATTTCGGGTTGGAGGTGAGATCAAGTATCGACCGCATGAATACTATGGAATGTTTGCTAAAGCCTGGCCTGAAGACGAAAAAATTGGGTTTGATGTTAACTTCTATGCATTTGAACAGTACTTCTTCACGAATGATCCGATACAGGACTCGCTACTCAGATTTTGGTATCCAAAGTTGGATATTTATGGGTGCCAATCGGAGATGCACATCAATGTTGGTTCGATTGATCTTGATCCAACAATATTCCCCAGATATTTCTATTACCGTTTTTTGAGGTCAACCGAGCTTGACAACTTTCTGTCAACCGTAACAGAGCTCGAGTTTATACCTTGGGACTCTGATTTAGCTACTAACTGCGCCCGCTAGTTAAGGATTTCGATGCACAAGCGTGAATATGAAGCCCTCTTCGAGGCGGAAGAAAAGGTGTGGTGGTTTCGAGCTATGTACCTTTTTCTTGAAAAGGTCTTGCGAGCCCAGTTAGAGGAGCAAAAATTTGCATTAGACGTTGGGTGTGGAACGGGTGGGCTAATAAAAGAATTAGTTGGGAGGGGCCATAGCGTAGTTGGTTTGGACTATTCATTAATCGGCTTAGATATGGCCAAGCGCCGCCCGAATCAGGGACTGCTCCAGGCTGATGGCAATAAAATTCCCTTCCGCAAGAATTTCGACCTCGTAGTCTGCGTCGATGTTCTTGAACTCGGCGGAATTGATCCTCAAAGCCTTGTGGATGGGGCATTACGCGCGCTAAAGCCGGGCGGCTATGCTCTTTTTGTCGCTGCAGCTCACCAATGGTTGCTCAGTGAACACGATCGGGTGGTTAATTCGACTAGGCGTTACAACCTAAAGCGACTTCGCCAATTATTTTCGAAACCCAATGTCAAGATCTTACGATCAACGTACCTGTTTATATTTTTGTTTCCACTAGTGGCGTTGCGCAGATTGCTTAATCCTCCACAAGATACGCCTGTTGAACAATCTAAGTCTGACGTAGCCATATCTCCAGGAATTGTAAACGGGGTTTTGTATGCGATCTGCTGGATCGAGGCCCAGTTGCTCTCGGTTTTTAATATGCCGATTGGTTCATCAGCCTTGATCTTGGTGCAAAAACTTGGCTGAAAAAATTTGGCTTGACCGCCTGGAGGCTACGCGCCTATATCAGCGGCTGCGCTATTCAATGAACCGCGAGCTCGTCTCGTTTTTTCAGCGCGAGGTCTTTGCCGGTCGCACACATTTGCGTATCGCCGAGGTAGCCTGCGGCAGCGGCTTTGCAGCCCATCTGCTGGCCAAGCAGAACGGGGTATCGCTGAGCCTGGCCGCAGACTTAAACCAGGAAGATTTTCGGCAGGCAAACATCCCCGACTTTCGTGCCTCGTTCCTTTTGATGGATTTGTTCCGACCTTCTGCGAGGGCCGGATCGATGGACTTGGTCTGGAACAGTTCTTCGGTTGAAGAGCTGGAGGAGCCCGAGAAAGCTGTCCGGTCTATGGCATGGTTAGCCAAAGTCGGCGGCTTGGTGTTTGTAGGGGTGCCCAGTAGAACCGGCGCTGCTGGCTGGCTGCGCTTGTTGCCCAGCAGGCGCGCCAAGTTGTGGTTGGGCCGTGTCTACAGTCGAGCAGATCTGCGCCTGCTGCTGACTGTTGCAGGGCTAACCGTAAAAAAGGAAACAACCTATCTCTTCGGAACTTTTATCGGGGTGTTAGCGCAAAAAAGCGGCTAAAACCGAGCGCAAATCGTCACTTTTTGCCTCGGCTGTATTCCTCGCTTCAAGTTATTAATGACAATTGAGATCGCTGAGTACAACGGCATTAAATATGCCGCGATTATTTGGCCTGCTATTAGTGCGTAGGGTAGGCCGCTCGGGATGATCACTTGCTCCGTGTAAAAAGTTCGCAAAAAAATGTGGCGAGCTGATTTGAATTAGAATCCCGCTCGGCTCCCAATGAAAACAGTTCTTCGCTGGACCTTGCGCGCCCTAGGCGTCCTATTCGCGGTGCTTTTGATTGCGCTTTTCGCGGCTGCCTTCATCCCCATTCCACAGGACGACCTGCCCGAAGTCTATGGCGCTGGCGCCACAAGCTTGCAACCTTCTGGCACTGGCTTGCGCCGGGCATTCCCGCCAATCAACGAGCCTGATGACAACCCTAGTACGCCGCGCAAAGTCGAGCTCGGTCGCTTGCTTTTCTTCGATCCGATCCTCTCCGGAAGCAATGACATCAGCTGCGCATCCTGCCATCATCCTGATTTTGGTTTGGCCGATGGCTTGCCGCGCGCAGCTGGTTTTGGCGGCTCAGGCGCTGGGCCGGAGCGCAGTGGCGGAGTCGCGCTTGCGCGCAACACGATGAGCCTATGGAATGTGGCTTATAGCTACAACCTGTTCTGGGATGGACGCGCTGGCACGCTTGAGGAGCAATCGCTTGTGCCGCTAACCCACGCCGACGAAATGGGCGGCGCTGATACCGTAGTGATGCTGGCCGAGCTCAACGCGATCCCGGAGTACGTCGATCTGTTCGAAGGCGCTTTTGGTGATGGTGTCAGCCTCGAAAATGTCCAGCGAGCCCTCGCCGCGTTTGAGCGATCCTTGGTGAGCGACGACGCCCCATTTGATCGCTATGCAGCCGATAACCTTGAAGCCCTTTCGCCTGCGCAGCTGCGCGGCTTAGCTCTTTTCCGCTCCGCAGCCTTGCGCTGCTTTGAGTGCCACGTATCCGGCACATTCGGCAGCGACACATTCCGCATCACCGGGGTTCCGGATGTGGATGGTTTCCCCCATGACGCCGGCCGCGCCGCGGTTGCGGCTGACGCGGGCGACGGCGCATTCAAAGTTCCCACTCTGCGCAACATTGTTCTCACCGCACCATACATGCACAACGGCGTGTTCTCAACTCTTGAAGAAGTTATCGATTTTTATTCGCGCGGCGCAGGTCGCCAATTCGGAAACGAGAGCGTCGACCCGCTCGTGCGCCCGTTCGAGCTCGATGCGCAGCAGCAAGCCGATCTGATCGCGTTCCTGACCGCACTGACTGATGAAAGCGGCCTGCCACAGATTCCAGAAGCAGTCCCATCCGGCTTGCCGGTTGTCGCTCACATTGATAACCCTGTGCGCGACCTGGTCGCTGAACACAACATAGAAACAGCTGGCGAAACCTTGGAATCTACTGAGCCAAAGGAGATCCTCGTCAACCCAGGCGACAGCATCCAGGCCGCTGTCGACGAGGCGCGTCCGGGAGACACGGTCTTGATCAATTTCGGCACCTACCACGAACGGATCGTTGTCAATCTGAACAGCATCACAATCCTTGGCGTGCCAAATGCTGCCGGGGAGTATCCGACCCTTGACGGACAAAATGAATTAACCGAAGCAGTCATTTCTTCAGGAAATGATTTCGAGATCGGCTATCTGGCCATCCAAAATTACACCGACAACGGGGTCATCGTTGAAGGCGTAACCGGCGTCTATATACATCACATCTATGCTAAGAATACGGGCACGTACGGTCTCTACCCGGTGCAGTCGACTGAAGTGCTAATCGAGTATTCAGAAGTGATCGGCGCCAACGATGCGGGTATTTACGCCGGCCAAAGTGCGGATGTAATCGTGCGCTATAACGAAGTCCACGAGAATGTGCTGGGCATCGAGCTGGAAAATACGATCAACGGCGAAGTCTATGGCAACCACACTTATGGCAACACGTGCGGGATCCTGATCGTGCTGTTGCCTCACCTCGAGTCCAAAGTCTCGCTGCACACCCGTGTCTACGATAATGTAATTGAGAACAATAATCACGAGAATTTTGCCAAGGCCGGCACGGCCGCGGCCATAGTGCCGCCGGGCTCAGGGCTAGCTCTGATCGCTTCAGATCATGTTGAGGTATATGGCAATACGATCCGTGGCAATCAAACCGCTGGTGTGGGCATATTTAGCCTGACCATCGCCTTCGACGAATCCGAAATCGATATTGGCCCTCGGCCAGAGCATATCAGCGTCCATGACAACGAATTCAGCGGCAACGGCTTGCAGCCTGATGCGTTCTTGACCGAGCTTGGCATCCCGGGCGCGGACATCCTTTGGGACGTCAGCGGTACGGAGGTGCATTTTGACGAAGCTAAATCAGCAACCCTTTTCCCACCTGTCGTTCCATCCAGCTCCTGGCCCGATCTTGCCTATAACCTGTATTGGCAGGTATTCAACTTCATAATTGGCTTGGTTAGCTGATTTGACCGCCTTTAGGGCAACTAGTAATTTTTTGTCATCATCTTAGTCATAGCGGTTGGTGCTTACTTCTTGTTCTTTGCCAACCCAGGCGGCGGTGACGGTGGAACGATCAATATCATCGTCCCCACGCTAGCACTTTAGTTAGTTCAAAACAAACCTAAAAACAAATAAGACCTCCCGTAAAGGCGGTCTTATTTGTTAAGTCCCTTGATATATCTGCGATCTAGCCCAAAAGAGCGGGCGCTGTGCTAAAATCCGCCGCCACGTAAACCGAAAGATATTGTTCGTCTTTCCGCTGATCGGCTGCGCAGCCAATCGGCAAACCCGTGGAAAGGAGCTTCATGCGCAAATACGAAGTTACGTATATTGTTCACCCGGATCTGGATGCAGATTCGTTCAAGCAGCTCAACGACCAGGTGCAGACTTGGGTCAAGGACGGCGGCGGCAAGGTGGACAAAGCCGACGTATGGGGAAAACGAAAATTGGCATACGCGATCAAGAAGCAAAAGGAAGGCCAATACGTTTTGCTTCACGCCCATATGCAGCCAGCCACCAGCGCCCTGCTGGAGCGCCAGTTTGGCCTGCAGGAATCAGTTCTGCGTTTCTTGATCGTCGCAGTGGAAGAGGACGAGCCAGCCGCGGCTTAATACTTCGTCTTCGCGGAGAGCAGCAATGAGCAGAGGCCTCAACAAAGTTATGGTGATCGGCAATTTAGGCCGCGATCCTGAAATGCGCTACACGCCCTTTGGACGCCCGGTGACCACGTTTAGCGTTGCCACGACCCGCAATTGGTCCGCCGCCGATGGACAGAAGCGCAGCGAGACCGAATGGTTCAACATAGTGGCTTGGGGCAGCTTAGCCGAGATCTGTAACCAATATCTGAAGAAGGGCCAGCAGGTTTACATCGAAGGCCGCTTGCAGACCCGCCGTTGGGAAGACGAGCAAGGTAACAAACGCAGCTCAGAGAGCCAAACCGACGATCATCACGAGCAAGGTGAAGAAGAGGAATTTCCATTTTAGCGGAGATAACCTTTCGCTGAGGAATACGAGAAGAATGGCAAAACAGAAAACACAAAACGTTCCTACCTTAAACCGCAAACGCCTGGTTGGCTTGCAGCGCGAACAATTCATTAATCGCCTCCTGCTTTTCGGCACGCTGGGGATTGTGGTGGTCGTCATCGGCCTGGTGGGCTGGGCAAGTCTCAATCAATTTGTTATTGGGCCGAACGCCCCAATTGCCGTTGTCGAAGGAACTGAGATTCTGGGCAGAGATTTCCAGGACAAAGTTAAGATCAACCGAAATCAAATGGTCAGCAACTACATTCAATATGTGCAAACCATGCAATTCTTCGGCAACGATCCCACCTTTCAACAACAAATTTTCTCTCAGCTTCAGCAGATCCAGTTCGGGCTAATCCCTGAGGTTGTTGGTGAACAGACCGTCAATCAAATGGTGGACGAGGAGTTGTTACAGCTCGAGGCTGCCGAGATCGGCATTGAAGTTAGCCAAGAGGATGTCGAAAGAGAATTGCAGAGCTTCCTTGGTTATTTTCCGGATGGCACGCCAACTTCGCTCGTCGTAGACACACCAATTGCAACATCGACGCTTTCTGAGATTCAGTTAGCGCTGGTCACCATCACGCCAACCCTACCGCCACCGGCGACTGCAACAGCCACGTTAATCAACTTGCGCACACCCACCATTGCCCCAACCCACCTCGTGATCAACACGCCTCCCGCGCCGTTCACGGCCACGCCTGAAGCCAGCGCGACGCCGGTCACTGCGCATGGGTACGCGACTGCCGAAGCAGATTATTTTGTTCTCCAGGATTCGGAACTCGGGCTATCTCGCGAAGCAATCTATGACCTTATCTACAACAACTTGTTGCGCGATGCGATCACTGATTACCTGAGCGAGAGTGTGCCTCATACGCAGGAACAAGTTTGGGCGCGCCACATTCTTGTCGCCGATGAAGCAGCTGCTGAAGCCGTCCTGGCTCGCCTCGAGGCTGGCGCAGACTTCGCTGGGCTCGTGCGCGAGCTCTCTGAGGACGAAGGCACCGTGCCCACGGGCGGAGATTTGGGCTGGTTCAATTTTGAGGCCATGGTCGATCCATTTGCCCAGGCCGCATTTGAGCTTGAGATCGGCGAGATCAGCGAGCCGGTGCAAAGCGACTTTGGATGGCACATCATTCAAGTCCTGGGACACGAAGAGCGCCCGCTCGACCAGGAGCAATATGCCGCCGCACTCCAGCAAGCGCTAACCGATTTTATTGCCGGCCTGCGCGAAAAATATGAGTGGGAGATCTTCCAAACCTGGCGCGACATTGTCCCCACAGAACCGCGCATCCCACCTCAATACAGCCTCCAATAGAATCAAAAGAGCCGGCTAAGCCGACTCTTTTTTATCTTGGGCGAAAAATTATTCGCCAGGCGCCACTAGCCAAACGATCACGTAAGCTAGAATGCCGGGCACCCCACCTGGGATCAGGGCAATCAAAAATGCGAGCCGAAACCAGAACGGGCTTATCCCAAAGAATTCACCCAAGCCGCCGCACACACCCGCGATCATGCGGTTGCTGCGAGAACGGCGTAAAGGTCCACGAGTAGCCACTAAACCACCTCTTTCGTATTTTTTAGAAACCACACTTAATTATACGGAAAAGCATTGCGCAAGTTGCACTAGGCTGAGTAGCGTTCGTCAACCTCGTCCAACTTCAAGCTAATCACTTGGCTGGAGGTATCACGCCCCATCGTCACCCCATAAATCACCTCGGCCACCTGCACCGTATTGCGGTTGTGGGTGATCACTACGAATTGGGTTTGCTGGCTCAACTCGCGCAGCAGATCGGTGAAGCGGCTCACGTTAGCTTCGTCCAACATAGCGTCGACTTCGTCCATCACGCAGAATGGCGTCGGCGAAGCCTTGAGCAGCGCGAACACCAGCGCCGCGGCCGTCAAACTGCGCTCGCCACCCGAGAGCAGCGCCAAACGCTGCGAGCGCTTGCCGGGCAGGCGCGCTTCGATATCAATACCCGTGGTAGTCATATCTTCTTCTTCGGTGAGCAAGAGCTTGGCCGAGCCTCCCGCAAACAGGCGGCTGAAAATCTCGCGAAATTCCGCGGCTACCTTATCGAAAGTGGTGCGGAATTCTTTGTCCATCAGCACATCGAGCTCGGCGATGATCTGCTTGAGATCTTCTTCCGCGGCATGCAGATCGGTCACCTGTTCTTGCATACTCTGTACGCGTTCCTTGACCGAGGCAAATTCCTGCTGTGCTTCCGGGTTCACTGATCCCAGGCGGCGGATCTGCGACCGTTGCTCTTTTAGTGTCAGCTCGACCTCCGGTGCTAGTTCATTCACTACCGGCAAGCGTTCGACCAATTCGCCAAACGGCAACGGGGTTGGGCCCGAGACGGCTGGGTCATATTGAAATTCCACCAAACCAAAGTCGTCTTCGATACGGGTGCGGAGTGTTTCCAATGAATCCTGTTGGCGGGCAAAGCTGATCTGCGCTTGTGTGTGGGCTCGTTCTGAAGAGCTCAAGTTTTGCAGCGCTTGTGACTCGCCTGTTTGCAAGCTATTCAATTCCTCATCGCTCTTGGCAAGCTCACTCTCAGCAGGAGCAATCTTGGTCTGCACCGCGGCGATTTCTTCACCTACCGTGCCCTCTTGTTGACCTAGCTGGACCTTCTCTTGCTCAATGACTTGAACCTGGTCTTCCAGTTCTTTTAATCGCTCTCGCTGGGCTACCAGCTGGTTTTCAGCGCGCTGCAATGCTTGCAGGCGTTCAGTCGTGCGGCGTTGAGCCTCTTGCAGAGCCCGCTGGCTTACTGCAACCCGCATCTCCCAATGCGCCACTTGTGCGTGCTGCTCATCCATTTGTAGGTCTGCTGCAGTGTGGCTGTGCGCATCAAGCTCGGTTTCGGCCTTGGCCAGATCAGCGGTCAGTTGTTTTTCGCGCTCAATCCCATTTGCAATTTCAGTCTCATCATCCTGGTTCCCCTTCACCATCGTCCGCTGCTGGGCGCTAAACCAATCCTGCTGCTTGCTAAGCTGCTCAAGATCAAGGTTGTGCGCTTGAATGGCTCGTTGTGCTTCGTCCAATTGCGCTTGCATTTCAACCAACGCAGTAGCCGCAGATTGCTTGCCAGCTTCTGCCTCGGCAACATTCTTTTCGCCTTCGACAATCGCCTCGGCCGCGTGGGCTGAGTCCGCTTCGGCTTTTTCCAATTGAGCGCGGAGTTCGTGCTCATTGCGCGGTTTACTAAGGCCGCTGTTTTTAGATGAACGCACCTCGATCTGCCCACCGCGATGGAAGACCTCGCCGCGCAATGTAACCACCCGGCTGGCAGTTGGATTGTCGGCAAGAATTCGCAATGCAGATCGCCGATCTTGAGCGACCAATACGTGGCCGAGCAATAGTTCAACTGCAGGGCGCAGGTCGGCTGAGACCTCAACTAGGTCTGCAGCCAAGCCGACCAAGCCATCGCCGGGTCGCGGCTGCACGCGCCCGTCCAGGCTGCTGAGCGCTTGCATAGGAAGCAGTGCGGCTGAAGCATCCCTGTTCTCAAGCTCTCGCAAAGCAGCTTCGGGATCTTGCTCAGAGATCACGACCGCATCCAGGTAGGTTCCCAACGCGGCGGAAATTGCAGTTTCATATTGGGAGCTAACCCGCAATTCGCTGCCAAGGGTAGCCTTACCGATCTTGGCCGCTTGTAAAAGAATTTTTGCACCTTGGGCAAAGCCCGCGGCAGCTAGCTCAGCTTGCTCAAGCCCTTCGATTTCTGCCCGCACACGAGCTACGGATGCGGCCAATTGGTTCTGGGCGACATCGGCTTTCTTTTGATCTTCGATCGCCTTTGAGAGATTTCCATCTGCATCCTGCAGCTCTTTTTGCTTTCCGGCCAATGCCCTTTCTGCTTCTTGCTGCAGACCAGAGAGGCGGTTGCTCTCACCTTCCCCAGCGGCTAGATCTTGATTAATCCCCTGAACCGTTCGCTCAAGCTCCGCAGCCTCGGCTTGGTTGCGCTGAATGCGGGCGGTCAGCATTTCTCGTTTAGCAGCCAACTGCGAGAGCTGTCCTTGAATGCTCAGGATGCGTTCACGCAAACCGCGTTCAGCATCTTCTTTTTCCTGCTGCCCTTCCTGTCGTTGAGTCAGCACATCCTTGGCCGCTTTTAATTGCTCTTGCGATTCAGATAATTCAGTTTGATAGCTGGCCGCGTCGCTCTCAGCTTCCTGAAGCCGTGCCCGCAAGTTTGCAAGTTCGGTTTCTACGCGTTGGCCCTCCTCTTCCAAAGCTGTTCGCCGTTCCGCAAGCGCTCGCTGGCGCTCATCGGCTACAGCCAAGCCGCGGCTTGTGCCCTCGCGCCCGGAATTCAGTTCGGCAAGTCGACGCTGCCAATCGCCCAGTTGGACGCGCAACCCTTGCGTACGAGCCCGCAGGTCGTTCAACGCCTGACTGAGTTCGAGTTGCTTCTGGCGGGCTGCTCCTAAATTCGCTTCGCGCGTGTCCGCCTCTTGGCGCAATTGTCCTAATTCGGCCTGAGCCCGGTTCCAGTGGAAGCCGTACCAATGGCGCAGCGTTGTGCGGAGGTCGGCGCGCAGCCGCGAGAATTCTTCGGCGCGCTCGGCTTGCTTTTCAAGGCTCCGCAATCGTGGCTTGAGCTCAGCAAGAATATCTTCGGCGCGTTCGAGATTGCGCCTGGTCAGATCCAAGCGGCGCAGAGATTGCTCCTTGCGCGCTCGGTAAAGCCCAATGCCAGCCGCTTCCTC
>JANWHN010000027.1 GCA_025450445.1 Anaerolineales bacterium | reverse complement strand
TTTTCTGGCCGACATTCCCTGGGTTTGTCCTAGCAATGATGCTGACAACCGTTGGCAAGGTTACTTTTGATCCTTCAATGCAGGCTTATTTGGGCGACCGGGTGCCTTATTCAAGGCGGAGTTTTGCGATCACGGTCACCGAACTTAGTTGGTCCGGCGCTTACATTATTGGCATTCCGTTAGTTGGATTTGTGATTGCGCGGGCCGGGTGGATGGCGCCATTCCCGCTATTGGGATTTTTAATCGCAATTGCCGGTGGGATATTGTGGTTCACGGTTCCGAAAGACAAGCCGCATGCAAAAACGCCACCAACCTTCATCTCAAACTTTCGTGCAATTCTAAAATCGCCGGCCGCCAAGGCTGCGCTTGGGTTCACCCTGTTTTCTTGTATCGGAAACGAGATCATCAATCTTGTTTTCGGTGTTTGGATGGAGGATAGCTTTGGGCTTAAGTTAGCCGCTTTGGGTGCGGCTGCTGCAGTTTTGGGTATCGCCGAAATAAGTGGGGAAGGAATGGTAGCGCTCATAACTGATCGATTGGGAAAGAGACGTGCGATTTTTATTGGGCTAGTGGTCAATTCAGCTGCCGTCTTGATACTGCCTTTGATGCAAGCTAGCTTGACGGGAGCCTTGGTTGCGTTGTTCCTCTTTTACATTAGCTTTGAATTCCTCATCGTAAGTTCAATTCCATTAATGACCGAGGTCATGCCCGCTGCCCGCGCAACCATGATGTCGGGGTTCTTCACCACCGCATCAATCGGCCGTGCCGCGGCGAGCGTAGTTGTCTCCCCGCTCTATGCATTCGGTTTTGGTGCGGCCGTTCTTGTGGCGGTTGTGTTCAACCTGCTTGCGATGTGGGCGATCCGCGATATTGAGCTTCCGGCAGAAAAAGCACGCTAGTTAAAGGTTCAAAGGAATCTGATGGAAAAAGAATCATTGAAGCGCACGATGCGCTTTGAGCTGCCGCTTTTTACGCTCATTCGCATGATCAGCGCCACTGCATATCGGATGGTCTATCCGTTCCTACCCGTTTTCCGCGACGGGTTGGGCGTGCCATTGGAAACGTTGACGCTAGCGATCGGCAGCCGCTCGTTGGTGGGAGCTTTCACCGGTCCTTTTTTCGCGACCCTGGGTGACAGCCGCGGGCGCAAGTTTGGCATGCTTCTCGGTGTTTTTATTTTCATCGCAGGAGCGGCTGCGGTGGTTTTCTGGCCGACGTTTCCGGGGTTTGTGCTGGCAATAATGTTGACCTTTATAGGTCAGGTGACTTTCGGCCCATCAATGCAAGCCTATTTAGGCGACCGGGTTCCTTACTCGCGACGGAGCCTTGCCTTAACTATTACCGAACTCAGTTGGTCAGGCGCGTATATTGTTGGCATTCCGTTGGTGGGATTTGCCATCGCAAGAGGGGGATGGATGGCGCCATTCCCGCTACTGGGATTATTGATGGCGCTCGCGGGCGGGATATTGTGGCTCACGGTTCCGAAGGACAAGCCGCCTTCGAAAGCGCCACCCACTTTTATTGCTAACTTTCGCATAATTTTAAAATCTCCCGCCGCCCGAGCCGCGCTTGGCTTCACATTGCTATCCGGTGTGGCGAATGAGATTATCAATCTTGTTTTTGGCGTTTGGATGGAAGACAGCTTTGGTCTGAAGTTGGCCGCTCTCGGAGCGGCCGCGGTTGTTTTGGGGATCGCGGAAATCAGTGGTGAAGGATTGGTGGCCCTCATCACAGATCGATTGGGAAAGAAACGTTCTATCTTCATTGGGTTAGTGGTCAACTCGCTTGCCGTTTTGACGCTGCCCCTAATGCAATCAAGTTTGACCGGGGCATTGGTTGCCCTATTCTTCTTTTACATAAGCTTCGAGTTCCTGATCATAAGTTCGATTCCATTAATGACCGAGGTCATGCCAAAGGCTAGAGCTACGATGATGTCCGGGTTTTTCACGACTGCGTCCATCGGCCGTGCTTCGGCGAGCCTGTTCGTTTCTCCGCTTTATGCATTCGGTTTTGGTGCAGCCGTTTTTGTGGCGGTTGTGTTCAATCTGGTGGCGATCTGGGCAATTCGCGATATTGAGCTTCCGGCGGAAAGAACCCGCTAAGTTAAAGCTTATTTTCTGCGAACTCCACTGGATATAATTTTCGGCGATGAAATCAATAATCCTTGGCCTATTTCTCTTTTCAATCCTGCTAAACGTATTCCCGACCCCCGCGTTTGCGGCGCCTGCTCTGCAAGTAAGTTGTCTGCCAAGCAAATTCGCCATGCGCGTTGGCGACTGTCTGCAGGCCGGGCCATGGCTTAACCTGCGGGTCAAAGTTGAATATGGGTTGGTTGACCCGACCAGCATCCTGCCTTCAAATTCACCAGATCCCAGCCTGTCGCAACTTCCCTTTTATTACGCACGAGTAAACACCGCCAATGCGCCGATCTTTGCCACCCCTTCTGATGCCCACGCAGGCAAGCCAGTGCTGCGGACCATGGAGGGCGGGCTCGTCTATGTGACCTATCAGGACGTGCAGGAGATCGACGGCAAGAACTTTTACATGATCAATTTCGGCGAATGGATGCGCCGCGGTGACATTACACCCAACCAGGCGTATTCGCAATTTGCAGGGCTGGAGTTTTATGCAACACCGGCGCAGACCTTTGGCTGGGTCCTTGAAAATTTCCAAGGTGGCATCCTTCAGCCGACATACACCGGGCCCGGACTTGAATTTCCGCTAGCCACGCGAACCTACAATCCATTCGACATGGTATTTGTGTATGAGATCGCCGAAGCCAACGGGTTGCGCTGGTTCCGGGTCGGGCCAGAGGTGTGGCTGGAATCGCGGCAAGCACGCTTGGTGTTTCCGAATACCACCCCGCCCGCAGGGGTTGATAGCGGTCGCTGGATCGATATCAATCTCCAGGAGCAGACGATTGCGGTATACGAAGATAGCCAGTTGGCGTTTGCGACCCTGATCGCGACTGGTTTGCCGGGCGTTTGGACCCGGCCAGGACTTTTTCAGGTTTACGAAAAACATGAATCGACATTGATGCGGGGCGTCTTCACCGCCGACCGCTCTGATTTTTATTTCCTTGAAGACGTGCCATGGGCCATGTACTTTGACGATGCGCGAGCTTTGCATGGCGCTTATTGGCGGGCGCGTTTTGGGTTTGAGCAATCACATGGGTGTGTGAACCTCTCGGTCGCCGATTCCCACTGGCTTTTCAATTGGGCGACCCTGGGCGATTGGGTATATGTGCATGACCCATCGGGGCGCACTCCTGAGGATCCATCACTGTATGGGTCTGGCGGGGCTTAGTCTCGAAAAAATTTGTACGTTTAACTTTAACAGCGACAGATTTCGAACGAATAATTTGTCCAGTACGTTGACAGCGGCGGTTAATCCGCCGCTGTTTTGTTGCGGGGTGGTAAACTGCCCTAACTTATGCTAACTCTGCCTGAAAAGATAATTTTTGCCCTTGCTGCGCTTGCGACCGTGGTTTTGGTCCTTCGAGCGTGCGTAAGAATCATACGCATCATCGGCCGCGGGCGCGGTAAGCCGGTTTGGAAAATAATCCCCAAGCGCTTACTGGACGCAGGAATTAAGACCGTGGCGCTTACGCCGGTGTGGCGCAAACGACTGCTGGTGAGCCTTTTCCACGCCTTGGTGGTATGGGCCTTCATGTTTTACCTGTTCGTAAATATCGGCGATGTCCTTGAAGGCTTACTACCGAACTTTATTTTTCTAGGCGAAAGCGCGATTGGGGATGGCTATCGATTGCTTGCCGACCTGCTCAGCGTCGCCGGGCTGGCAGGAATGAGCGCGCTGCTGGTGCGCCGCTTCGTCGTAGGTGCGCCTGAATTGCGCATTCGCGAAACAACACTGGTGCATCCGAAGGCGCGCGCTGGGATCCGCCGCGATTCACTGATCGTCGGCTTCTTCATCTTATTGCATGTGGGCGGGCGCTTCTTGGGTCAAACGTTCAAGCTGGCGCTTAATGGCGCTGATACTTGGCAGCCGTTCGCTAGCGCGGTGTCAAGCGTATGGTCCCCACTCCCTGCATCAACGTTGGTGGTCGGGGAACACATCGGCTTTTGGCTGGCAATCGGCCTGATCATGGCCTTCTTCCCGTATTTCCTGTATTCGAAACATATCCATATTTTTATGGCGCCGATCAATTTCCTGCTGCGGCCCGAGCGCCCGTCGCCAGGCGCATTGGACAAACTGAACTTTGACGATCCGAACGCGGACCAATTTGGGGCGACGCGGATCGAGGAATTCGCCTGGCATCAAATGCTGGACGCGTACGCGTGCATCATGTGCAACCGCTGCCAGGATGCCTGCCCGGCATATACAACGGGCAAGGTGCTTTCGCCAGCGGCGCTGGAGATCAACAAGCGCTATTTCATTAACGACGAAGGTGCTCGCCTAGCAAATGGCGAAACTTCCACGAAAACGCTGCTGGAATTTGCGATCACCGAAGAAGCTGTCCTGGCCTGCACAGCCTGCGGGGCTTGTACGGATATTTGCCCGGTGGGCAACGATCCGATGCGGGACATTATGGATATCCGCCGTTCCATGGTGCTGATGGAGAACAAAGCCCCGGATCAATGGCAGGTTGCTTTCCGAGGAATGGAGCGCAGCGTAAACCCATGGAATGTGCCGCCAGTTGAAAGGCTCAAGTGGGCCGAGGGATTGAATGTCCCGACGGTCGAACAGAATCAGACGGCTGAGATCCTGTGGTGGGTTGGCTGTGCCCCGGCGACGGACCCCCGAGCCCAGAAGACGGCGCGAGCGTTGGTGCAAATATTGGAAGCGGCGGGCGTCAGCTATGCGGTGCTGGGGCAACGCGAGCAGTGCAACGGCGACTCGGCGCGGCGAGCGGGCAACGAATTCCTGTTCAATGAGCTTGCTACTGCCAATGTGAAGATGCTCAACGCGGTGGCCCCCAAGCGCATTCTCACCACCTGCCCGCACTGCATGCATGCCCTGGAAAATGAATATCAGCAGTTCGGCGGACACTACGAAGTAGTCCACCATACAGAATTTATTGATGAGCTGATCAAGACTCGTCGGCTCAAGGTCAACAAAAGCGGGACCGAACAGTTGACCATGCACGATCCCTGCTACCTAGGTCGCCAGAACGGCGTGCTTATCGAGCCGCGCAGCATCTTGAATGCGGTGGATGCAGATTTGATCGAGATGGCTAAGAGCAAAAAGCAATCCTTCTGCTGTGGGGCGGGCGGCGCGCAGATGTGGAAGGAAGAAGAGCACGGCACATCGCGGGTCAGCACGGAGCGCATCCGCCAGGCGCAGGAAGTGGGCGCCAAGACGATGGCCGTCGGCTGCCCGTTCTGCATGATCATGTTGACGGATGCTGCAAAGAGCGAGGCGCCTGATTTACAATTGCTGGATATTGCTGAAATTGTTGCGCAAAGGATCGAGAAGTAATGGCAACTAAAGTCACGCTGCCTCAGATGGGCGAAGGCGTCACCGACGCCACGGTCACCAAGTGGCTGAAAAAAGAAGGGGACGAGGTCAAGGAATACGACCCGCTTGTTGAGGTAAACACCGACAAAGTCGACACGGAAATCCCCAGTCCGGTGAGTGGCACGGTGCTTAAGATCATGCAGAGCGAAGGCAGCACAGTCCCGGTAGATAGCGTGTTGGTGTGGATCGGCAAAGCGGGCGAGGCTGTGCCCAGCAGTGGCGGGGGCGAAGCGCCGAAGGCTAAGACTGAAGCGAAAGTTCAACCTGAGCAACCAAAAGCTGGGGCGGTTCAACCGGTTCCGGTGGCAGCAACTTCGCAGCCGGCGAGGGTAGTGCCTCTGCAAAGTGCACCCGCGGCGCATGCTTCGCAAGGAACCGGAGCGGTCTCGCCGCTGGTAGCGCGGATCGCGGCAGAGCATGGTGTAAATTTGGCGGCCGTGCACGGCAGCGGCGCAGGGGGCCGCGTGACCAAGGAAGACGTGCTGGCTTATGTGCAGTCGGGTGGCGCGC
>JANWHN010000026.1 GCA_025450445.1 Anaerolineales bacterium | reverse complement strand
GAGCCCGGTCACCACGATGCTGCTTACAGGTTGCGCGCCGAGTTTGGTTGCCGCGTTGATGTAGCCCATCACCACCCCATTCGGATCAACGATGCCATCCTTGGCATTAAAGGTTCCGGCCTGAACATCATCAAGGTTCATTTGCGGCAAACGCTTGCGGATCTCGTCGCCGGTCAGCCACTCGGTTTGGACACCGAGCTTGTGCTGCAAAGCCACGTTGTGCTTGAACTTGTCGATATCCTTTTGCTCCGTTAGCAAGAACAAATAACCGCACTGGCGGTAATCGACCGGTTGGCCCATTTCTTCGGCGAAGCGCTCAAGCATGGGCAGGCTTTGCAGTGAGAGGCGAATGTTGACGTCGGTGGCGAACTGGTAACGGACGCCGCCAGCGCAGCGACCGGTGGCGCCTTGTCCGAAGAACTGCTCTTTTTCCAGCAAAACGATATCGGTGACGCCACGCTTCGCCAGATGATAGGCGGTTGAGGCGCCCATCACGCCGCCGCCAATGATCACCGCGGAGGCGGTCTTGGGCAGATCTACCATGCCACCTCTGTGCCAAGACCGAGCTTGCGCGCGTTGGCAAGAACGACGCGACTGGCAACTGCATCCTGCACTGCGACGCCGACAGACTTGAAGAAGGTGATCTGCTCAGGCGACGTCCGGCCCTTGGCTTTGCCAAGAACAACTTCACCAATTTCAGCAATGTCGGCTTCCCGGATGGTTTTGTTTTGCAGTGGGATGGCGATGTCGCCGGACTCGACCTGCGAGGCGCTACGGCTATCAACCATCACGCGGGCGCGGGCAACTGTTTCGCCGGGGATCTCTTGCATCGTGGCGGAATGCGAGCCGGCACCGTTGATGTGTGCGCCCGGCTTTACGTCAGCATCGGCGAAGACCGGCGCGCTGCTGGTGGTTGCCGCGCTGATGATATCGGCGTTTTGCACGGCTTCCTTGGCGCTTGCCGCGGCGCGCAGATCTTTCGGAATTCCGTTCTTGCCCGCCAGGTCTGCGATGAAACGTTTCACATGCTCGCCATTCGGCGAATAGACCCACACTGTCTCGATCTTGCGCGCCGCACACAGGGCTTCGAGTTGCGTGCGCGATTGCACCCCGGCGCCAATGATGGCGGCAGTCTTGGTGTCCGGCCGCGCCAGCAGATCGGTGGCAGCGCCGCAGCCTGCGCCGGTGCGAATGGCGGTCAGCGTACCGCCTTCAAGGATGGCTTCCATCGCGCCCGTTTGCGGATCCATAACGACGACAGCGGCATGGATGAGCGGCAGATTTTTGGCCGGATTTTTGCTGAAAACGGAAACGATCTTGACTGCCAGGGCTTGCCCGTCCTTCTCGTCGACAAAGGCGGGCATGAACACGCTGAAGCCTTCGTGCGGTTTCACCGGCAAGCGCATGCGCAACGGCACCTCAGCCGTGCCCGCCGAAAGCGCCGCATAAGCCTGCTTCATGGCCTCGATGCACTCCGCCATTGGCAATGCCTGTCGGACTTCAGTGGAATTCAAGATGAGCATTGCGGAATTCTAATTCAACCCCATCCCGACTGCTTTGCAGTCACCCTTCCCCTGGTAAGGGGAAGGGTTGGGGAAGGGGATAAAAAACAAAAAAGGGCGCAGATATCTGCGCCCTTCGTTTCTTTGCCCGAACCTCTAGTCAATGCCCAGGTAGGCTTTTTGCACCGTCGGGTTTTTAGATAAAACGTCAGCTTTGTCGGTCAGCACGATCTGGCCCGTCTGCAACACGTAGCCGCGGTTGGCAATTGAAAGCGCCATGAGCGCGTTTTGCTCGACCAGCAAAATTGTGGTGCCTTCCTTGTTGATCAGCTTGATCGTTTCGAAGATGCTATCGACTAGGATCGGCGCCAAACCCATCGAGGGCTCGTCCATCAGCAGCAACTTCGGGCGGGCCATCATCGCCCGGCCGGTTGCCAGCATTTGCTGTTCGCCGCCCGAAAGCGTGCCGGCCACCTGCTTGCGGCGTTCCTTCAGGCGCAAGAACAACGTGAAGATGCGATCTTTGTCGGATTCGAGAGTGCTCTTGTCATTGCGACTATAAGCGCCCATCTCCAGATTCTCTTCGACAGTCAGCTTGCCGAACACTCCACGGCCTTCAGGCACCATTGCGATGCCCTTGTACACCAGTTCATGGGCGGGGTAATTGATCAGGTCCTCGCCGTTCAGTTTGACGTGACCCTCGCGCGGCTTCAGCAGCCCGCAGATCGTGCGCAGCGTCGTCGTCTTGCCGGCGCCGTTGGCGCCTATCAGTGTGACGATCTCGCCTTCGTTAACTTCGATCGAAACGCCCTTGAGAGCGTGGATGTTTCCGTAGTATGTGTGGATATTGCTTACTTCAAGCATCGCCATAATTGCGGTTCCTCAGCTCGGTTCTTTGGTAGTTTGTTTGGCACTCTTTAAGCCAGAGGCGGCGCCGCGTCCTAGGTAGGCTTCGATCACGGACGGATTGCTCTGAATATCCGTAGGCTTGCCCTCGGCTATCTTGGAACCATAGTCCAACACGGTGATCTGCTCGCTGATCCCCATCACGACGCGCATATCGTGCTCGATCAGCAAGATCGTGATCCCGAGCGTATCGCGCAGGTCGCGAATGAAGGCAGTCAGCTCTCCAGTTTCATTCGGGTTCATGCCCGCGGTTGGTTCGTCGAGGAGCAGGAGCTTGGGCTTGTTGGCCAGAGCGCGAGCGATCTCCAGGCGGCGTTGGGCGCCATAGGGCAGGTTGCGAGCCAGGGTATCGCCCATACCGCGCAAGCCGACGAAGCGCAGCAGACGGCGAGCCTCTTCGACCGCGGCTTTTTCCTCGCGATTGAAGCGTGGGGTGCGGAAGACGGCGTCAAAGAAGCCGTTCTTCATTTGCGGATGCTGACCAACTAGGACATTTTCGATAGCGGTCATATTGGCAAACAGGCGGATGTTTTGATAGGTACGCGAGGCTCCGAGACGGGTCACTCGATCCGGTGCAAGGCCCTGGATCTCGTGTCCGTCGAAAAGAATGGTGCCTTCTTCCGGGTTGTAAAACCCGGTGATGCAGTTAAAGAAGGTGGTCTTGCCCGCGCCGTTGGGGCCAATGATGCTGGAGATCGATTTCTCAGGGATCTCGAAGTCCAGATTGTTCACAGCGACCAAGCCGCCGAACCGCTTGGTAACGCCTTTAGCAATAAGAGTGGATGTCATTCAATCTCCTCGGCGCTCAGGCGTGCGACTCAGCGGGAATATTTTCATCTTCATGCAGCTCTGCCTTATGCGTTTCTTCCGGCAACAGGCCTTCTGGTTTGTAGAGCATCATCATCACCAGGACAACACCGTAAACCAGCAGGCGGAATTCTGCGAACTCGCGCAACAGTTCGGGCAGAGCTACCAGCGCCAGGGCGCCGACGAGAACGCCCGGAATGCTGCCCATGCCGCCGATGATGATCAGCGCAAGAATATTGATCGAGACGATAAACGAGAAGGAGCCTGGCTGAATCGACGTGAGTTTGGAAGCAAAGATTGCCCCAGCTAGTCCGGAGAATGCGGCTCCAGCCCCGAATGCCAGCAACTTCGTGCTGACTAGGTTGATGCCCATCGCGGCAGCAACATCCTCATCCTCACGAATGGCTTTCCAGGCGCGTCCAACGCGCGAATCGCGCAAACGCCAGGCGACGAAGCCAACGATCACGCAGGCGATCAGGACCACATGGAAAAGCGAAATGGGATTGGATAGGTTTTGTCCGGCCAAGATAATGGGCTGGATGCCGACGATGCCCTGTGCGCCGCCGATGTTGGGTTTCAGATAATCCGAGAGCGCCATAATGCGGATGATCTCGCCGAAGCCAAGGGTCACGATGGCGAGGTAGTCGCCGCGCATCTTGAGCACCGGGATGCCGAGCAGGATGCCGGCAAACAAAGCAACCAGGATCGCCAGTGGCAGCGCCTCCCAGAAGGTCCAGTTTAGAGAAAACAGGATTTGGCCGCGGCCGTCGCCAACTGCGGAGCTAGTAGCAACGCCCATCACATATGCGCCGATGGCGAAAAAGGCCACGTAGCCCAAGTCCAGCAGGCCAGCGAAACCAACCACGATGTTAAGGCCGAGACCCATCAGGATATACAGGCCGACCGTGTTGGCGACGTCGCTCAGATATAAACCAAGGTATTGCGGCAATTGCCACAAAACGAGGAAAACGACCAGCAGGATGACACCGTTCAGAATGCGTTGGGTGGTAGCTGGCAAGGCGGCACGGCGGGTCTGAACTTCTTTGCCGATCCGGGCGCCAAAGGTCTGCGAGATGAAGCTTAGCAAGCTGGCAAAAATGAAAATTGAGACCGCGCCATTTACCGACAGGCCTTTTTCAAGGCGCCCACCCAGGACCCATGCAACTTGGTCCTCGATCGCACGCCCAGTCACCAGTGTACGGATTAGCTCTCCTAGCAAGCCGATGGCCACGACCCACAGCATGCCGCTGAAAATTATGTTGCGGATCTTGATTGGGGCGGCGCGCAAGACGCCAGCCACTACGCCGAGGACCAGGCCGGTTAGCAAGAGTTGGATGACTGCCGCGCTCAGTTCTGCGGGCAGCTCTTTGTCGAAGGTCAGAATCGCGATCAGGGAGGGTGAGACGTTGACGAATATCTCACGCAGATTGACCAGCTGGCTGACCCAAACGAACAACGCAAGCATGACGGCGGAGATCAAGCCACTCAGCCCGCCGCCAAGGATATGGAAGAGCGGGCTGGTCTTCGAAGAGCGGTCGGCCGCCATAAAGGCGGTGGCGAAGATGAGGGCGACCACCACAGTCTGGCCCATTGAGATCACGCCGCCGATAATGTCACGGCCGTCGAAGGTCTCGACCATGCCGATCACGGAAACCAATACGGCCAGGATGCCGCCGATGAAGCCGATGCGCCCGGCCGTTTTCCAGTTGAAGTCCATTGTAGCTGGCACTGCTGATGGCGCTTTTGTTTTGCTGAGGGTCTCAACAGCCATAAATACTCCCTTAAGCCTTCTTGGTGGCCAGGCGCTCGCCCAAGATACCGGTCGGGCGGAAAATGAGCACCAGCACAAGCATAGTGAAGGCGATCGCGTCTTTCATTTGATAGGGCGCGGGGATGCCGAGCCCATCCAAAAAGAGGCTTGGGCCAATGGACTCGAATAGTCCGAGGAAAATACCCCCGAGCATGGCGCCGGGGATATTGCCGATGCCGCCCAAGACCGCGGCGGTGAAGGCTTTAATTCCCGGAAAGAAACCCATGAAAAATTGCACGTTGCGGAACATCAGCGCATACAGCACGCCGGCTGCGCCAGCCATAGCCGCACCCAACATGAAGGTGCGCACAATGATCGCATCCACGTTGATGCCCATGAGGGCGGCCACATCCTTGTCTTCTGAAACGGCGCGCATCGCTTTGCCGGTCTTAGTCCGCTGCACGTAGGTATAAAGTACAAGCATGAGAACCGCAGCCGAGATGATCACCAGCACTTCAATTTTGCCAATGGTGAAATCACCCATGAGGGTGAAGTTTCCTTGCAGAGCATCAACTTCTGGATAGGACTTGAACTGGGAACCAAAGAAACCGCGAAATACATACTGCAAAACGAATGAAGCACCAATGGCAGTGATCAGCGGAACAAGCCTGGGGGCGCGGCGTAGGGGGCGATAAGCAATTCGCTCCAAGAGAACTGAGATCCCAACTGAAGTAAGGATCGAGACCGTAAACACAATTAGCAGGCTCAGCACCGGCTGGGATTGCAATTGACCGATTTGATTAAGGTAGTCAGCCGCAAAGTAACCGGTGAAGGCTCCACCCATAAAAACTTCGCTGTGAGCGAAGTTGATCATGCGCAAAACACCGTAAACAAGTGTGTAACCGAGGGCAATAAGTGCGTAAATGCTTCCTTGGGCAAGCCCCGAAACGGCAATGTCAAACCATTGGCGAGCAGAATACTTGCCAAGGACGAGAGTGGCAATGGAGCCACGAATAATAATGTAGAGTAAGAAAGCGCCCACCGCCCACATGAACACGTCGGTGAGGCTGATCCGCTCGCGCAATCTTTTCAACATAGAGATCTCTCCTTCTCTTTTGCTTAAGAATGAGCCGGGCGCAGGGAATGCACCCGGCTCATCTTTTTCTAGAACCTATCTCAGGTTCGTTCGAACTTTGTTCGGTTTACTCTTACGGAGTCCAGAAAGCAGGATTGGTCAAGAGGTCAACCGAGCCGTCGACGTTTTCCTGAGTGACCTGATACACAGCCAACGCTTCGCCGGTGGCACAGTCGCCATTAGCGTCGCAAGACAAGGTACCAGTCAGGCCGGCATAGCCGGAGGTCGCGTACAAGTGGTCACGCAGAGCCTGGCGAGGAACGTGGACAGTTCCGTCCGCATCCACAGTGGCAACCGCTTCGATGGCGCCCATGATCATGTTGATGGCGTCATAGGAGTGGGGGCCGAAGCCAGCGGCGGGGCCTTCACCGAACAGCTCATTGTAGGAGGCGAGGAAGTCAGCCTGGTCCTCGGGGGTCACAAAGGGACCGGAGAGGTACATGCCAACTGCACAGTCACCTGCAGCGCCGGGGAAGGTGCTGGTCAACAGACCATCAGCGCCCATACCCACGGTGTTTTCCAAACCAGCAACGTCACACATCTGGTCGGCGATGTAGCCACCTTCAGGTTCGAAGATGGGATAGTAGATCACTGCAGGAGCGCCGGTGGCGATGCTGGTGAGAATTGGGCCCATGTCAGTGTCGCCAACGTTTACAGCTTCCTGAGCGGTGACAGTTCCACCCAACTCAGCAAACACATCCGCGAAAACAGCCTGCAAGCCTTCTGCATAGGGGCTGCCGTCGTGAATGGTGGCTGCGCTGGTCAGACCGAGTTCATTGAAAGCAAACTCAGCTGCGATACGACCCTGGAACAAGTCATTGTGCGCAGTGCGCAAGTAACCTGCCCAATGGTCTGGGTGCTCGGGGTTGGTGAGGTCAGGGTTGGTGTTGGACGGGGAAATCATGACCATACCAGCCTCTGAGATCAGGGGCATAGCGCCGCGGGCTTCGCCGGAGCAGGTGGTGCCAACGATGGCAACAACTGTTGGGTCAGAAGCGATGCGGGTGCCTGCGGCCTGACCACCCTCGATGGAGCAGAGGGAGTCTTCACCGTCCCATTGGATCGGGTGGCCGAGCAGTTCGAAACCAACTTCGTTCAGCGCAACTTCAGCGCCGCGCACGTTGGTCAGGCCCAAGGGGCCAGTGGCGCCGGTAACGGTCTGGATCCAGGCGATGTGGATCGGGTCGCCAGGGGCGACGTCCACACAACCGAGAGCATCCGTGCACTCGAACGCTGCTGCCGGTTCTTCTTCTGCGGGTTCTTCTTCAGCCGGAGCCTCAGTAGCCGCGGGGGCAGCGGGCGCACAAGCTGCCAACATCATGCTGGCGACTGTCAACAGTGCCAGCAAAGCGAATAACTTTTTGGACATTCTTACTCCTCCGAAAACTTGTTGATATAGTGAATCTTCCTAGGAAGTAGCTTTATTACTGGGCTTCTTTTTTAGAACCTCGACCCGTTGCACCTCCTTCCGAACCGTCCTGCTAAAAATAGAGGCGCGCGAGCGCCTCATTCATCAGACCCATTGGCTTACTTAATTGATGGGAATGGCGGTTCATTCGATGTGAACCTACATTCTACATAACAAGCTGGGCTCGTCAAGGTTAAAAAGAAGAACCGCCAGATGAGAAGCGGAGGCGGGCTCGCTGTGGTAAAATAGAACATACATACCAAAAAGCCAAATCCCGAGAGCGTTTGCCAAGAGATGTTGCTCCTCCTTCTGCCCCCGGTTCGAGGAACAACAACTTTTCGCGTAAGAAATCAAGGTCTTTATCAATCTAAGACTTGCAACAGGGAAGTGGGGAATTTTTTCCCTGTAGTTTCAATAGGCTAACGGAGGTCGTTTAGTGGCAACAAAAGCACAGCCAAAAGCCTATCAGGCTGAGAGCATCCAGGTATTAGAGGGTCTAGAGGCCGTTCGCCGCCGCCCCGGCATGTACGTCGGCGGAACGGACATCAAAGCCTTGCACCACCTGGTCACCGAGGTGGTCGATAACTCCATCGACGAGGCCATGGCGGGAGTAGCTACCCGGATTGACGTCATTATCCATAAAGACAGCAGCGTCACCGTGGCCGATAACGGCCGCGGTATCCCGGTCGATCAACATCCTCGGGTTAAGAAGTCGGCCCTCGAAGTGGTCATGACCATGCTGCACGCCGGCGGCAAGTTTGGCGGCGGAGCCTATAAGGTTTCCGGCGGTTTGCATGGCGTAGGTGTTTCAGCGGTCAATGCGCTTTCCGAATGGTGTAAGGTCGAAGTCAGCCGGGACGGCTCGGTTTACGGACAATCTTACGAGCGCGGTAAACCGACCGGGCCGGTAAAAACCCTGCGCAAGATGAAGAAGGAAGACCACACCGGCACCCGCACCACATTTAAATACGACGAGACGATCTTCAAGGGCGATCTCGAATACAAGTTCGAGACCCTAGTGCTCCGTTTCCGCGAGATGGCTTTTGTCACCCGCGGCGTGACAGTCTTCCTGGCCGACGAACGCGACGGGCGCGAGATGACCTTCTATTTTGAAGGCGGCATCAAGTCGTTCGTGCGCTATCTCAATCGCGACAAGGCCGCTTTGCAGCCGGTCTTCTTCTACGAGCAGGAGATTGACAACGTTGTCGTCGATGTCGCTATCCAGTTTACTGACGCATACACCGAATCGGTGTATGCATTTGCCAATACGATCAACACGATCGACGGCGGTACTCACCTGACGGGACTGCGCTCGGCGCTGACCCGCACGATCAACGATTACAGCCGCAAGAACAACTTGCTCAAAGAATCCGACCCGAACTTCACGGGAGATGATACGCGTGAAGGCTTAACTGCGATCGTCAGCGTGAAGGTGCCGGACCCGCAGTTCGAAAGCCAGACTAAAGTCAAGCTGATGAATCCTGAAGTACAGACCTACGTTCAGCAAGTTGTGAACGAGCACTTCGGAGAATTTCTTGAGAAGGATCCCACATCTGCACGCGCAATAGTGGCAAAGTGTCTTACATCTGCTCGCGCACGCGATGCGGCCCGCAAAGCGCGCGATCTCGTCATCCGGAAGTCCGCGCTCGAGAGCTTAACCCTGCCTGGTAAGCTGGCAGACTGCTCCGAACGCGATCCGGAGAAGAGCGAGCTGTACATCGTTGAGGGTGACTCGGCCGGTGGGTCTGCCAAGCAAGGCCGAGATCGCCATTTCCAGGCGATCCTGCCGTTGCGGGGCAAGATCCTCAACACCGAGCGCGCTCGCTTAGACAAGATTCTTTCCAACAATGAAGTGCGAGCGTTGATCTCGGCGCTTGGCACCGGTGTTGGCGAAGGTTTCGACATCAGCGGCTTGCGCTACAAGAAAATTATTATCATGACGGATGCGGATGTTGATGGCAGCCACATCCGCACATTGCTGCTGACTTTCTTTTTCCGTTACATGGAGCCGTTGATCCACGAGGGCTATCTCTACATCGCTCAGCCACCGCTGTATAGCATCACCAATGGCAAGGCGGTGGAATGGGCTTATTCCGAGAAGCAGCGAGACGGAGTGCTAAAGGGTCTTGGGGTTAAGAAAGCAGAGAGCGCTTACGTGCAACGCTATAAAGGCTTGGGCGAAATGAACCCGGAACAACTGTGGTCTACCACCATGGACCCAGCGATTCGCATTCTTCTTCAAGTGAATGTGGATGATGCTAAGGAAGCCGATCACGTCTTCAGCATGCTGATGGGCGATGAAGTTGCCCCGCGCAAACGTTTTATCCAGACCCACGCCAAGGAAGTCCAGAACCTGGATGTTTAAGGTTGGTAGTTATTGCAAACAAAGGAGCGCTCGAGAGGGCGCTCCTTCCTTATAATCAGCCAATGTCCGCAAGAATCCTAGACGGCAAGGCGTTGGCTGCGCGAATTCGGTCGGAAGTGGGAGCCAAGGTTGCTGCCCGGGTAGCAAAAGGCGGGCCCCAACCTGGTCTTGCAACCATAATCGTCGGCGACGACGTTGCATCGCAGGTCTATGTGCGCAACAAGCGCAAAGCTTGTGAAGAAGCCGGTATGCTCTCGTTTGGTTACGAACTGCCTGCAGGTACCACCCAACAAGACTTGCTTCATCTGATAGATGAACTAAACAATCGCCCCGATGTGCATGGAATATTAGTGCAACTTCCACTGCCCGTGCAGATCGACGCAGCCGCGGTTCAACAGGCCGTCGCGGTGCACAAAGACGTCGATTGCTTACATCCGGAAAATGTCGGATTGCTGGCACAAAGGGGCCGAGAGCCGCGCTTTGTGCCCTGCACGCCGGCTGGCATTATGCGTTTGCTGGCTGAAGCCGGCACACAGTTGGCTGGCGCCAACGCGGTCGTGCTAGGGCGTTCCAATATCGTTGGCCGACCGCTTTCTTTGCTGCTCTTGAACGCGGACGCGACCGTGACGGTTGCTCATTCCAAAACACGGGATCTGGCGGCGCTGTGCCGTACGGCGGATGTGCTGATCGCCGCAGTCGGCAAGGCCGAGATGGTGGGCGGCGATTGGATCAAGCCGGGGGCAGTGGTGATCGATGTCGGGGTCAATCGCGTAGAAGATAAAAACGCCAAATCTGGCTATCGCTTGGTAGGCGACGTCGCGTTTGAAGAGGCCAGCCAAGTCGCTGGGGCGATCACGCCGGTGCCCGGCGGGGTTGGCCCAATGACGATCGCGATGCTGATCGAGAATACGTTGCGAGCGGCAGAGCTCGCAGATTGACAGCAAAATAAGCCACTGTTAGACTTGGGTTGTCTGACAACTGGACAACCTTGACCACGCTTCTTATCAAAAATGCGGCCCTGGTGGCCACTTTCGACGACCAGCGAAGAGAGCTTCGCGATGCTGGTTTGTTTGTCCGCGATGGCGTGATCGAAAAGGTTGGACCAACTGCACAACTACCCGAGATAGCCGATGAAGTTTTCGATCTGGCCGGGCATATTATTTTGCCCGGCCTCATAAACACTCATCACCACTTCTATCAAACGCTCACCCGCGCTGTCCCTGCTGCGCAGAACGCCAATCTTTTCAACTGGCTCAAGACGCTATACCCGATCTGGGCGCGCATGCGCCCCGAAGACATCATAGTCTCAACGCAGATCGCATTGGCTGAGCTGGCTCTGTCGGGTTGCACCACCGCCGCTGACCACCTATATGTCTTCCCCAATGGAGTGCGGCTTGATGATGAGATCGATGCCGCATTGCAAATAGGCGTGCGGCTACAAGCCTCGCGGGGTTCGATGAGCGTCGGCGAAAGCCAGGGCGGCTTACCACCTGATTCCGTAGTCGAAAAAGAAGATGAAATTTTGGCGGATAGCGCCCGGCTGATCGAGGAGTACCACGATGCTGATCATGGCGCCATGACCCAGGTGGTCCTGGCGCCGTGTTCGCCATTCAGTGTTTCGCAGGACCTGATGCGCGAAACCGCCAAGTTAGCGCGTGAATACAAAGTCATGCTGCATACCCACTTGGCCGAAACCCAAGACGAAGAAAAATATACGCAGGAAAATTTTGGCATGCGCCCCGTGGCCTGGATGGAAACATTGGGTTGGACCGGCGAGGATGTTTGGTTCGCTCACTCTGTGCACGTCAATGATGCTGAGATCGCCCACTACGCGGAAAAGGGATGCGGGGTTGCCCATTGTGCTACTTCAAACATGCGCCTTGCCTCTGGCATCGCCCCGTTGCTAAAAATGTTGAACACGGGGGTCAAGGTTGGGCTCGGAGTGGATGGATCAGCGAGCAACGACTCGTCGCACATGTTGGCCGAAGCCCGCCAAGCGATGCTGCTGGCACGGCTGGATGCCGGCTTACGCGGTGCATCGCTTTCAGGTGGGGAAACCCCGGCGCTGATGACGGCGCGGCAGGCGCTCGAGGTGGCGACGCGCGGCGGCGCGGCGGTTCTTGGCCGCGGCGATATCGGTTCGCTAGAAGTTGGCAAATGCGCCGATTTCTTCGCAGTGAAACTAGACAAGCTTGATTTTGCGGGAGCATTGCACGACCCGCTGGCTGCCTTGGTGTTCTGCGCGCCAGTGCGCGCTGACCACACGGTGGTTGGCGGTCGCTTTGTAGTCAAAGGAGGAGAATTGCAAACGTTAGAATTGCCCCAGGTGATCGAGACACACAACCGCACCGCGGCGCGATTGCTCGCTAACTAATATGCGCGGTCACAGCAGTCTTTCCAATCGCTTACACGACCAGCTTGGCGAACTGATCTCCGGCATGGGGCCAGGCGAGCGTTTACCCACAGAGCCGAAGCTGGCGGAGATGATGGGTGTCTCGCGCGCCACGTTGCGCGAAGCGATGCGTACGTTTGAAACGCAAGGACTTATTCAGCGAAGACAAGGGGTGGGCACCTTTGTCGTGCATCCGTCCAGCGTGTTGGACAGCGGCCTTGAGCTACTCGAAAGCATCGAGAGCATGGCTGCTCGCGCTGGGTTGGAAGTGCGCATGGGCGATTACGAGATCGAAGCGCGGGCTGCCGATGAAGAAGAAAAAGACATTTTGAAAGCCAACAAGGTATTGCAAGTGGCTCGCGTTATTGAAGCAGAGGATCGGCCGGTTGCGTATCTGATCGATATTCTGCCTGAGTCCGTTGTAAATGAGGCTGAGCTGCGCGAAGAATTTACGGGATCAGTTCTGGACTTGTTGCTGAAGCGCGGCAAACCGCAAGTGCGCAGCTCAGACACCGAGATCCAGGCCACGGCGGTCGAATCGAATGTGGCGCGCGCATTGCGAATTCAGCGCGGCGATGTGGTGCTGCATTTCAGGTCTTCATTGTTTTCGTTGGACGGTGCGGTGATGTCCATCACGCGCAGTTATTTCCTGCCGGGTTATTTCCGATTCCGCGTTCTGCGCAGGGTGGGTCGCTAAATGGTCGATAAGCAAGCTCTAGCTAAAGAAATTCACGCTCGTGTGGAAGCTCAACGCGAGCGCATCGTGCAATTTATGCACGACATCGTCGCCATCCCCAGCATGGATTCCAAGATCGGGCCGGTGGGGGAGCGGGTAGCGCAAGAAATGCGAGCCCTCAAATATGACGAGGTGCGCTTCGACAAGATGGGAAATATCCTCGGCCGCATCGGTAACGGCAAACGGGTCATAGTGTTGGATTCGCATATCGACACGGTGGGCGTAGGCGATCCGAAGGAATGGGGTTGGGATCCGTTCGTGGGTAAAGTTGAGGACGGGGTTCTGTTCGCTCGCGGCGCGTGCGATGAGAAGGGCTCCACGCCGGGGATGGTCTACGCCTTAGCGATCGCCCGCGATCTTGGTTTGTTGGAAGGCTGGACCGCCTATTACTTCGGCAACATGGAAGAGTGGTGCGACGGCATCGCTCCCAACACCTTCGTCGAAATCGATCCCGGTGTGCGGCCCGATTTCGTCGTCATTGGCGAGCCGACAAAGATGCAGGTGTATCGCGGGCATAAAGGCCGCGTTGAAATGAAAGTGGTGGCAAAGGGGCGCAGCGCCCATGCCGCCAGCAACCAGCTCGGCGATAACGCCATCTACAAACTGCTACCGATGATCGAGAAAATCCGCGATCTGGAGCCGCAGTTGGGCGATGATCCGTTCCTGGGCAACGGGAAGATCACGGTCAGCGACATGCTGGTGCGAACGGCCAGTATTAATGCGGTGCCGGACGAAGCCACCTTGCTTATCGACCGACGGCTGACGTTTGGTGAGGACAAAGCCGAGGCCGTAAAGCAGGTGGAAGCATTGATCCCAGCCGACCAGCGCGGGAGTATTGAAGTGAAAGAATTGTTCTACGATGACCCCTCATATACAGGTTTCGTCTACCCAGTCGACAAGTACTTCCCAGCCTGGGCTCTGGACGAGAAGCATCCGCTGGTGGCGGCCGGGCAAGAAACCCGCAAGCTGCTGGGTCTGGCTGATGCGCCTAGCGGCAAATGGAACTTCAGCACCAACGGTACCTACTGGATGGGCAAGGCGCAGATCCCGAGCATTGGGTTTGGCCCGGGCGATGAAGTGACCGCCCACACAAACGAAGATTCGGTGCGATTGGATGACGTGGTCAAAGCCACGGAGTTTTACGCATTGTTACCAACAATCTTGGATTCCACAACGGAGAAATAACATGGCAAGCAGCTTACGCGGCAGAGATTTCATTGGCGATCTGGATTTCAGCAAGGCAGAAGTTGACGAGGTTCTCAACCTAGCCTGGGATTTGAAAAAGAAGCTGGCAGCGCGCGAGCCGCACGCGCTTTTACGCGACCAGGTACTGGCGATGCTCTTCTTTTATTCCAGCACGCGCACCCGCGGCTCGTTCGAAGCCGGCATGGCCCAATTAGGCGGCCATGGCGCATTCATCGAATCGCGCACCACTCAGATCTCGCACGGTGACACAGAACGCGAGCTAGGCGCCATCTACGGGCGCTACTTCGATGCCATCGCCATCCGCCATGTTGAGTGGGGCGTTGGCAACCGCTATCTCAACCTTGTGGCCGAGGCTTCGCGTGTGCCGGTGCTCAACATGCAATGTGAGGTCTATCATCCGCACCAATGTCTAGCCGACATCATGACCATGATGGAACGCTTCAAAGTCCGCGATCTGCGCGGCAAGCGGGTCGTAGTTTCCTGGGCGTATGCAGCCAGCTACCTGAAGCCGATCTCCGTTCCGCAATCATTGATCCTGCAGCTGCCGCGGTTCGGTGCCGATGTAGTGCTGGCGTATCCCAAGGGATTTGAATTGATGCCCGATATTGTCCAGCAAGCCAAGGATCAAGCCAAGGAACACAAGACAGGCTTCGATGTGGTCAATGATATGAAAGAAAGTTTCAAAGACGGGGATGTAATTTACGCCAAGTCGTGGGGACCGCTGCTCACCACCACTGATGCTGAAAAGGGCAAGCAGATGCAGGATCAGCACAAAGAATGGATCACCGACGCGGACAAAATGTCGGTGGCGCACAAGGATGCGATCTTCATGCATCCGTTGCCTGCCGACCGCGATATCGAAGTGACCAACGAAGTTCTCGATGGGCCGCAATCGGCTGTCATCGATCAGGCCGAGAACCGCTTGCATGCGCAGAAGGCGGTCATGGCACTCACGATGGGCGGCTATTGATGGCAAGCAAGATCGCAGTCGTTGCCGTTGGCGGCAACGCACTGATCAAAGATAAGCAGCACCAGACTGTGCCGGATCAGTATGCGGCGGCCAGCGAAACGATGAGTTACGTGGCCGAGATGATCTCGCAGGGTTGGAACGTGGTTTTGACTCACGGCAACGGGCCACAGGTTGGCTTCATTCTGCGCCGCTCGGAACTTTCGCTGCACGAGCTGCATCCGGTGCCGCTTGATTACTGCGGCGCGGATACGCAGGGGGCGATCGGATATATGTTCCAGCAGGCGCTGCACAATGAATTCGAAAAGCGAGGCATGAAAAAGCAAGCCGTCACTGTGGTCACGCAATGCCTCGTGGACCGCAACGACCCGGCCTTCAAGAAACCGAGCAAACCGATCGGCTCTTTTTTGGATGAAGCAACCGCGAAAAAGCGAATGGAAGAAGGCAAGCATTTCGTGGAAGATGCCGGGCGCGGCTGGCGCGAAGTTGTGGCTTCGCCGGAACCGATGCAAATTGTGGAGAAGCCTGCCATCCAGGAATTGATCGAAAGCGGCTTTACAGTGATTGGTGTTGGTGGGGGTGGCATTCCTGTAATTGAGAACGAAAACGGAGACCTGGTCGGCGTGGCGGCGGTGATCGATAAGGACTTCGCATCCAGCCTTTTGGCGCGCGAGCTTGGTGCTGAGCTGCTCCTCATCTCGACGGCAGTGGAGAAAGTCGCGATTAATTTTAACAAGCCCGATCAAAAAAATCTCGATCGGATAACGGTTGCCGAAGCTGAGCAATATATCGCCGAAGGCCATTTCGCCGCCGGTAGCATGCTGCCCAAAGTGCAAGCCGCGCTTCGATTTTTGAAAGCTGGCGGACCGAAAGCTTTGATCACCGATCCGCCAAACATCAGCCGCGCCCTCGCCGGTGAAACCGGAACCTGGATCCTACCGTAGTCGGAATGCAAAAATTCAAAGGCTATAAGTGTTCTGTCTGCGGCAGCGAGTATGGCCCCGATGAGGTCACTTACCTTTGCCCCAAGGACAACGGTGTCCTCGACATGGTCCAGGATTTCAGTGGACTTAAAGCAGACGCGATTCGAAAATCGACAGATTTTTCGATATGGCGCTATTTGCCTTTATTGCCCATAGACGAACCTGGCCACCACGGGACGCCAATGCGAGCGGTCGGCTGGACACCGGTATTCGAGCCAAAAGCTTTGGCGCGCTCGCTAAACCTCAAAAATTTGTGGATTAAAGACGAGAGCAGCAATCCGACTGCATCCTTCAAAGACCGCGCATCTGCAGTTGTCATTGCGCGTGCGCAACAGATCGGCGCGGAGATCACAATGACCGCCTCCACCGGGAACGCCGGAGCGGCGCTGGCCGGCATGGCCGCCGCGGCTGGCGCGCAAGCTGTGATCTTCGCACCCAAAACCGCGCCGCCAGCTAAAGTGGCGCAGCTTTTGATCTTCGGCGCACGCGTGCTATTGGTGGATGGCAACTACGGCGCGGCCACCGCGCTAGCGAAAGAAGCCGCTGCTGAATTTGGTTGGTACTGCCGCAACACAGGCTACAACCCCTTTACCACCGAAGGCAAAAAGACCGCCGCGTTCGAGATCTGGGAGCAGGTTCCCGAACAGAAAAAGCCGCTCAGCATTTTCATTTCAGTAGGTGATGGCAATATCATCGCCGGCGTCCACAAAGGGTTCAAGGATCTACTGGCCCTAGGTTGGATCGAACAAATGCCACATTTATTTGGAGTTCAGTCTGACGGCTCGGCGGCGATCACGAATGCGTTTGATGCCGGCGTCGAATCGATCACTCCCGTCAAATCAACAACCCTGGCCGATAGTATTTCGGTGGATATGCCCAGCGACGGTTTGCGTGGCCTGCGCGCCGCAACGCAAACTGGCGGAGCCTACATCAAAGTTCCAGACCAGGAAATTTTGAATGCGATCGCCGAGCTGGGCCGCCACGGCATCTTTGCCGAGCCGGCCGGGGCTGCTGCATTCGCCGGGCTGCGCGCCGCGCTAAATTCGGGTTTAATCGGGGCTGGAGACCCAGTCTTAGTGCTCAATACAGGTAGCGGATTGAAAGATGTGGGCGCAGCGGCCAAGGTGGCGGGACAGGCCCAGGTGATCGAGCCAACCCTGGCTGCGCTGAAGCGCGCTATCGAGGTATTTCATTAGCCCGCAACTGGTCTTCTCATTAGTAGCGCCCGCTTACAACGAAGCCGAGACGCTGCCCGAATTTATCGCCCGCACCAGCGCGGTGATGAAGAAGCTGGGCGAATCATGGGAGCTCGTTATTGTCGACGACGGTTCTAAAGACCGCACGGCCGAGATTTTGTTGCAATTTGCGAAAAAAGATAAACACATTCGCCCGGTGATCTTCGCTCGTAATTTTGGCCACCAGATCGCGGTGACAGCCGGGATGGAATACGCCCGCGGTCAGGCGGTCATCCTGGTGGACGCCGATCTGCAGGATCCGCCTGAGGTCATTCCTGAACTGATAGCCAATTGGCGCGATGGTTACGAGGTTGTTTACGCCGTACGCAGGCAGCGCAAAGGCGAGTCGTTCTTCAAACGCGCCACCGCGGCCGCGTTCTATCGCGTTATCAATCGCATCACCGAGGTCGACATTCCGCTGGATACGGGCGACTTCCGGTTAATGGACCGGCGGGTGGTGGATGTGCTCAACCAAATGCCGGAGCATCATCGTTTTCTGCGCGGCATGTCGGCATGGGTTGGGTTCCGCCAGGTGGGCGTGCCTTACGATCGTTCGCCGCGTTTTGCCGGCCAGACGCACTATCCTTTGAAGAGCATGCTCAGGCTTGCTCTGACCGCGATCACCGGCTTTTCATTTTTTCCGCTTCAGTTAGCTACGTATATTGGATTTGTGTCTGCCGGACTCGCCTTGTTAGGCATTGCCGCCGTTATCGTATTGCGCTTGTCCGGCAATGAAGCTTTTCTAGGTCAAGCCAGCACGTTGATCGCGGTGCTGTTCTTTGGCGGCGTGCAGTTGATCTCGCTGGGGACACTTGGCGAGTACATCGGTCGGGTTTACGACGAAGCCCGCGGGCGGCCGCTCTATATTGTGCGCTCGGGTCCGGATGATGTGGTTAGGAAGAAAAAGCGCCGTGATTGATTTAACTAAAATTGAGGCTCGCCTGGCGCGCGGCGTCGAGCAGGCACGCAAGCAAAACATCATTATTCCAACACTCGCCCAACAAAAAGACCCTAGCAAAGTACCAGGGAAGGCGAAAGAAGATCTGGCCAAGATCGGCTTGTGGGATGTCGAGCCGCGCAATTTATTCCGCATCACATGGAAGAATGAACCCAAGCCCAAAGGCGGTGGTTACGGCGGAGTTAACTACATCGAATTACCGTCCAGCCTAACTGGAGTGAATGCCCGCATCATTGCGTTGGTCGGCAAGTGGTTTCCCACGGGAGCGCATAAGGTTGGAGCGGCGTTCGCTTGCTTGGTGCCGCGTTTGGTGACAGGACAATTCGACCCCACGACCCAAAAAGCAGTATGGCCCTCTACGGGAAACTATTGCCGCGGCGGCGCTTATGACTCGGCCTTGCTGGGCACGCAATCGATCGCCATTCTGCCCGAGGGCATGAGCAAAGAGCGATTCGACTGGCTGTCCAAGGTGGCTGGCGAAGTGATCAAGACACCGGGCAGCGAATCCAACGTCAAGGAAATTTTCGACAAGTGTTGGGAACTGCGCGAATCCGGGCAAGACCTGATGATCTTCAACCAATTCGAAGAATTTGGCAATTATTTGTGGCACTACGACGTCACCGGCCATGCGATGTATGACGTTTTGGATCGGGAGCTTGGGAAGGGACAATATCACGGCTTGGCGCTTTCCACTGGGTCGGCCGGCACGATTGCCAGCGGCGATTACATGAAACAGCTCTTCCCAGCCAGCAAAGTTGCTGCCGCCGAGGCGCTGCAATGCCCCACATTGCTGGAGAACGGCTTCGGCTCCCATCGCATCGAGGGCATTGGCGACAAACATGTGCCCTGGATCCATAACCTCAAGAGCACCGATATGGTCACAGCCATCGATGACAACGCCGTGGTGAATTTGGCGCGGCTGTTCAACGAGCCGGCCGGACGCGCCCAGCTGGTGAAAAGCGGCGTGCCCGAATCAGTCGTGAATCAACTTAACCTGATCGGCTTCTCTGGCATTTGCAACATGCTGTCATGTATCAAGATGGCGAAGTACTACGATCTCGGGTCGGAGGATGTGCTGCTGACCGTGCTCACGGATTCAATGGAACTTTATGGCAGCCGGTTACACGAGATGCAAGCGGAGATGGGCGACTACTCGGAAGAAAATGCCATCGCCGACCAAACTCGCTACCTACAAGGCGAGACGACCGATAATATGTTGGAGCTCAGCGAGCAGGATCGCCGTCGCATCCATAACCTCAAATACTACACCTGGGTCGAGCAGCAAGGCCGCACCTACGAAGAGATCCAGGCGCAATGGAACGACGATGATTATTGGACCAGCGTCCAGCGCCAGGGACCGGAGATCGACGCGCTGATCGATGAATTCAACGGCCGCGTCGGACTGAATAACTAAATTTTCCCGCGTGTACAATTGCGGACAGGTATGCTGCCCGCGCCCAACGATTTAGTTCTCGTCGCTTTTTTACCTTCACCGCGCGATCTGGAGATCGCCCGAGTGCTCGGTTGGTACCGCATTCCGCTGATCTCATCGCCAAAAATTGTTGCTCCCGATTTCTTGGCTTTTTATCAGCCGGCTATTTTTGGGGACGATCACAAGTGGCGTATTGAATTAGTTGCAGAGGTAAAGGGGCATGAGCTGACCACCCGCGCTCAACTTTTCAAAGATGAACTCGATCATCCCCGCGCAAACGATGAATATTTCAAAATGCAATTGGGCGCGGTTGAAGCTTTGAAGCGCCCGATTCCTGCGGGCGATTGGAAACGGATCACATTCTTTTACACCACCGGCGAGTTGTTAAGCTCCGCAAACAGCATTGATGATCTCGGTATTCCTGAACACGAGAAACCATTGATCTACAAAGCACTGCGCGAGAAAGCTTTAAAACATCAACAGTACAAAACTCAAGGTTTGCCTGAGTTGCCCATTGACCCGCAGTTGCTCGCCTTGTTCGCCATGCGTGGGGACGGGTCAGCCTTTTTCGATAATCAAGCTTAATGCTGCTGATCAAATCCGGCACCCTGGTCACCGCTGAGGGCAGCTTCGCCGCCGATATCCGCATCGATGGCGAGAAGATCATCGAGGTGGGACCGGGATTGAATGCACAAGGCGCTGCGGTCCTTGACGCGTCCGGCAAGCTCTTGATGCCCGGCGGCGTTGATCCGCACACTCATTTCGATCTGGAGATGTTTGAGACCGTTTCCTCAGACGATCATTACACTGGCCACAAAGCTGCGGCTTTCGGCGGGACCACGACCGTTATGGATTTTGTGCCGCAGCTGGAAAACGGCTCGCTGAAGGCCGGCGTTGAGGCCTGGCACGCGAAAGCCGATGGCAAAGCTGCGGTTGACTGGGGTTTTCATGCCAATATCACTCGGCTCAACGACGATGTCATCGACGAGATTCCAAAGTTGCTCAAGATGGGCATCTCCACGTTGAAAATGTTCATGGCTTACAACGGCCGCTTGCGATTGCAGGACGGCGAGATCTTCCGCGTGATGCAGCTAGTCCGCGAGCACGGCATGCTGCCGATGCTGCACGCCGAAAACGGGGATGTTATCGACGTGCTTGTAGACCAGGCTTTGGCGGCCGGTCACACATCGGCTGAATATCATGCCCGCACGCGGCCGGCTTGGGGCGGCGTGGACGCGGTGCTGCGCGGCAGCGCCCTTGCAGCGCAGGCTAGCTCCCCGTTGTATATCGTGCATATGAACAGCGCTGGCGAAGCCGATCAACTTCGCTATGCGCGTGAGCGCGGAGTGAAGGTAATGGGCGAGACTTGCCCGCAATACCTTTTTTTCAGCGAAGATGATCTAGCCAAGCCCGATGGCGCCAAATGGATCTGCTCGCCGCCTATGCGCACTAAAGAAGACAACTCTGGATTATGGAATGCGGTAGCTGCGGACGAATTCCAGGTTATTGGCACGGACCATTGCCCATTCTTTTTCGATGGCACAAAACCGATCGACTACGAAGGCAAACGAGTAGCCATCCCTGGCAAGGAACTGGGCGCCAACGATTTCACGAAGATTCCCAATGGGTTGCCGATGGTTGGTGACCGCCTGCCGATCCTGTGGACATATGGCGTTGGTGCGGGCAAGATTACGCCACAGCAATTCGTCCAATTCACCAGCGCAAATCCGGCGAAGATCTTCGGGCTTTATCCGCGCAAGGGGGCGCTGCAGCCAGGATCGGATGCAGACATCGTCATTTGGGATCCGGAACGCGAGCTTACTTACGGCCGCGCCCACAGCCATCAGCGCACTGATTACAACTTGTTCGAGGGTTGGAAACTGAAAGGCTTTCCGGAGAAAGTTTTCTTGCGCGGCCAAATGATCGTAGATGGCGAGCACTGGCTGGGCCGCGCGGGCGGAGGCGAATATTTGCATCGCGGGCTTGGAGAATTTATCTAGCAAATGCTCCTTTTGTTACCACTTCTTGTCCTTATAGCTGGACTGTTCACGTTGATATTCAGCAACCTGCGGCGCCAAATGCGCTCAAGCTGGCTGGTCGCGGTTGGCACAGCGGGAGTGGCTTTGTTGACCTTGATCTTCCTACGTTTCCGGTTGCCCGTCTCGCTTTCGTTTGAAAGTTGGTGGGTGGGCGAAAGTGTGGAGTTCAGCGCACCTCTTCTTTTGGATCCGGCTTCCTGGATCCTGGCGTTTTCGGTTACGGCGCTGCTATTTTCCTCGCTTCTCTCCGAGGTTAGCCAAGCGATGACTGCAAATTGGGCCCTCTGGGCCAGGGGATTGGCTTTAACGGCAGCTGTACTGTTTGCAGTCTTTTCTGGCGATCTGCTCGCCTTTGCCTTCACCTTAACACTGCTGGATCTAGTGTTGTTTGTTTTGGTTGTCAGCGATTCTGGTGACTGGCAGCAGGGTCGCGAGGCAGCCGTTCGCCTCATCGCCAACTTGGTTGGAAACATGTTGTTGATCGGGGCTTGGGCGCTTCCTGATTTCGAAGGTGACGCGATTGCTGGGCTGACGCTGATCGCGGCGGGTTTGCGCCTCGGCCTGGTGCTTCGCCCGCAACTGAATGTTTCGAAGAGCGCGATGTCGGATTTGTTTCGACTTGCGCCATTAGCCTCCGCGCTGGCGCTCCTGACTCGCACCCAGCCGATGTCGCCCCCAGCATTGGTCGCGGCCCAACTTTTCCTCTTGTTACCGGCAACCTATGCTGCTTGGAAACTCTTAAACGCCAAAGATGATGCAGGCGGGTATTGGACCTCGGGATTTGGAACTCTTGCCGTGGCTGCCGCGGCGCAAGGTTCTGTGTTATCGGTCATGGTATTTGGATTGATCCTGCTTTTTGGCGAGGCACTCCTACACGCTGTGCAAACATTCGTCGGCAAACAATTTGGCTTCGTTGGCGCGATTGTTGGGACGCTTCTTTTGAGCGGGCTGCCTTTTACAGCCAGTTTTCCCGCGTCAGATTTTTACACCAACCCAGGTTCTTTCGTTGCCTACGCCTTCCTTCCAATCCACGGTTTGCTTTTGCTGGGCTGGGCTCGAAGGGCGGCCGTTTCAAAGGTTCATGAGCGCCCAGCGGAATCTTGGACGCGTACTGTTCAATTAATTGGCACGGTCTCCCTGCCGATTGTTTTTGTTATCTTTGGCGTCGGCGCGGCGCCATCCTTTCCTTCCGATGATTTCGCTTTTGCTTGGTGGTGGGGCGCGATCCTCGTGGCTCTCGTTGCGATCTTCGGCTTTTTTGCGCTTCGCATCCACGTGCCCGGCCCGGTGGTTGCGGCTCTTGAATCTGTGCTGTCGCTTAGCTGGCTAAACAGTGTTGGTAGACGCGGATTTGCGGGTCTCACCGCGGCGCTTGCGTTTGTCAGCGGAATTCTCGAAGGACCAGCGGGCATCCTGTGGGCTTTGCTCCTGATCGCACTATTGCTCTCCGTTGTCGCGCAGGTCGGACTCGGAGCCTGATGGAAGGCGCGCTCGGTCTTGTAATAGTTATTTTGACCGCGATCACGGCCATCGCCGTCCTGGTAGGTCGCGATTGGCGTTCCGTAATTGCTGCCCTGGGTTTGCAATATCTCTGGGCCTTCCTGCTGACCACTTCGTCATGGCCCCTGGAACTAGCCGCGGTCAAACTTGTGTCGGGCTGGATGGCAGCCGCGATCTTGGGATTCACGATTCTGTCTGTGCCGCAACAGCCAAGCCTGGGGTCGCAAACCTGGCAGGGCAGCGGCGCTTTTCGCTCGATCTCTGCCGGGCTGATCATTTTGGTGGTCCTCGGAGCTGCCCCACGCTTGGCCGGGTGGAACCCCGCTATAGGCGAGAGCCAGGCGGCTGCCAGCCTTTTGCTACTCGGTATCGGGTTGTTGCAGATCGGGTTTAGCTCGAGTTATTTCCGGACCGTGATTGGTATTCTTACATTCTTTTCGGGTTTCGAGATCCTTTATGCCGCGGTGGAAGCTTCCATCCTTGTGGTCGGCTTGCTGGCCGTGGTGAACCTGGGTATCGCGCTTATCGGAACTTATCTGATCCTGGCGCCCGGAATGGAGCCGCGCTCGTGAGCTCCACCCATCTGTGGATCATCCTGCCAGCTGCGGTTGGCATTTTGCTTTTAGTGTTTCGGATGAGTCCCCGCGCAACTTTCCTCATTGCGATTGGCGCGTCGGTGTTCCTCGTCTGGGCTGCTTGGCAATTGCCGATCGACGTTGTCCTCACTCTGGGCCCCGTCTCACTTGAAATAGCCCCGAGTCTTGTTCTGTTCGGTCGCAATTTCACCCTCGATAGTTTCGATAAGCCGTTGCTCACTTTCATCTACGTAATGCAAACCCTGTGGCTGTTTGGAACTGTGATCGTGCGCCCGAACAGGCTGTTTATCCCATTAAGCTTCATCATGGTGAGTTTGTTTGTTGCAGCACTGGCTGTCGATCCGTTTCTTTACGCGGCCCTGATCATCGGCATGGTTATTCTGATTTCGGTTCCTTTGTTTGCCCCGCCTGGGAAAGTTCCCACCGCGGGAGTTATGCGCTTCCTCACCTTCCAGGCATTAGCAGTTCCATTCGTCTTGTTTACTGGATGGCTGCTGACCGGCGTCGAAGCTAGCCCGGGTAACGTGAACTTGGCTCTGCGTTCCGGGGTTTTGCTCGCGCTTGGCTTTACTTTTATTCTTGGTTTATTCCCTTTGCATTCGTGGATCCCGATGCTCGCCGAAGATGCGCATCCTTATGTTTTCGGCTTCCTTATTTCGTTCCTTCCCTCGATCGCAACTTTGTTCGGATTGAGTTTCCTGGATCGCTACGTCTGGCTGCGTGATAACGCTTTCGTGTATGAGCTTCTTCTCGTTGCTGGAAGCTTGGCCGTGCTGCTTGCGGGGTTATGGGCGGCGGGTCAGCGTCATTTGGGGCGCATCTTCGCTTACGGAGCCATGGTTGTAATCGGCACAAATCTGCAGGCTATCGGTCTGGCCGGTGGTGAATCGGTCCAAGCATTTTTTGCTCTCCTCTTGCCTAATACTCTCGCTATGTGGATCTGGGCTGTTGTGTTGGGGACATTTTGGTCCCTAACTAAAGGCCAGCATGATCTGGATGAAGTCAAGTCCATATTTAGATCGCACCCCTTCTTCTTTTCGGTGATGGTCTTGTCGATTTTCGCCATTGCAGGATTGCCGTTGCTCTCCAGCTTTCCAGCCCACCTGGCTGTTTGGAGTGGGCTTGCCCAATTTTCCTCTTGGGCAGCCATTGCTTCTTTAACAGGGAGCCTCGGATTGCTGGCCACGGGAGCGCGACTGCTATTCGTATTTTTTACTCAACGTGGGGCTCAGGCTACCAAGAATTTTGGAGACGAGGTCGCGACCAGCAAGATCGAGATCCTAGACATAAAGAATCCGATCAACTGGGCTTTCTTGGGCATCGCGGTCGTAAGCTTTGTAGGATTTGGGTTGCTTTCGCGCTTCTTTCTGGGCGCCGTGCCGGCGCTAGCCGCTATGTACCCACAATTGTTTCCATAAGACCCTAGAATCGCTATAATCTGCGCCCATGGAAAAAGAGCAGCTAGAAAAGAAGGTCGAATGGCTGGACGAAGAGCGCCGCAAGGCCCAAACGACGCTCTCTGAGTTGGAGAATCGTTTGGGTGGGCTCGAGCGATTATTGAGTGGCAACCAAGCCGCCAGTAAGGCCATCACCTCTCAGGGAACTAAGATCGACGCGGCAGCCAAAGAAATAGCAGAGGTCACTAAGGATCTAAAGACATTGCGTGCTGAGATCAAAAAACAATCGCAGGATTTTGAAAAAGCCCAAAAGCAACAGGAAAAACTGATCCAGCAAGAGACAAAGGGAATGGCCAAGGTGCTGGAGGATTTCCGCAAAGACGCCAGCCAGATTCAGGTTTTGCAAACAGATTTGAACAACAAAGAAGAAGACCTTCGTGAGCTTAGGTCTTCAATAGAGAGTTTGGAAGAATCTATCGCCACGGTGGTGAAGGGTGAAGAGCACCGGGCCCAGCTTTCTCGAAAGCTGCAAGACAGTTCAAAGGAAGATGCCGAGCGATTGACAACAATGCATGCAGAGGTGGCTGGCTTGCTCACCCGCTTGGAAGCAGCTGCAAAACAGTCGGAGCATATGTTGCTTTCGCAGCGCAAGGTTGAGAAAAAGATTGACGAGGTTGCGGAGGCGGATGCTGAGCGGCGACTGGAGCAGAAGAAATTCCTGGAAACTGCCGCTCTGGATCAGTCGGAACGGGATCGCGTTTGGAAAGAATGGCAAAAGCGTTTCGAGACTGTCGAGGAGCAATCGACCGAGATCAGCGCTCGACTTAAGGATATCGAAACGACGGATCTAGCAGTCAAGCGCGCCCAGCGTGCCTTCGATGAGTTGGTGGAAAAGATCAACCGGCGAATCAACGAGCTGACCGAAGTTCAACGCCTGGGCGACCAGCGCTTTCGCCAGGAATGGTCAACCTTTCAGGCCGATGCCCAAAAACGTTGGGCCAGCTTTACGTTGAGCCATGAGGAACAGCAGCGCGAAGGTGTGCGCCAGCGTGAAAAGCTTGTCGGTCAATTGGCCCAGATCGAAGACAACTTGCGCGAAGTGCAAGATGGTTTGCAGCATTTCAGCGAACAATCTGAACGTAATTTGCAAGCGCTGCTTGAGCTAGCCCGCGATTCGCTGGCTGAGAACGAGCGCTTCGTCAGCAATCAAGGCTAAATTTCTAACTAGCTGACTCTCCAAACCCATTCGCCGCCTACCATCGTTGCCTGCGGCTTGAGGTGTTGCAGGTCGTGGGCGTCGATTTGGAATGGGTCTTCGTCTAAAACGATCAGGTCTGCAAAATAGCCGGGCGCCAATTTTCCAAGCCGGGCTTCCATGCCGGCTGCATAAGCCGGTCCGGCGGTAAATCCTAATAACGCTTCAGCTAAACTCAACTTTTCTTTCGGGCGCCAGCCTTCTGCGTCCGGGCTGCCGTCGGCGCGGCGGCGCGTGACCGCGGCGTGTAGACCAAGGAATGGGTTCGGCGACTCGACCGGCGCGTCGGAACCAAACGCCAGCACCGCACCAGCGTTCAGCTGGCTGCGCCAGCCATAAGAAAACTGCGCGCGCTCGCCCCAATATTTATCGGCGGCGGTCATGTCTGAGATCGCGTGGATCGGCTGCATGGATGCAATGACCCCGAGTTTGCCGAGCCGACCAATATCGTCTGGATGCAAGACTTGGACATGCTCGATGCGGTGACGGCGCGCCGGCAATTGGTGGTCGCGTTCAAAGGCGCGTAGCTGCTCGTAGGCGTTGAGAACTTCGTGGTTGGCACGGTCGCCAATGGCATGAACTGTCATTCCCAACCCGCTCAGTGCAGCTTTTTGTGCTGCGTCCAAAAGCTCTTCGCTATCCAGGAACAGCATGCCCCGGTTCTCCGGTTCGCCTTCATACGGCTCGATCATGGCCGCCGTGCGCGGACCCAGCGCGCCGTCGGCGAAGACCTTGATGTTGCCAGTCCGCAGCAGATCGTCGCCAAATCCGCTGCGTAGGCCGATTTCCAGGATGTGGTCTAGAAGCTCCCCCGGCAAATTCTTCAGCACACGCAGCTTCAGTTCGCCGCGCTCGCGCAAAGTTTGCAAGGCCCGGAAGCTACGGTCACGATCGAAATCATGAACGCTAGTTAAGCCAAGGCTCCATAAATCTTGCTGGACTTCCCGCATCGCCTGCGCATCTTCCTCCCCAGTGGTTTGGGGCATTACATCGGCAACCAAACCCAAAGCCTCTTCAAAAAGGATGCCCGTCGGTTGCCCACTTGCATCCCTGCCAATGGTTCCATTGGGGGGATCTGCGGTGTTTGCGCTAACCCCAGCTGCTTTCAGCGCCGCGCTGTTCGCCCAACCGGCGTGCAGAGAAGCGGCGGTCAGATAGACGGGATTGTTGGGCGTGACTGCGTCCAAAATGGCGGCGGTGCCGAAACCTTCCCGCCAGTCATTTTGGCGCCAGCCGTGGCCGCGGATCCAGACGCCGGGCGCAGTTTGCGCAGCACGCTCGGCCACGCGTTGGATGCACTCGGCGCGGGTGGCGGTGTTGCAATCGATCTGCTGCAAGCCCAGAGCGTATTGCCGCAAGTGGACATGCGCATCGGTGAGCCCAGGCAGAATGACGCGCCCGTTTAGATCTTCTACTTTTGCTTCAGGAAATTCGGCTTGCAGGCTGGCGAGATCGCCGACAGCGATGATGCGACCGCTGTGTTCAGAAACCGGTTGAATGGCTAACGCCGATGCGCTTGGTTGTTGCGGATCCATTGTATGGATCCGGGCATTGCTCAGAATGAGCATGAAGAACTATCTCTTACGCAAGAGCCGAGTTACAAGATTGTCCAGCTCCTCGTCTGAGTAATAGTAAAGAGTTATTCGTCCGCCCTTTTTGCTGTGCTGCAGCATCACCTTTGTGCCCAGCGCATCGCGCAACTCACTTTGCAAAGATTGGATCTCCGCTGACGACGAGCGCTTGGTTGCTTTCTTTGGCTTGTGGCCTTTTAACTTGCGCACCAGCTCTTCAACCTGGCGTACATTGAGGTCCTGCGAAATGATGCTGCGCAAAGCCGCATTCTGAGCCTGCTCGTTGGTCAGTGCTTTGAGCGCGCGCCCATGTCCCTCCGTGATCACGCCAGCAGCCAAGGCTTCTTTGACCTTTTCTGAAAGGTCGAGCAGGCCGATCGTGTTGGTAACTGCCACGCGGCTTTTGCCGACCCGCTTGGCGATCTGCTCGTGTGATAAACGAAATTCGGTGTGCAGTTGTTGGAATGCTTCCGCAGATTCCAATGGACTCAGGTCGGCGCGCTGGACATTCTCAACAAGCGCAATCTCAACCATTGCCTGATCATCGGCTTCGCGCATGACGACCGGCACAGCCTTCAAGCCAGCCAGCTTGGCGGCATGCAGGCGGCGCTCGCCAGCGATCAATGTGTAGTCGTTGCCGCGGCCGCGGCGCACGATCAGGGGCTGGATGACGCCGTGAGCCAGGATCGATTCGGCTAGCTCGGCTAACTCTTCTTTGGCGAAACGAGTTCGGGGTTGGTGCGGGTTGGGCTGAATCTGATCGACGGCGAGCTGCTGCACGTCGCTGCTGCGCAGGGCGCTCTCCGCTGGTGGGATAAGCGCGTCTAATCCCTTGCCCAGGCGAACTTTACCCGCCATCTAGGCTTCCACCGGAATCTTGACGCCGTCTTGCTGCAAGACCTCTTCGGCCAAGGCGCGGTGTGCATCCGCTCCGGGCGAATTGGGGAAATAAGCAAGGATGGGCAAGCCGTGCGATGGGGCTTCCGCCAACCGCACCGAACGCGGAATGATGCTTTGGAAGACCTGGTCGCCAAAATGGCTGCGGACTTCATCCACAACCTCTTGGGCAAGGTTGGTGCGATTGTCGTACATGGTTAGCAGGATGCCGCGCACCTTTAGTTTTGGAAATAGCGCTTTGCGAACGCGAGCAACCGTGTCCATGAGCATGCCCAAGCCTTCGAGCGCCAGGTATTCGCATTGCACAGGAATAAGCAATCCATCTTGGGCGGCCACCATGCCGTTCAAGGTCAGCAATCCCAATGACGGGGGACAATCGATCAGGATGTAATCGTAGCGATCTTTCAGCGGCGCCAAGGCCTGCTTCAAGCGGTTTTCGCGAGCGAGCTCATTGACCAGCTCGACTTCGGCGCCAGCCAGAGCCGGCGCTGAGGGCAGCAACGAGAGCTTGAGCTGAGGATTGCGCAGAATGCTGTCTGCGGCTGGAACGCCGCCGGTGAGCGCATCGTACGTTCCGCTTTTGACTGTGGCTTTGTTGATGCCGAGACACGATGTCGCATTGGCTTGTGGGTCGAGATCGACCAGCAAAACGCGCTGGCCCATATCGGCCAGGTAAGCGCCTAGATTGATGGTTGTGGTGGTTTTGCCGACTCCGCCCTTTTGGTTGACCAGCGTGTAGATGCGCGCCATGCTAGAGCGCCTCGGCCATTAGGTCGTATATATCGTCTTGGGTGGGTACGCCATCCAAGCCAGGTCGCTGAACGGAAACCGCGGCGAGCTGGGTTGCAAAGCGGGCTGCATCCAAGGCGTCGCCGGTGCGATGCAAGCGGACAAAGAATGCCGCGGCAAAAATATCGCCGGCGCCAGTTGGATCGACTTCCGTTACGGAGGGAGCGTCGATTATGGTTTCCTCGCCGTGTGAGTAGAGCCTTGCGCCGCGGGAACCATCGGTGACAACCAGGATGGGGCAGGCATAAGCCATTCGCTCGATGCGATCCTGATCGCCGTTCACATCTTCGAGGCCAATAATGGTTGCATCTGCGCGGCTGAGAATGTGATCGGATTCCTCCCAATCAGAGGTTTGCACGTTGCCGCTTTCGTCCCACTCACGCAACCAGCCTTGCGGTGTAAGCCCGATCGTGGAATCGGCGAAGTACTTCAGAATGCGCGGTGAAACTTCGCGCGCAACGGGGGCGATATGCAATATGCGCGGGCCGCGCCAGGCTTCGGGGATGTGATGGAATTCCAGGAAGGGAGCTTGGGCAATCACACGCTGCGTCCGCCCAGATGCGGTGTAGACATTTTCGAAGCTGGTGCTGGCTTCAGCACCGATGTTGATTATCGGAATGTTTTGTAAAGGACCGAGCGGCAGATCTTCTGCCCAGGCGGTAACGATGGCGGCGCGCATGCCCAAAGCTTGCGCGGTGAGCGCAGCATAGGCGACCGAGCCGCCGATTCTTTTTTCGTTTGCGTTTACGTCAACAGTGATGTGCCCGACTGCCAAATAATCGATGGGTTCATAACGCTCTTGGCCCGGCATGCGCGGATTATACCGTGAGGGTGCTCACCTACATTTTGCGCAGAAATTCGCTGACGATGCGATTAAATTCTGCGGGCTGCTCCATCGGTGGCAGATGCCCGGCATTTGCAACGAGATGCAGCTGGCTGTCTGCGATCGCGTCGGCCATCACTTGAGCTTCGCTGGGTGGGATCACTGCGTCTTCCTGCCCATGTACGATCAAGGTTGGGACGGTAATGTTCTTGAGATGCGGAACCGAATCCTGCCGATCGCGCATGGCGGTCAAGCCGCCGATCACGCCTTCGGCGGTGGCATCTTCCATTACAGATTTGAGCTCACTGGCGACGGCAGGCTGGTCGTTGTAAGTGGCGGGTGCAAGCAGCTTCGGATACATGCCCCCTGCAACCACACTGGGTCCGCCCTCGCGGACCTTGGCCATGGTGGCATCGCGGCCAGCCTTGCCTTCGGCCGAGTCGGCGCCGGCGCGGGTGGACAAAAGCAGCAAGCCGGCTAGGCGCTCCGGGAATAAACGAGCCGCGGCCAGTGCGATATAGCCGCCCATCGATAGACCGCCGAGGGTGACTTTTTCTGAGATGTGCAGATCTTCTAGAATAGCCAGACAATCGGTGGCGAACTGCTCGACGCTAGGAGCCGGCGAGACGGGTGATTTGCCGAAGCCGGGCAGATCGGGAATGATGAGCTGGTTGTTGGCGCTCAGGGCTTCAAGTTGGGCGCGCCACATGCGGCCGCTGAATGGAAAACCATGGATCAGCAGAAGCGGACGACCAGTGCCGCGTTGTTCGTAGTGCAATTTAAAGTCAGGCATTTGTATTTATCCTCTCGTCTTTGAGTTTAACGCAAGAAGGCGGCTGTTTGTCAATGTGTCGTGGGGCTAAGTAGCTTGATCTTCTACGGGTAAAGTTGTTGCTCCTTAAACGGGGGGCGGGTTTGAAGTAGTAACAACTTGACAATTGGTAAAGAACCGTACTCACGTTGTAGATCTTGAGTCGTCTCACATTGCGGTCGTGAGTGAGTAATTCTTCGTTGACGCTTCTGTCCAAAGGACAGAAGCTGCTCAGAATGACACCAGGTGGCTATTTACGCACACTTTTCTTTCGGCGGGGGGATTTTCCCACTGGTGTCAAGGAGCTGGACTGCACGAGCTTGCGCAGCGACGCATTCTGAATACCACCTGCGTCCAGTTTGTTGGCGCCGAGGAAAGTGACGAAGCGGGCGAAGCCGCGTGCTAATGCTTCGGCGAATGCATCGTTTTTATAGAGTGCCTTGTTGTCCAGCCATAGCCCCTGGATAACGAAGGTACTGGAATTGCGATCGAGCTTGCTGTCGAAGCGGCCGACGAATTGGTCGCCCCACAGGATCGGGATGGTGTAGTAACCGTATTTGCGCTGAGGGGCCGGCTTGTAAATCTCCATCACGTAATCAAAGTCAAACACCGCCTTGGCGCGCCCGCGCGCCACAGTTTGATCGAACGGAGCGACGAAAATCACCTCCTCTGTTGTGGTGGTCTCGAGCGGCTTCCAGGCTTTCGGCACGCGCCCAGCGATCAAATCAGCCAGATGCTTTGCGTCATCGGCGAGCAGATAGTGGACTTGCTTCCAGCCTTCGACCTTGACCTCGACCAGCTCGCCATCCTTGAGCAAATCTTGAGTGACCTTTTTGTAAGCTTTGCCATGCGGCAGGCCGCGCAGAAAAGTATCCAGGGCGCCCGGGCGCAACAGCCCAGAGAAAGCAGCTTCTTTTTTAATTAGGAAACGATCCGTTTCAGCTCCGTCCGCTGCGTAAAGAAACTTCGCCGGGGCGACTGCTTCGGCCGGGGCGTAGATGCGTTCAAAGCCTTCGCGATGGTGGGTCATGATCTCGCCAATGTTCCACAGGTAGTACAAGGCCAACGAGCTATCTTTGCGGCCGCGATAATTTACCGTGCGGGTGCGGTCGGCGATGGCGAAATCGCGGTTGCGCAACGTGCCGCGCGCGTGCATGAGTTTGCGCACCTCGGCGATGGCTGAGGCATGCTCGCGGGCCAATTGGGGAGCTCGGGTCCATTTTTGGATACCGTCGCGTTCGCGCTGCATCACCACTCGCCAGTAAGGCAGCTCATCCATTGGCCGGACTGAAAGCCAGCCGCCCCAGTCAAAGAACTTGCGCTTCTTGTATGTGAGGTCGTCCCACATACCGGGCTTGTAATCCAGGACGCGGCTGTGGAGTTTGATATCCTGGGTGCGGGCGACGATTTGCAGTGGGTCGAGCTGCAGGTACTCCATGTAGCGCATGGCCTGCTCGGCTCCTTTGAGCCCGCGCCAGCGGCGACCGGGCCATAGGCCGTGGCGGCCCAGGATGAAGCGGCGAGCTAGGTCTAGGTCAATGGTTAGCATTTGGCCTATTCTAAAGGCAAAAAAGTCGCCTATTTCTTGAGATTTTCAACCTAAATATTAAGATATTTGATAATAGGTTGACAAAAATCAATATATGCCTATAATTTCCTTCGAAAGTGCATTGAAATCAAAGGAATCCATACTTTTGGTTCAATTTTTTCAATCCGGAGATCAATTGGAAGCGAAAACTCAACCTGAACTGAAAAACTGGAAGCGTCCCTTTTTCACGATCTTTATCGGCCAGGCATTTTCTTTGCTTGGCAGCCAACTGGTGCAGTTTGCGCTGGTTTGGTATCTGACAAAGGAAACTGGATCAGCAACCGTGTTGGCGACCGCCACACTGGTGGCGATGCTGCCACAGATCTTCTTGAGCCCGTTCGCGGGTTCGTGGGTGGACCGCGGCAACCGGCGGCGAATCATGATCACGGCCGACAGCGCCATCGCGCTCGCAACCTTGCTGCTGGCGGGTTTGTTCGCATTCAATCTCATCGAGATCTGGCACATCTACGCGCTGATGTTTGTGCGCTCACTGGGCCAGGCCTTCCATTCGCCATCATTTACGTCGTCAACATCGCTCATGGTGCCGAAAGAACACTTGGCTCGTATCCAAGGCTTCAATCAAACTCTGTATGGCGGCTTGAGCATCATCTCCGCGCCGGCAGGCGCGATCTTGTTGGAACTGCTGCCGATGCAGGGCGTGCTGGCAGTCGACATCCTGACGGCCATGATCGCGGTCGGCAGCCTGCTCTTCGTTGCCATCCCGCAGCCGGAGCGCAAGCTCCTGGATGCGGAAGGCAAAAAGCTCACCTTCTGGCAAGATTTTCGCGAGGGGTTTCGCTACGTATTTAGCTGGCCGGGATTAGTCCTGCTAATGTTCATGTCCACCGCGATCAATTTTCTTTTCACTCCAGCCGGTGCGCTGTTGCCATTGCTGGTCTTTAAATATTTTGGTGGGGGCGCGCTCGAGCTCAGTTGGGTGGAAGCGATCTTCGGGATCGGGATCATCGTTGGCGGTTTGCTACTCGGCGTGTGGGGCGGTTTCCGCCGGCGCATCCTGACCCTTTTGATCAGCTTGATCTTGCTGGGTTTATCGATGGCCGTGATCGGTTTTGTGCCTCCGGACGGATTACTTTTCGCGCTGGCGTGCATGTTTGTGGCAGGCATGATGGTGGTGTTCGCTAATGGCTCTGAGGGCGCGATGTTTCAGGCCGCAGTCGATCCTGCGATCCAAGGCCGCGTGTTCACATTGTCGACCAGCATCGCAGTGGCGATGACCCCGCTGAGTTTGTTGGTGGCGGGGCCGATCGCAGACCAGTTCGGTATTCAAACCTGGTACATCGCTGGCGGGACGATGTGCGCGGTGATGGGTTTAGTCGGCTTCTTCTTACCGGCGGTGATGAACGTCGAAGACGGCCGCCCAGATAAAACCGGCCAGCTCGAAGCAAGCGCGGTCAAAGAATTGCAAAAGGCTGAGAGCTAATGGCAAAACAAATTCTCACAACCGAATTCGATCTAAAAAACTGGAAGCGACCGTTCTTTACGGTTTGGATCGGGCAGGCGTTCTCGCTGTTGGGCAGCCAGCTGGTGCAATTCGCGCTGATCTGGTATCTAACCCAGCAGACAGGATCCGCAACGGTGTTGGCGACCGCGTCGCTGGTTGGGTTGCTGCCGCAGATATTCCTGGGTCCGCTGGCCGGCTCGCTGGTCGATCGCGGCAACCGGCGGATGATCATCATTTTGGCGGATAGCGGAATTGCCCTGGCGACATTTATGCTGGCGGTGCTGTTTGCGACCGGGCTGATCCAGGTTTGGCATATTTACGTTTTGATGTTCGTGCGCTCGCTGGGTGGCTCGTTCCATCATCCCGCCTTCAACGCGTCTACATCGCTGATGGTGCCGAAAGAACACCTTGCGCGCATCCAGGGCGTCAACCAAACCTTGAACGGCGGCTTGAACATCGTCGCTGCGCCGATGGGCGCGTTCCTGCTGGCGGTCCTGCCGATGCAAAGCATCCTGGCGATCGATATTGTGACGGCATTCATCGCTGTCTCGCCGCTGTTCTTCATTAAGCTGCCGCAACCAGTCAAGAGTGAAGAGGAAGCGAAGAAGTCGACGTTCTGGGGCGACTTCAGAGCCGGACTGACCTACGTTTTTGGCTGGAAGGGATTGCTGATCATTTTGATGATGGCAACTGCGATCAATTTCCTGTTCACCCCCGCCGCGGCACTGACGCCGCTGCTGATCACTGAGCATTTCGGCGGTGGGGCATTCGAGCTAGGCTGGTTCGAGGCGATCTTTAGCATCGGGGTGATCGCCGGGGGAATCTTGCTGGGTATTTGGGGCGGCTTCAAGCGCCGGGTCGTGACCACGATGGTTGGCCTGATCGCGCTGGGCATTTCGATGGGCTCGGTCGGTCTAGTGCCGCAAGGCCAGTTCAATCTGGCCATGCTGGCGATGGGCATTGCCGGCATCACCGTGCCGATCACGAACGGCTCGCTGGGGGCGATCTTCCAGGTGGCGGTCGACCCGGCGATGCAGGGTCGCGTGTTCACGCTGGTGGGCAGCCTGGCGACGGCGATGACGCCGCTGAGCCTGGCTTTTGCCGGACCGCTGGCTGACCGCTTTGGCGTACCGGCCTGGTATGTGGCGGGCGGGGTGATCTGCACCTTGATGGGGCTGATCGGGTTCTTTATTCCGAGCGTGATGACCGTGGAGGGTGGCCGCCCGGAGGCTGTAAGGAAGGTCGGGGCCGCCGCTTCTGCAAGTAACGCCAAATAAGAGAGCCACGTTCATTTGAGCGTGAACTCTCCTTCTCAAAGCAAAAGACCGCCGAGCAGGCGGTCCTTTGTTTAACGGGATGACGCGCTAACGGCGCTTGCGCTTTCCCTTGTCTGTTGTCAAAAGCAGGATCCCAGTCCAGACGCTCAGCACAATAAGCAGAAAACCTGCCGTCCCTTCGTCCTCCGGCAACCAAAAAACAAAAAGCGACACAACGCCAGCAAGTAAGTAGATCCCGCTCAATAGGCGGGGTAGGTGTTGCGAAGTCCATCCGGCTGACCCGGTCAGCAGCAAAGTCCAGCCAATGAAGTGCCAGCCGGTGTTAATAAGACCCTCCACCAGTGTCGTCCAACCCACCATAACAGTCGTGGCAGATTCCAAATGCAACTCGGGATGCTGAAGGTGATAGCCCCTGTTGGCAGAACGAATCAGGGCGACCGCCACCATGAAACCCGCGGCGAGAACCGCGGTCATCAAGGCCAGATCCATGCGGCCAGATGCTTTGGTTCCGATGCGTTCACGTAGCGCAAGGATTACTGTAACCAAGCTCGCGCCAAACACCGGGCCAGCCAGCAGATCGGCCGTCGAGTAGCTCGTCAGTCCGAACGGTTCACGCAAATTGCCCATTAGATAAACTAACCCCGCAGCTACAAGAGCTAAGGGAATAACAAAAGAAGCCGCGCCACCTATTTTTTGCAATCTCAAATCTGCAGATGCGTTTCGTCAAACTCTGGGAGCCACAAGTATCCTCCTGGAAAAGAACAAGTGAAAAGCAGATTGCCACGACGGCCCTAAGGCCGTCTCGCAATGACAAAGGCTAGGCTGGGATTGAAATGTTTTGCAGAGGTAGCGTGACCACGTTGTTGGTTGGCAGCAGGCGGCCTTGCATCGACCACGGTCCCGTCCAGGTGATCTGCACCGGGAGAACCTGGCCGCGCAAGTTGGCGTCGCTTTGGGTAAAGACCAGCTTATTGGTTTCGGTGCGACCCTTCCAGCGGCCCTTCACTTCTTCTTCGAATAAGACATTGACGGTCTCGCCCTGGTAGCGGCAGTTGATCTCGGCGACGATGGTTTCTTGCAGATCATCGATGGCTTGCAGGCGGCGCATCTTTTCGTCTTCGGGCACATCGTCGACCATGCGGCGGGCGGCGACGGTGCCGGGTCGGTTCGAGTAGCGGGCGACGTGAGCAATGTCGAGCTTGAGCTCGGCGAGCAGGTCGTAGGTATTTTGAAATTGAGCTTCGCTCTCGCCGGGGAAGCCAAGAATAATGTCGGTGGCGATCGAAACGCGCGGAATGAATTGGCGGATGCGCTCGATGAGGCGGCGGTATTCCTCGACGGTGTAGCCGCGCTTCATGTTCTCGAGAACGGTGTCATCACCAGCTTGCACAGGGACTTCGATGTGCGGCATCACCTTGGGTAGCTCGGCGACGGCGCTGAGCAGCTCGTCGGTCATGTAGTTCGGATGCGAGGTCAGGAAGCGAATGCGCTCGATGCCATCAACGTTGTTGATGTGGCGCAAAAGCGCGGCGAGGTTCGGACCGTCGGCGACGTCCTTGCCATAGCGGTCCACGATCTGACCCAGCAGCGTGACTTCTTTGACTCCTTGCGCAGCCAGCGAGCGCACTTCTGCGACGATCTCGCCGAGCGGGCGGCTGCGCTCCGCGCCGCGGCGGTAAGGGATGATGCAGAAGGTGCAGGCGTGCGAGCAGCCGTAAACGACCGGCACGTGGGCGCTGATGAGATTGTTGCGTTCTTCGGCGGGTAAGACCAGATCTCCGTCCATGACGTCGAAGCGCTGTTGCACGTCGCTGAGTTCGATGAGACGGCTGTCGTGCTGGGTGAGATGAGCGACTAGCGGACCGGGATCGGAGGGCGGCGAGAAGACATCGACAAAAGGCAGCTTGGCGCGCAGAACTTCCTGGCCTTTCACGCCAACCATGCAGCCCATCAGGTTGATCGTGATATTGGGGTATTTCTCTTTGAGCGGCTTTAGCGATGTGACGCGGCCCCAAGCCTTGTCTTCCGCCTGCTGGCGCACCACGCAAGTGTTGAGCACGATGACTTCGGCGTCCTCGATCTGCGGGACAGCGGTGTAGCCGAGCCGCTCGAGGGCGGAAGCGACGCGCTGCGAGTCGGCCACGTTCATCTGGCAGCCTTCGGTCCAAATGTGATATTTCATCGAAGGGTGCGATTATATGCGACGGGAAGGCACCGGCGCGTTAGAGTTGCTGCTCGGCTTGGCCGAGCGACGCAACGTCTACACTAGTGGCCGATATTGAGAGTAATGGTGTAGTCGGCGAAATCGGTGGGGTCAGAAGCCAACGGGTACGGATTGACTTCGGTGAGAGTGAAGGTGTG
>JANWHN010000025.1 GCA_025450445.1 Anaerolineales bacterium | reverse complement strand
TTTGATTATTTTCGTTTCATCATCCATTGGCGGAACTTGCGCGTGGAATACATTTGATAGAGGGATGCAAGCACGACCACAAAGCCTGGCAAGATTGAAGCGTTGGCGATCTCCAGAATTTCTGCAGAACTCCAGACGGTTTTGCTTTCAAGGGCCGCGATGCCAAAGAAGAAGGCCGAGAAATAAAGGAGCAATCCTGAAATTCCAAAAAGCAGCGCACCGGTTGCGACCATGCTAAACGGGACCTTCTCGACGCGGTGGACAATTTCGCGGTAGCTGAGCAAAGCTAGCCGGAAAACGTATACCCCGGCTGCGCCGACGATCAAAGCGATGATCGCCCAGAGGATAAACATCAGTCTTTCAGCTTCGGCATCTCGCCGTCCAGCCATTCAGGCGAGCCATCTTCCGCCCACTGGCGCCGGATGGCATCGTAGTCAGGCTTGCGCTTCTCCTCGAAGGCGCGCACGCCCTCCCAGGTTTCGGGGCTCGTGTTGTGAACAGCCAGCCAGTCGCGGCCGTGGCCGATGGTGCTGTGCCAGCTGAGGTCGCGCCAAAAGTTGAGCTGCTGCTTGGTGTAGCGCGTTTTCTCTGGGAATTTAGCCTTGAGTTTCTCCACTATCTCCTCGACCTTGGCGTCGAGTTGGGCGCGGGGCACACTCCAGTTGACCAAACCCCACTGCTCTGCTTTTGCGGAAGGGATCTCCTCGTTTAGAAAGAGGATCTCGCGGGCGCGACGATCGCCGACGGTGAGCGGCAGGAATTGCGTGGCGCCGGCCAGTGGCACGCTGCCATGGCTGGTGCCCACATGGCGGATGTAAATATCGTCGGCGGCAACGGCCAGATCGCAACTCAAGTTGAATTCATTACCACCACCGACCACGATACCGTTCAAGCGGGCGATAACGGGCTTGCCTAGGTTGCGCAAGCGCTCGTGGACTTCGATGAAGTCACCCATCCACTTCCCGTACTCGCGCGGGCGGCGCAGAAATTCCTTCTGGTCCTTCAGATCGGCGCCGGTGCAAAAGGCGCGCTCGCCGGCGCCGGTGAGAACCAGCACAGCGACAGAGTCGTCCCAGCTGGCGTCTTTGAAGGCGATGCTCATTTCGGTGAGCATCTGGTGATTTACCGCGTTGAGAACGTCGGGACGGTTGAAGGTGACCGTGGCGCGGCCATCCTTCTTATCGTACAGGATCGCTTTGAAATCGAATTCTTTCGACTGCTTGCCAACGAATTTACGAGAAGCCATTGATGAATTCTACTCAACTCTAGGGGATTGCTTCGCTTCGCTCGCAATGACGGACATTTATTTCCAGTTGACCAGCACGAGGCCAGCAATCGCCAAAATAATGCCGACGATATTTACTGGAGAAAGTTGTTCTTTAAAAAGAAGGAGGCCGGCAGGAATAAGCAAAAGAGCGACAGTCGTGTTGGCGACCAGGGAAGCCAGGCTGATGTTCCAACCTGCGCGATAAGCGAGCAAGAAACCGAGCTCCAAGCCGACGATAACCGCACCAAGCCCGACGCTCGCCCAATTTACTTTGCGCAGCTCATCGCCGAGCGCGCCCTGCATAGGAAAGAGAGGGAAGAGCAGAAGAGTGGCAAGCGCGGCGACTACGTATGTAACTGTTAGAGAAAGAAGCGGATTAACGCCTGCGGGAATGACTTTTTGAAAAAGGTGATAAAGGACGTTTGAGATAACAGTGATGGCAATCGCGCCGTAGAACATGCGAGGATTATAATCTCGCAGTTCCCACCCAAATTTATGCGACTACGTAACGTAATTGTGCTGGCCTTGTGCCAGGCTATTGGCATGGCCGGTCCATCTGCGATGGTGCTGCTGGGCGGCATCATCGGAGGCGAGCTGGCGCCAGACCCAAGCCTGGCCACGCTGCCAATTTCGCTAGGCGTGGTCAGCATGGCGATCGTCAGCATACCGGCTGCGTTCCTGATGCGCCGCATTGGGCGCAAGGCTGGCTTCATGCTGGCGGTGACGGTGGCTGCGGTGGGAGCGCTGCTGGCAGCTTACGCCATCACGGCCGGCAGCTTCCTGCTATTCTGCATCGCAGGATTCCTAATCGGACAGAACACAGCTTTCATGCTGCAGTATCGTTTCGCCGCAACAGAAAGTGTCGAGCCGCAGTTCTCAGGACGGGCGGTCTCGTTTGTTTTGGTCGGTGGGATTCTGGCCGGCTATATTGGACCGGAAATCGCTCAGCGTGCGCAAGGCTTGTTACCAACGCTTTACGTCGGCTCCTATGTCGTTCTCGCCGGAGTGTATGGCATTGGGCTTGTGATCCTGTTGTTCATGCACGATATTCGTCCGCCCAAGATTGACAATCAAAGCGCAGGCCGACCGCTCGGCAACATCATGAGCCAGTCGAACTATTTAGTCGCCCTGATGGCAGGTGTGGCAAGTTACGGATTGATGAACTTCATCATGACGGCAACGCCAGTGCACATGCATGCCACGGGCTTCACGCTCGACAACACGGCTTTCGTAATTCAGAGCCACATCATTGCGATGTACGTGCCCTCGCTGTTCAGCGGATTCCTGGTTGAGCGCTTAGGCACGGCGAGGATCATGCAGGTTGGCGCTTTGCTGATGATCGCCTGCACAGCGGTTGGATTGTACGCAGCCGACCTGTTGGGCTATTGGGGCTCGCTTGTCTTATTGGGCCTGGGTTGGAATTTGCTTTTTGTTAGCGGCACGGTTCTGCTGACGACAACCTATACAGCCGAAGAAGGATTTAAGGCGCAAGCTGGCAACGATTTCACGATCTTTGCGGTGCAGGCGCTCTCGTCGTTTTCGGCCGGCTCGCTGCTCATTTCAACCGGCTGGGACAATATCAACTGGCTCGGGATGGCGATCATGGTGGTTGCGTTGGCGATAATCTTGCTGCGCGGTCGCTCGGTGGAAATGGCTACTGGCTAAGAAGGCGCGAATCGGCGGCTAGATTCAGAGCATTTAAGTAAGATTTAACCCCTTTTAGGTATTCTGATTGCACGTTCAATCGCGATAGCGGTGTGGCCCGGCGAGTTTGATTTTTTAAGCGCCAAAAAATAGCATGATTTAATGGGCAAAGGAGCCTCAATGAAAAATCCGACACTGCAACTGCCCACCAACATTCAGGTGCCCCAGTTCGGCTTTGGAACTTACGGGTTACGGGATGGTACGAAGGCTATCCTGCATGCGTTGAAGACAGGCTACCGACATCTGGATACAGCTGACAATTACGGAAGTCACGAGAATTGCGCTGAAGCCATTGAAAAGAGTGGAATCGATCGCAAGGAAATTTTCATCACGACCAAATTAGATGGCTCCACGGTTTCTAAGGATAAAGTCGGGCCGGCCATTGATCGCTTTCTCAAAGAACTTAAAACCGATTTCATCGATCTGGTGTTGATCCATTGGCCGTCACGATCCGTGCCCACCACTGAGACTTTGACCGCAATGGAAGCAGCTCGCCAGGCAGGCAAAGTGCGGGCGATCGGCGTTTCCAATTTCAGCGTAGCCCAAATGAAAGAAGCCCTGGCGACCGTGTTTCCGGTTAGCAACAATCAGATTCCTTACAACCTGCAGCACCGACCCGACGATATTGTCGAATTTTGTTTCGCAAATAATGTGACGGTTACTGCCTATAGCCCGGTGAAAGCGCAAGGCGATGCAAAAACGCGTCAGCTATTGGATGAACTCGCTAAGAAATATAACTGCACGAAGGAAGAGATCATGCTTGCGTGGCTGATGGAAAAGGCCATGATCGTGATTCCGCGCTCGTCGAATCCGAAACATATCGAGACGAATTTCCATTCGCTTGAAATCGGGCTTTCAGCCGAAGATGTAAAAGCACTCGATCAAGCAACTTAATGTCAAACCACCTCGCAGAGTCCAATTCGCCTTACCTGCTCCAGCACAAAGACAACCCAGTTGACTGGTATCCGTGGGGGGAAGAAGCACTCGACCGCGCCAAAGCGGAGGATAAGCCGATATTTCTAAGCATCGGCTATGCGGCCTGCCATTGGTGCCATGTGATGGCCCACGAATCTTTTGAAGACGCGGACACCGCGGCCTTCATGAACGAGAATTTCGTCAACATCAAGGTTGACCGCGAAGAGCGTCCTGATATAGATGGCATTTATATGAACGCTGTGGTGGCCATGACCGGATCAGGCGGTTGGCCAATGAGCGTCTTTCTCGCCCCGGACGGTCAGCCATTCCTTGGAGGCACCTATTTTCCACCCACCCCGCGGCACGGTCTGCCATCCTTCATGCAGGCCCTTGAACACGTAAACAAGCTGTGGCGTGAAGAACGCAGTAAAGCGACCGAAGCCGGCCAGCAGTTGATGCAGCATATTCAGCATGCCGAAATGCCGACCAGTAATGCACAACCGTTACAAAAAGTAACCCTCGACCAAGCCGTGATGGCGCTGGCCCAGGCGTATGACTGGAAGAATGGCGGCTGGGGGCACGCGCCAAAGTTCCCGCAACCGATGACGATCGAATTCCTGCTGGGGCGCGCCACACAAGGCGACAAGCTGGCGCAAGACATGGCGGTCCACGCGCTGCACTCGATGGCGCGGGGCGGCATGTACGACGTTGTGGGTGGAGGGTTCGCCCGTTACAGCGTTGACGATTTTTGGCTGGTGCCGCACTTTGAGAAAATGCTGTATGACAACGCCCAATTGGCCCGCGCTTATTTGCACGGCCACCTTGTAACGAAGGACGAATATTTTCGCGAGGTCTGCGAAACGACGCTGGATTTTGTAGCCCGCGAATTGACGAATGACCTAGGCGGTTTTTTTGGCAGCCTGGATGCGGATTCTGAGGGCGAAGAAGGCAAGTATTACGTTTGGTCATTAAGTGAGGTCGAAAAAGTAATTAAGGAACAGCAACTTAGAGAAGTATTTGTTGCTGCATATGGCATTTCTAACGAAGGCAATTTTGAGGGCAACAATATTTTGCAGCGTGTGAAAAGTGATGAGGAACTAAGCAAGGAGTTCAAATTAGGCCTTCAGCAAATAAAGGACCTCATTGAAAGTGGGCATAGCATCTTGTTGGAAGTCAGGTCGAAACGCGTCCGGCCGGGGACCGACGACAAGGTTCTGACGGCGTGGAATGCGCTGATGCTGGCCACGTTTGCCGAGGCCGGGCGCTACCTGAGACGTGATGACTACACCAAGATCGCCCTCAAGAACGCGGATTTCCTGCTTACGCAATTGCATCCAGGCGACCGCTTGCTGCGCTCATGGCGAGCTGGCAAAGCCGCCCACAATGCCTATCTGGAAGACTATGCAGCGCTTATTCTTGGACTGCTAGCTGTCTATCAGACTGCCCCAGACGTGCGCTGGTATGCGGAAGCCGAGCGGCTGGCCGGCGAGATGACCGCGCACTACACCGATAAAACGGGCGGATTCTTTGATACCCGCGATGATCACGAAAAGCTGATCACGCGGCCAAAGGACGTGCAAGATAACGCAACGCCGAGTGGCAACTCGCTCGCCGCGCTGGCATTACTGCAACTGGCTGCGTTTAGCGGAAATGGCGACTGGTTTGACACGGCCACAGGGATGCTGGAGGCGATCCAGAAAACGGCTACCCGCTACCCGACTGCCTTCGCGCAATGGGTGAAGGGGGTGGCGTTTGCCTTGGGCGATGGGCGCGAAATTGCGATCATCGGAGACAGTGACAGCCAGGATACAAAAAGACTGCTAGACGTGGTGTGGGGAGAATATCGACTTTTCGATGTTGTGGCGGTTTCGGGCTTCCCGCCCGCGGAAGGCGCCCCGGCGCTGTTGTCTGACCGACCGGTCAAGGACGGGAAGGCGACTGCGTACGTATGCAGGCAATTTGTGTGCAAATTGCCGGTGAATACTTCGGCTGAGCTAGAAGAAAATCTTCGAGTTGAATCTGGGGATGCCCTGACTAATGAAACGGCTGGAAAGCGTTCCTAAGCCAACGGGCTACGAGCGATTCGGTTTTCATAACTAGCTTCCCATCTTTCCATCTGATCGGATACTCAATGATCTTTGCAGTCATCTTTATATCTCCGGCAATTCCATTGAGCTCCACCCGAATTAAGCCATCACCTTTTTCGGTTTTGATTTCCACAAAATCTGCACTTTCATGCGTCTTGCCATCGCTAGGAATATTGCCGTAAGTCTCGGATGCGTCGGCGAGGTGCAGCAACACAAGATCGACGGTCCCGCCGTCTATAACCAATTCTGCTGGTTCCCATAGATATTGCCGATCAAGGGCTTGGGGCAATCTCTGGGTTACAGTGGGTCCAGATTGGGGTGTCCCATTTTGCTCAACGGAGATAACGTTTGCAGTCAATTCCTTGATGGGATGCCATTTGAAATTCCGAATAACAACAACAATTCCGTGAAACGGATGACCCTTCGGATACTTCTTTAAGGAAATCTGTACGTCATTCCAATTTTGGCGCCTGGCCTCTTTCTTAAGTGAGAAGTACTCAAAGGCAGGCTCATGCAAAAGCAATGCACCAAGGATTATCAGGCTTGCAGTGGTCAGAACAGGCAAAAACACCTGCCAAAATTCATTTAGATCAAAATTTGTTTGTCTCAGATAAAAAATGCCCAGGGCAAGGGCGACCACAAGAATGAAACTGAGGCTTCTTGCTACAACTTTGAATATGACGACGGACCAGAACCCCAGAATGTGACGAAGCGACCAATACAAATCGCGTAAGCTGTCACCCAGCCATTTCATCGGCCTATGCCAACCGCCTCATGCTATTTGATCTCCAGCAAAACCGGGCAGTGATCGGATCCGGTAACTTGATCGAAAATGGTCACGTTCTTGACTTTCTTAAAGAAGTCCTTCGACACCAGGAAGTAGTCCAAACGCCAACCTAAGTTGTTTGCGCGGGCGGAGGGGAAGCGCTGAGTCCACCAGGTGTATTGCACCTTGTCCGGATTAAGGTTGCGGAAGGTATCCACAAGGTTCCCTTCATCGAAGTAGCGGCTCAACATGGCCCGCTCTTCTGGCATAAATCCGGATGTTTTTTGATTTTGCCTTGGGCGGGCCAGGTCGATCTCGTTATGAGCTGTGTTGAAATCGCCGGTCAGCACAATGCTTTTGCCTTGCTTGTGAAGCTTTTTTATATGCTTCAGGAGGGCTTCATAAAATTCCAACTTGAACTTCACTCGCACCATTCCAGTAGTGCCGCTCGGAAAATAAACATTGAGCAGATCAAATTCGTCAAAATGGGTCTGGATGATGCGCCCCTCAACATCAAATTTTGTCTGACCGAAACCAAGCGTGGCCGGCTGCGATTTTTTTGCGGTCATTGTGACCACACCGCTGTAGCCGGGCTTTACCGCTGGGTTCCACACAGCCTCGTAACCCTTGAAATTTGCAAGTTGTTCAGCCGTCAATTGTTCGGGGTTGGATTTGATCTCCTGGTGAAGAACAACATTTGGCTTTTGGGCGGCTACCCACTTCCATCCATCCTTGTTCAGGTGGGATCGCAATCCATTAACGTTCCATGTAATTAACTTCATCAAACCTCCGAACGCTAACGATTCTACCGCGAGCACGTACACATGACTGCAAAGTAATAAGTACTATGCCAGCGTCCGCTTTGTTTGGGTCTGCATGCTAAAATCAGCGCGATATTTAGATTCCAATGCCCGAACTCATTCAACCCGTACGCGGCACACAAGACTACTATCCCGAAGAAATGGCCGTGCGCTCCTGGCTTTACGCCAAAATGCGCGAGGTCTCTGAGGCTTTTGGCTATCAGGAATACGACGGGCCGTTCCTTGAACGCTTCGACCTCTACGCGGCCAAATCGGGCGCCGAGATCGTCGAAAAGCAGTCATACGTATTTGAAGATCGCGGCGGCGAGCGGATCACGCTTCGCCCTGAGCTGACGCCAACCCTAGCGCGCATGGTCGCTGCTCGCCAGCGCCAGCTGAATTATCCGCTGCGCTGGTGGTCTTTTGGACCTTTCTGGCGCTATGAAAAGCCACAAAAGGGCCGGACGCGTGAATTCTTCCAGTGGAACATCGATCTGATCGGCGATGATTCGCCGGAAGCGGACGCCGAGCTGGCTACGATCGCGGCCACATTTCTAAAGAACGTGGGCTTTAAACCGACCGAAACCCAAGTTTTAGTGAACAACCGGGCATTGATGCAAACCGAGCTCGAAGCGTTGGGCATACCCTCCGCTTTGCGAAGTTCGGTCTTTGGGCTGATCGATCGCAAAGACAAGCTAAGCTCGGATGCCTGGCAAAAATATGGGACTGAACTCGGCCTGGATGCTACCCAGTTAATGGGCATCGAGGCTTTGGTCGGCAATCAGGATCTGTGGAAGAAATCTGAAAGCTTGCAGCGCTTTTTTGAAGCCATCGCAGTTCAGGGGGTCGGCGAGTATGTTCACTTTGCCCCACACATCATTCGCGGCCTGGACTATTACACCGGAACCGTGCTCGAAGCTTGGGACACCGCCGGTGAGTTTCGCTCAATTTTCGGAGGTGGCCGTTACGATGATTTGGTAAACGCCGTGGGAGGCGATCCAGTGCCTGCCGTTGGGTTTGCGGTTGGCAACGTGGTGATTAGCTTGCTTCTAGAGGCACTGGGACATTCCCCTGCGATCAACAAGGCCCCTGCCCCGATTTATGTGACCCTTTTCGACAAGCATCAGGTTCCAGATTCGCTTCAGTTAGCCACAGAACTGAGAGCTGCCGGACTTAAGGTGACCAGCCACTTATCGCCGGACAAGCTGCCAAAGCAATTCCGCCAAGCTGACCGTGTTGGGGCACGGTTGGTTCTAATTCTTGGCCCCGAGGAAATTCAGAACAAAACTGTGAGCGTCAAGGACCTGGGCAGCGGCGACCAGAGAGTCCTGCCGCGGGCCGAGGCGGCGTATTACATCAAGCATTGGCTTGAAGGCAAAAAACCGGCATGATAAAATACATTTTCTTGGTGGATGTAGCTCAATTGGCAGAGCACCGCACTGTGGATGCGGTGGTTGCGGGTTCAAGTCCCGTCATCCACCCCAAATAATCGGCCGGCAACGAGCCGATTTTGTTTTTAAGCAGAAATCCTGCCCATCAGCATCTGATTGAACGCTTCACGCGCGGCCGGCAATGTTTGCATTGCTGGCCAGTTTCCTAAGAATTCCTGGGCACTGGCTGCTTCTATTAGCTTGGAATATGGATCGGCAGCTAACAACTCACCTTTGATCTTTGCATTTCGCCAAAACTGACTGAGCTCATTCTCGATGGGTCTATAGCTCTCGCGGAGCCTGGCTTGAATTTGAAAGAATTCTTCTTGTTGAGCAAAGGAGAGTGAATTTTGGCGATTGATCGCGATGATCAACCCTTCCAAGGCGTCCCATTCCTGCGCGAAAACCTCAAGCTTTTGATCGCCAATCTGTTGCAATAGGCTGCGCGTCACAGGGTTCATGCAAAGAAGCGCGGCATTATAATCTGCGGGTTATGCCCACGAAGAAAAAACGCGCTACTGCAAAGAAAAAGAAGTCGTCGGTTTTACTATTGGCCGGAGACATAGGGGCGACTAAAACCAAGGTCGCCCTATTCGATCCGCGCGGCGACCTGCGCGAAGCGCGCAACGTGCAGACCTTTCTCGGCGAAGAGTTCCCGGGCGGACTGGTCCCAGCCCTGCGCGAATACCTAAAAGACATTAAAGAACCTGTGATAGCGGCTTGCTTTGGCGCGGCTGGTCCGGTTGTCGAGGAGCGTGTCCATCTCACGAATTTGGACTGGACTGTGGATGCAGCCGAGTTGTGCGACGGATTCGGGTTTGAAGCTGTTTGGCTGATGAACGACCTGCAAGCCATCGCTAACGCAATCCCGATCTTGAAGCTGAATGAATTGCACGTATTGAACAAAGGAATCCCGGAGGAGCATGGCACGATCGCCGTATTGGCGCCTGGCACCGGCCTTGGCGTGGGTTACTTGAATTGGGCGGCCGGCACATACCACGCCTACGCAACAGAGGGCGGACATGCCAACTTTGCGCCCGCGGATGAATTGCAAGACGAGATGATCGTGTTCCTGCGCCGCAAGCTGGGCCAAGTTGCGGTTGAGCACGCCTGTGCTGGCGTCGGCATCCCTAATGTCTACGAATTCTTGAAAACAACGGGCAAGGCTGAAGAGCCTGATTGGTTGGCTAAAGAGCTGGCGGCAGCCGAAGACCTTCCGGCAGCAATTTTTGAGAACGGACTCGACCGCAAACCTGGGAGCGAGCTCTGCCAAATGACATTAGAAATATTTGTCACTGTTTTGGCCGCAGAAGCCAGCAACATGGCCTTGGGCCTTGGGGCAACTGGCGGGGTCTACATCGGCGGCGGCATTCCCCCGCGTATTCTGGCGGCGCTCGAAAGATACAATTTCATGAAGACGTTTTTGTATAAGCCAAAATATGAGGATTACCTGGCTCGCTTTCCGGTGCAAGTTATCCTCAACGTCGAATCGGGATTGCTGGGGGCAGCCGAGTATGGACGCCAGCAACTACTGCTCCGCAAAGGTGTTTAGACAACAGAGATCGGCCGCTCTACATGCCTAAGGCAATTTGGAAGGACAAGGTGCTGGCCGAAAGCGACCGCACGATCATGGTCGAGGGGAACCACTATTTCCCTCCCGACACGGTCAACCGTGAGTTCTTCGCCAAGAGCGAATCTCACACTTTTTGCCCATGGAAAGGGACCGCCAGCTATTACAACATCCAGGTTAATGGACAGGCCAATTACGATGCGGCTTGGTACTACCCGAGGCCCTCGGAGGCGGCAAAAATGATCAAGGATTATGTGGCGTTTTGGCGAGGCGTAGAGGTTGTCCCCTAAGCTGCCTGAAGCGGCTAGTACTCTCTTATCTTCCGCTCATCCCCGTAAAATCATTCGTTAATGTAAACAATGCTATTATGACCTAGCAGTTCGTTAGGCCAGAAAGTCCAATTTCTGGAGTTTCAACGATACGCCGACAAATTGAGCTGCTAAAACCCTGCCGTCAGCGGCAGTTTGGTCAACCTGTGCCTATCGATACGCAGGCAGGGGAGCCTCGTTTCCTTATACGAAGGCTCCTCCGAAAAAATTTGGAGTGGAGGCAAACTTTTTAGAATGGATGTAAAAACAATTGAAGCATTCGAGCACGAAGAGATCACCGGTGAAGAGGCCCTTGAGCGCCTAATTAAACTTGGCCGCAAGAAGGGTTTTGTCAGCATCGATGACGTGCTGCAGATGGTGCCTGGCGAACAGCGCCATTCCGAGCAGCTTGAAGAGATCTTCGAAGCTCTATTGAACGTTGGCATTCCGCTAGTCGAGGACGACGAGACCGACGCTCCCGATGCCGCCGAAGAGCGCGAAGGCGCTGACGAGGTCGGAGAAGACGCGGTTGTCTACTACAACAGCGACGATCCGCTCGCTGAGGCAGAAACCGGTGACCTGGTTCGCCTCTATTTCAATGAAGCCGCCAGCGTCCCTTTGCTGACCGGCAGCGAGGAAGTGACGATCGCTAAGCAGATGGAACGCGGCAATACGGCCCGCGAGAAGCTGGCGACCAAGAACCTGAGCGCCTCCAAGCGCACCCAGCTGATGCAGGAAGTGCAAGAAGGCTGGGACGCTCGCCAGCACCTAATCGTGGCGAACTCTCGTTTGGTTATCAGCATTGCGAAGAAGAACATGAACCGCGGCCTGCCGCTGATCGATCTGATCCAAGAAGGCAACATTGGCCTGATGCGCGCCGCGAAGAAGTTTGACTATCGCCGTGGCTTCAAGTTCAGCACCTATGCCACCTGGTGGATCCGCCAGGCGATCACCCGCGCTATCTCCAACAAGTCCCGCACCATCCGCATCCCCGCCCACATGGGCGACAAGATCGCTAAGATGATGCGCACCAAGAATGTGCTCAAGCAAGAATTGAAGCGCGAACCGACTACAGTCGAGATCGCTGATTCATTGGACACAAGCCCCCAGGAAATCGAGCTCATCACGAAGGCGGCTTTCCAGCCGCACTCGCTGGAGACGCCTATTGGCAGCGAAGAAGACTCTGTGCTGGGCGAGTTGATCGAAGACGAGACCTCGCCCTCCCCCGAAGAAACGACTGCGCAAACCTTGCTCGAAGAAGATCTGTCCCGCACCATCGACGAGACCCTACCGTTGCGCGAAGCACGGATTCTGCGCTTGCGCTTCGGCCTTGACGACGGCAAAGTGCACAGCCTGAGCGATGTGGGCCGCAAGCTCGGCGTAACCCGCGAACGCGTGCGCCAGATTGAAGCCCAGGCTTTGCGCAAATTGCGCGACCCGCGAGTGCGCCACCGCCTCAAGGATTACGTTAGCTAAGTAAATTTTTCTATGAGGATTAAGGAGAGCCTGGTTTTACCAGGCTCTCCTTTTTTGCATGCACTCATCGACTTATAATGAGTCAAATGGCTACAGTTACTACACACGTTTGCTCCGTCGAATCGCTTGAACTAGGCGAACCGCTGTTGGGCACCGCCCCACGGGCCGATGTTTGGTTCGGACTTGAGGTACCAATGTCGTGGGGGAAGAAAGCCTTAGAGGATTCAGACATTGACGACGAAGTAAAAAACCATCTCAACGCACAGGTCATGGCTGTTCCCGAAGCGCGGCTTGTGCTCATACGCCAGAGCGGCAACCTGCGTGATGGAATCTCTTTCTTCGCCGGGCTCAGTACGGCCAATCCGCCTACCCTGTATCATTTCGTGCTCAAAGATTATTCCGAGTTGCTCAATTTAAATCTCGCCTCGATCGCGGCCCAGGATCCAGAACACAACCATGCGCTGACAGATAAGCCGACCTTCTTTATTTGCACCAATGGCCGCCGCGACCAATGCTGCGCGGTGCACGGCCCCGGCGCATTCCGCGCCTTGCGCGAAAAGTTCGGGGATGCGGTATGGGAGAGCACGCATCACGGCGGCCATCGTTTTGCTGCAAACCTATTGGAGTTGCCGAGCGGGCTTTCGTATGGACGCCTGCGCCCAGACAACGCCGTGGCGGTCGTTCAAGATGCACTGGATGGCAAGATCAATTTCGGGCATTTCCGCGGCCGCAGTTCCAACGATGAGGCCGTTCAGGCAGCCGAAGGCTTGCTGGCACAGGAGCTGGACGCGGATGCGAAGGCTTTGCGCATGGTAAGCGGCGTCCCGTTAGATGACGGCCGCTGGCGGGTCCGGTTTGCACAGAACGGCAGGACGCACGATGTGGTCGTCCATGGCGAAGAGATCGGGCAAACACACCAGTCATGCGGCGATGAAAAGATGGGGCCGATGTTGAAATACAGCCTTTCCGAGGTCAATCAAGCGTAGGCTATACTTTTGCGGCTATCAATCTCAAGCAGGAGTTTGTGTGAATTCATTACTCAAAAAGCTAAACATCAAAGAGGTCAATCCTGGCGCCAGCTTTGGCGCCGATCATTGGATCGACGATAAAAATGGCGCCGAGCTGGTTTCGTACAACCCCAGCACCGGTGAACCGATTGCCAGCGTGATCCAAGCGACACCGGCAGCTTATGATCAAGTCGTTACCGCCTCGCAAAAGGCATTTACTACCTGGCGGGATGTTCCGGCGCCCAAGCGCGGCCAGTTGATTCGCGATCTGGGCGAGGCGACCCGCGCTCTCAAAGAGCCGCTGGGCGAGCTAGTGACCCTAGAGATGGGCAAGATCCGCGCTGAGGGATTAGGCGAAGTACAGGAGATGATCGATATCTGCGAATTCGCCCTCGGGCTCAGCCGCCAACTCTATGGCCTGACAATGCACTCCGAGCGGCCAAGCCACAGGATGTACGAGCAGTGGCATCCGCTCGGTCCGGTTGGTGTTATCACCGCCTTTAACTTCCCCGTCGCTGTTTGGTCGTGGAACTCGACCCTTGCCGCGGTGTGCGGGGATACAGTGATCTGGAAGCCGTCGGAGCTGGTGCCGCTCACCGCCCTAGCGGTTCAGCATATTTGCAATCAAGTGATGGCCGACCATGGGCTTTCGGGCATATTCAGCCTCGTGATCGGCACGGGCACAGAAGTTGGCGAACTGTTGATCAATGACCCGCGCGTGCCGCTCGTTTCCTTCACGGGTTCTACCAAGGTGGGTCGCCACATCTCGCAAACGGTCGCCGGCCGATTTGGCCGCACCCTGCTCGAGCTAGGCGGAAACAACGCCATCATCGTGCACGAAGACGCCAACCTCGACCTGGCCGTGCGGGGCATCGTCTTCGGCGCAGTCGGGACCGCCGGCCAGCGCTGTACCAGCACGCGCCGGCTGATCGTGCATAAATCGATTGCCAACGAACTCGCTGACCGCCTGGTCAAGGCTTACGCACAGGTCAATATCGGCGACCCGCTTGAGATTGAGACCCTGATGGGGCCACTGGTCACGGCTGATGCAATGAAGAAGATGGAAACTGCTTTATCCACCGCCCAAAAGGATGGCGGCAAAGTGTTGGCCGGCGGTCAGGCGCTGAATGGCAACAAAGGAAACTTTGTCCAGCCAACCATTGTGCGCATGCCCGCGCAGACCGACATTGTCAAAGAGGAAACCTTTGCACCGCTGCTCTATGTATTGGAATACGAGACCATCGACGAAGCGATCGCGCTGCACAACGACGTGCCGCAGGGCTTGTCGAGTGCAATCTTTACCGACAGCATGCAAACTGTTGAGCGCTTCCTTTCTGCTGGCGGGAGCGACTGCGGTATCGCCAACGTGAACATTGGCACCTCGGGCGCCGAAATCGGTGGCGCATTTGGCGGCGAAAAGGAAACCGGCGGCGGCCGCGAGAGCGGATCGGACGCCTGGAGAGCTTACATGCGCCGCCAGACCAACACGATCAATTGGGGCAAAGAATTGCCGCTGGCGCAGGGAATTAAGTTCGGCGGAGACTAGCTATGAGCCGCACGATCGAACGCTGGATGAAAAAGGAAGTCGTATCCATTCAGCCTGAGGCGTCCTTAATCGAAGCGGCCAAACTGCTTGCGGCAAAAAAAGTGGGCACCCTTCCCGTTGTCGACAAAAAGGGAATGCTAGTTGGCCTAACTAGCATGAGTGCAATCGTGCGCATCTTTCTCCCGGATTTCATTAACGTGGTTAAGGATTTAGATTTTGTGCATGACTTTGGGGCAATAGACGAGCCGGCTCCTGAGGATATTCAGAAAGCGGCTACGATCACAATTGGGGAGACGATGGAAGAGCCCGTTAGCGTCGAGGATGATTGCACGTTAATGCGTGCCCTGGCAATAATGATCTCGCATGATCTTCTCGATCTGCCGATCGTAAAAAATGGCAAACTGGTGGGCATTGCTTCTCGTGTGGATGTTGGCCGAGCTTTCATCGAGAGCTGGTTAGACGGGGTGCCGAAATCAAAGAAAAGTAGTCGCACCAACTAAGGGCGGAGCCATGGCAGCAATCTATATTTCCGGCTTTATTTTTGTTGTTACATTCATCGCCATTTTGCGCGAGCGAATGGACCGCACGACGGTGGCTATGGCCGGCGCGGCGGCAATGCTAATCACTGGCCTAGCACTTGGCTTTTATTCCCAGGAAGCAGCGCTTGCATCAATCGACTTCAATACCCTGGGATTGCTCCTGGGCATGATGGTACTGGTGGGAATGCTTTCCGAAACTGGCTTCTTTCAATACCTGGCGATCTTTACGGCCAAGCGTTCGAAAGGTCAGCAATGGCGACTGCTGGTGATCCTGGGCGCGATCACTACCGTGCTTTCCATGTTCCTGGATAATGTGACCACCCTTGTCCTGATCGCACCGGTCTCCATCCTGATAGCAGAGATTCTGGGCATTTCGCCCATCCCATTTTTGATCTCGCAGGCGCTTCTCTCCAACACAGGCGGGGTTGCAACGCTGGTTGGGGATCCGCCTAATATTCTGATCGGCTCAGCCGCAAATTTAACCTTCAATGATTTCCTGGTCCGCTTGGCGCCTATCGTTGCAGTTGCCTGGGTTGTTGCGATTTTCCTGATCCGGTTCCTGTTTCGCACCGAGCTAGCGAAAAAATCTCGCAATATTGCCGCGCTTGAGCATCTAGATGAGAAAGAAGCTATCCACAATCCGGGTGCGCTTAAGCGGATCCTGATCGTGCTTGGCGGAGTGATACTGCTCTTCTTCCTCCATTCCGCGATCCATCTATCTCCAGCTACGATCGCCCTGCTGGGCGCGGCGGCTGCCCTCCTCTGGGTCCAACCGGATGTAGAGAAAGTTTTAGACGGAGTTGAATGGAGCGTGCTTCTTTTCTTCGGGGCACTATTTGTTTTAGTTGGCGGGGTCGAAGCCTCCGGACTGCTTGGGGGGATGGCATCCAGTGTTACCGGGTTAGCCGAATCGAACTTGCTTCTATCAGGGCTGGTGCTTATTTGGGGGTCAGCGGTGCTGTCTGCGGTTATCGATAACATCCCCTTTACTATCGTCATGATCCCGGTGATCCAAAGCCTTAGCACACAAGGGGTGGACATCACTCCACTTTGGTGGGCTCTAGCCTTGGGAGCGGGCTTCGGGGCAAACGGAACGCCGATCGGGTCAACGGCAAATGTGATCGCAGTCAAACTGAGCGAACGGACGCGCAATCCGATTACAACGCGATTGTGGCTGCGCACCGGCCTACCCGTAATGGTCGCGGTCTTGGTGGTGGCCAGCCTGCTTTACGCGCTAACTTTCCAATTTATGTAAGACTGTAAGAAAAAGGTGCCGTTGGCGCCTTTTGTTTAATCGACTAGATAAGGCACTTCGACGATCACTACGTCTGGGTAGAAAAGCAAGCGCAGGCGCAGGAATTGCGCAGCGCGGGCATGCAGGAAGCCGTGCCACCAGACGCGCGGCACGAATTCCGGCACCACTACGGTGACAATCTCATTTTCCTTTGTGTCCTTGGCAACCTGTTTGATGTAGGTCAACAAAGGCTCATAAAGCAAACGATAAGGCGAACCCAGCACGACCAGATTGTCGTCTTCGCACCACTCGCGCCACTTCAGGAGCAACTTCTCTCCGGCGGCAGCATCCACCGCAACATGGACCGCAGTAACGTTCTTGGTGATGGAGCGAGCATACCGCATTGCCTCAAGAGTGCCTCTATGTAGCGAAGACACTGGCACAATGGCTTTCTGGCGGCTGATCTTCTGCGGTATATCGTATCCCTGCAAACTGAGCCGGCGAGCAATATCGATGTAAATGGCATGTATAGCAAGAAAGACAAAGATCATAGCCGGCAGTAAAACCAAGATGATCCATGCACCATCGCGAAATTTTGTTACTGCAAAAACGATCATCACGACGAAGGTACAGGCTGCGCCAAAACCATTCACCAACATTTTTAGCAGCCATTTCGGGTCATATTTCAGCGCGAGCGCATGATGTGTATCCTCTTGCTTTTTCTTGGCCTTGCCGTTTTTTAGCCTGCCAGATTTCCACCAGCGCTTAGCCATGCCGGACTGCGACAATGTGAAGGACAAGAAAACACCAATTGCATATAGCGGGATCAAAGCAGAAACGCTGGCTTGAAACAAAACGATCAAAAGTGAGGCAACCAAAGCCAGCAGGACAATTCCTCGCGAGTAAACCAAGCGACTGCCACGGAAATTCAGTTGACGCGGCAGGTAGCCATCTCCAGCGACCAGGGCCCCCAGACGGGGAAAGTCAGCGAAGGCAGTGTTAGCAGCCATGATCAAAATAATCGTCGTGCCACTCACCGCGGCAAAGTAAAGTAAGCCTCGGCCCTCATATACAGTTCGGGCCAACTGCGAAATAATGGTTTCGGATTCGGAAGGCACCACTGCCACTTGATTTGCCAGGAATGTGATCCCCAGGAAGAAGATACTTAAGATAATTGCCATCCACATGAGCGTGATGCCAGCGTTCTTGCTGCGGGGCTCTTTGAACGCGGTAATGCCGTTAGATATAGCTTCAATACCGGTCAACGCGGCCGTTCCGCTTGCAAACGCCCTCAGGATAAGGAATGCTGTTAGGGTCGCGGCCGGACCAACCACGTGTAGTTCGGGAGGGTTAATCACGGTTCCGAGATCACCCGTTAAGTACTTGAAAAAACCAACAGCCAATGTGACTAGCATGATAGCGACGAAGAAAAAGGTAGGAACCGAGAAAGTTGCTCCGGACTCTTTCACACCGCGCAGGTTGATTAACATGATCACAAATAGCAACACAAGCGCAATTTCCACTTGATTGTCGAGCCAAGGGGGATAGGCGGAAACTAATTGTGCAACACCGGCGGAGACGGACACGGCCACAGTAAGCACATAATCAGTGAGCAACGCCGCACCGGCGGCAAGTGCTGGCAACTCGCCTAGGTTCTCGCGAGCAACAATGTAGGCGCCGCCCCCACCCGGGTAGGCGTGGATGGTCTGCTCGTAGGAGATCGTGACAATGGCCAACAGAATAACGATGCCGATGGAAAGGGGGATGGATAATCCAAAAGCGCTGGCCCCTGCCAACGCCAGGATTACCAAAATTTCCTGCGTGGCGTAAGCTGTAGACGAAAGTGCGTCGGATGCAAAGACGGCCAACCCAACCGCTTTGCCAATTGTTTGATGAGGCGCGTCTGCAGATTGAAGCGGCCGCCCAATAAACCAATTCATTAGATTTCGTTTGGGCGGTGCGGCTATTTTTCTGTAGGAGATGTGCTCGTCTTGCTTGGCAATTTCTACGAGGTGCTGTTCGGAGGGATCGTGAGCCGTCTTCTTTGGCGTTTTCTTTTTCTTAGGCATTTATCCTTCGGTTCGTGACACAAGGCGCAATTATAGTCATCGCAAGCCAAATGTAAAGTCCAGAGGCGATTATAGAACGGATGTTATAATCCAAAATTATGCCCTCAATTGTCGCCCTGGACATCGAAAGCACTGGTCTCGACCCCGAAGGTGACGCCATTTTGGAGATCGGGGCGGTCAAATTTGACGGCAAACGGGTCGAATCCGAGTGGTCCACCCTGATCAACCCCGGCCGCCGCGTCCCCCCTTTTATCACCCAATTGACCGGAATTACTGACAACATGGTCCGCTCAGCGCCAGGGATTCGAGACGTCGTCAAGGATCTCGCAGCCTTTGCGGGCGACGCCCCGATCCTCGGCCAGCGCATCGCCTTCGACCTCTCCTTCCTACGCCGCCATGGCCTCTTCCAGTTCAACGACGTGATCGACACATACGATGTAGCGGCAGTGATGATGCCGCGGGCTGGCCGCTACAACCTCGGTGCGCTTGGCCAGCAACTCAACATTTTGTTTCCTGCCACCCATCGCGCTCTAGATGACGCGCGGGTTACCCAAGCTGTCTATGCGCAACTGTACGAATTCATCCGAGAGA
>JANWHN010000024.1 GCA_025450445.1 Anaerolineales bacterium | reverse complement strand
CGCTTGTACATCGACTTGGCTCGCCGGATTAGCTTCTCGTTGTCGTGCATACGTCCCCAGATCAGCATGCGTTTGGCCGAGAATTCAAGACGCGTGATCTCAGTTTGCTGAACCTTGAATTGATGCTGCTGTTCAAGCAGATTTTGCTCTTTCTGAGCCGCGAATTCCGAGTAGTTGCCGGAATAGACCTTGATCTTTCCGTCTTCAAGCTCGGCGATCTCATCAGCAACCACGTCCAGCAGATAGCGATCATGTGAAATGATGACTACCCCACCTGGATAATTGCGGATGTATTTCTCGAGAAAATGCTTGGCGTTGATATCCAAATGGTTGTCGGGCTCGTCTAGGAGCAGCAGATCCGGGCGCGTGACAAGGAGCTTTGCCAGCCCGACCAATTTTTTCTGCCCTCCGCTCAACGCGGGGATTTGCAAATCTAACTCGGTTTCCGTAAAGCCGAGATTGAGCAAAGTCGCGCGCACCTGGCCCTCATACCCCGGTCCGCCCACCCGCGTGTGCTCTTCCAGCAGGCGGGCGTGTTCCTCAAGCTTGCGTGAGAGCTTGCCTTCATTCTCGTAAACCTGCGGGTCGCCCATTTGGCTCTCGACCAGCGCCAAAGCTCGCTCGATCTCGGGCACCTTGGTCGACGCCGTCAGCGCTTCCTGCAACACTGTATTGAATACATTCAGGCGCGGCTCCTGATGCAAGCTGCCGATGCTCAGCTTGCCGCGCACGTTCGCGTATCCGCTCTCGCTCTTCAGCTCCCCCGTGATCAATTTAAGCAACGTGCTTTTTCCCGCGCCGTTTGGTCCAACCAAGCCGACGCAGCGGTCATTGTGAATATCCCACGAGAGGTCTTTGAATACCGGCGCGGCGTTGTAACTGACCGTCACCCGGTCGAGGCTGTAACCGATCATTTTTGTCTGGAGCGGCCGATCGGTCCGAGGTGCGTATTTTGGAAGGAGTCCGCATACTTAAGGCCATACCCCAAAACTCGGTCCATGCTCGAGTGCGCAAAGATAATGATGCCTGTAATGACCAGCCAATCCAGATTAAGCGACAGGCCGGCGATATATGCAACGATGGCCACTGCCTTGTGATGAGCGAAGTTATAGGTAGCCGCCCCAATTCGCGGGCTGGCCAAGTACCCGAGGGCTCCTACGTCCGGGGCGAGCAACAGGACCGCGAACAACCACCAGGGCAAGCCCAGGTCGGCATATGCCGCCAGCGCCAACGCGAACATGGCAGCTTCTTCAAGCTTTAGCAAGTTACGCATACCGCTCCGTTTCGGAAGCAAGGATTATATACAAACAAAGTGGAGGCACCTACGCGCCTCCACTTATCCGAATCTACTTTTTACTTGGCATTTGTGGCGGCGAGTAAAGTTCGATCGAATTCCGCTTGTCCTTAGCCTTGTACATCGCTTGGTCCGCCGCCCGCAACACGGCCGCTGCGCTCTTGCCATGGTCGGGATATAAGCTGATTCCAATTGAAGCAGAAACACCGTTTTTATCAGCCAAAAAATCAAAGGGTTTGTCCACTACTTCGCGGGCCTTTTCTGCCACCAATAGCGCGTCCGCCGGGTTGTCGACATCTTCCAGGATCACGGCGAATTCGTCGCCGCCGAGGCGCGCCACCCGGTCGATTCCGCGGATCGAAGTGCTTAGCCTGTCGGCCGTTTCCTTCAGCACTTTGTCACCCATGTGGTGGCCCTGTTCATCGTTGATCTTCTTAAAGCCATCCAGATCCACGTACAGAATGGCAAACATTTTCTTGTTGCGTCTGGCCCGCTTGATCGCTTGCTCCATGGCATCAAACAGCAAGAAGCGATTGGGTAATGAGGTCAGCACATCGTGGGTAGCCAGGTATTGCAGATCCTGTTCGACTTGTTTAAGCTCGTTGATCTCGCGGGTGATCCCCAGCAGGCCAATCACCGCACCTTCCTTATCGTGCAAGGGCAGCTTGGTTGTCGAAGTCCAATTCGTGGAGCCATCCTCCATTGCCCGGCTTTCGACCAGTCCGATGATCGGCTTGCCGCTTTCCATTACCCCCAGGTCATCAACGGCCGTCTTCTGGCCAAATTCTTCGCCAAACAGATCTTCATCCGTCTTTCCCAGGATCTTGGTGGCATCCGCGTAACCCAGATCTTTGACCAGCTTGCTGCTGACCCAGATCAAGCGGCGGGCGCGGTCTTTGAAATAAATGCTGTCGGCCACATTTTCCATTAATGCGGCTAAAAGGAGCGATTCGTTGATTCCCCCCGAACGTGCTGAACTCTTCTTCGCTGTTTTCCTACTCTTTTTCATACGGCTTGCCATCGGCAGCAGGCGCCTGGCTGCGACCCACTACTCCGGCAAGCACGATCATGGTTGCGATGTATGGCGCCATCAGCAAGAATTCTGATGGGATCTGGACGCCTAGGATGGCCAGCTTGGAAGCCAGCATGTCTGCGAAACCGAAGAGCAGCCCCGCCCCAAACGCGCCGAAGGGCCGCCAGTTGCCAAAGATCATTGCCGCCAGGCCAATGAAACCGCGCCCAGCAGTCATCACCTCGTCGAAGCGCCCCACTGAACCCAATGTGAAGTATGCGCCGCCAAAGCCAGCCATCATTCCACCCAGAATGACCGCCATGTAGCGCGTCCTAAACACGTTGATACCCAAAGTATCCGCAGCTTTAGGATGCTCGCCCACCGAACGCAGGCGTAAACCCCAGCGGGTAAAGAACAATCCAAAGTGAAGGACGATCAAAAACAAGAACATGCCATACATAAAGATATTGTGATCGAATGCAATCGGCCCAATGAACGGAATTTTCGAGAGCAAGGGAATCTCAAATTGCGGGAAGGTGCCAGAGCTGTTGAGCTCCTCGTATTTCTGCAAGAACTTAGCCGAAATAAATGACGTTATTCCTATCGAAAAAATGTTGATCACAGTGCCGGAAACAATTTGGTCTGTCTTATATTTGATCGACAAGATGGCATGGATCAGCGCCAGGAGACCACCAGCCAAGATCCCGGCGATCAGGCCGCCCCACAAGTTGGTGAGGCTACCAACCAAAGCAGACACCATCGCCGCTGTAAGCATCATGCCTTCGATGGCGATGTTGACTACCCCTGCCCGTTCGCACAAAATTCCTGAGAGAGCGCCCAGTGTGATCGGCACAGCCCGCTGCAATGTGGAACGCAAGAGCCCAGCCAGGTTGAGCGATTGATCTGCAGCCGCCCAGGTTAGAAACCCGAAGATGAAAGCACCCGCCACGAGACTTAGGACCAGGTTGGTGCGTTTGCCGAAGCCGCGGGCGACCTGGTAGCCACCAGCCAACGCGGCCAAGCCCGCGAGAATATTAAGCATGTTGACGCTATTGAATACCCAATCTGGGTATTCAAACTGAGTGCTGCCGCCGGGATTTAAGCCGAAGGTTGTGATCGCGCCAGGGTCGGTTGTGCGCACGAAAAAGAGCCAGATCACTGCGGCAAGGGCGAGGAAGATGCCGCCCATCACAAAGCGGCGCGTGGTCGAGGTGTATTCGACGGTTGGTTTAATTACGGTGGTTGCGGTGCTGGTTGCCACTGGTTAACCTCCCCAGCCACGTACGCGAATTTCGTCTGCCACACCTGTCGGCACGCGCAGTCGATAGATGGTGCGAATGATCGCGGGGGCAGCAATGAAAGCCAGAATCATCGCTTGCATTACCGAGATGATATCAATGGGGATACCGGCCGATACCTGCATTTGAATGGCGCCGTTGCGCAGAGTGCCGAACAGCAAAGCCGCCAATACGACCCCAAGCGGATGGCTTCTGCCAATTAATGCCAACGCGATGCTATCGAAACCAAATCCGGAGGAAAACGCCACAGCCAGATTGTGGTTTAGACCCAGCACTTCATTTGCACCAGCGAGTCCTGCAAGCGCGCCGGAAAGGCTCATCGCCGCGATCGTTACCACCACGATGTTCATGCCCGCGTATCGAGCGGCATTTGGATTAGCACCAACCGTGCGCAGGTCAAAGCCCCAGCGCGTTTTGAACAACAGCCAATACACTCCGTACGCCACAGCGAGGGCAATGAAAAAGCCCAGATGGAAACGGATGGGGTCCTCGAAGAAGCGCGGCAGCTTGGCGCTATCTTGGATGAATGGGCTGACCGGATTAAATGAATCCGGGCGCTGCAAGGGACCGCGCAATAAATATTCAGTCAACCGGAACGCAATGTAATTCATCATGATCGTGTTGATCACTTCGTGTCCGCCGGTTTTAGCCTTCAACAACCCAGGCACGAAGCCCCACAGCGCACCCCCGAGCGCGCCGGCAAGCAGGGCAAGGGGAATGTGAATGATGGCCGGCACTCCGGTGAGGGCAAAGCCGACCCACACCGCGCCTACCGCACCCATAAAAAGCTGGCCTTCGGCCCCGATATTGAACAAGCCTGCTCGAAAACCGAGAGCCACCGCTAAGCCAGCAAATATGTACGGAACGGATTTATTTAGACTTTCAAAGAATGGATTAATTGCCCGACGAATTTCCAAGGCATCTCCGCCTCTAAATGCCTCCGCGATTCGGGCTGGGTTACCGATCGCGCCGTTGAAAAGGGCGCTATATGCACTCATTGCCGCATCCCAGCCTACTCGGATCGCGTCAAGTGGCGATGTGCGCCAGACGGCATAAACCTCTTCCGTGGTCAGAGCGACGATCAGCCCACCGAGGATGAGACCACTAAGTATGGCAAGCACCGGGACAATTAACGGCGCTTTTGCAACCTCATCGAGGAAGATCTTAACCGCGCTTCGATCCGGCTGAGTTTCTTTACTGGCTTTGGGCTTTGGTCGTTCGGCCATCGTCCTTACTTCCTTTTCTTTCCGTCGGCTTTCTTTTCGCCACGCACGCCCGCCATTAACAAACCGACCTGACGCTTATCTACATCTTTAGCTTCCACGATATCAATGATTCTGCCTCTGAACATAACCGCGATCCGATCTGAAAGCTGCATGATTTCATCGAGCTCGGAGGAAACCAGCAGCACTGCGGCGCCTTTATCGCGCCGGTCGATCAGCTGCTTGTGGATGTATTCGATCGAGCCAACGTCAAGACCTCGGGTAGGCTGCGAGGCAACCACCAATTTAAGGGGTCGCGACAGTTCACGCGCGACGATCACCTTTTGCTGATTACCCCCGGAAAGGTTGCCGACATGAGTCATCGCGCTTGGGGTGCGTACGTCGAAATCTTTGACAAGTTGATTTGCGGTTTCCAGTATTGTTTTTTCCTGCAAAAGAACGCCCTTGGCAAAGGGTTTTTGATAGTAGGTGTTGAGAACCATATTATCCGCGATCGGATAACTGAGCACTAAACCATCCCGCTGCCGGTCCTCTGGAATATGAGCGCTGCCCAATTCGGTGATGGCGCGTGGCCCAAACTCCGTAATATCTTTGCCTTCAAAAGTAATAGTGCCCGAAAACGGTTGGCGCAATCCGGTCACGGCTTCCACCAATTCGGTTTGCCCGTTGCCTTGCACGCCGGCAACGCCCAAAATTTCTCCTGCCTTCACTTCAAAACTAACGCCATCAACAGTCAGGTGATGGCGTTCGTCTGTAACTTTAAGATCCTTAACTTCCAAGATAGTCTTGCCCGGTTTGGCCGGCTTTTTATCCACGCGCAAGAGCACATCACGACCCACCATCATAGAGGCCAGCTTGTTTTCGTCCGCGTTCTTCGGCGTCGTTGAGCCCACTACTTTGCCGAGGCGAATCACGGTGATTTGATCTGCGATCTTTGCAACCTCACGCAATTTGTGGGAAATAAAAATAATTGATTTGCCTTTTTCGGTTAGCCCCTCAAGAATTCCGAAAAGCTCATCGGCTTCCTGGGGAGTTAGCACGGCTGTGGGCTCATCCAGGATCAAGATGTCAGCCTCGCGGTACAGCAGCTTGATAATTTCAACTCGCTGCTGAACTCCGACAGGAAGGTCGGCGACGAATGCATCGGGATCGACCTGTAGGTGGAAAGTTTCGGAAATGTGGCGAATTTTTTCTGCGGCGGCTTTGCGGTCCAAAACTTCGCCAGCCACGGTGGTTTCGTCGCCGAGCATTACATTTTCGGTCACCGTGAAGACCGGGATCAACATGAAATGCTGGTGCACCATTCCAATTCCTGCCGTGATCGCGTCAGTTGGTGAATGAACCTGGAGTTTTTCCCCCTTTACGAAAATTTCTCCTTCATCAGGCTGGTATAGCCCGTAAAGGATATTCATCAATGTGGTTTTCCCCGCGCCGTTTTCCCCCAGCAATGCGTGAATCTGCCCTTTATCAAGAGTAAGGTTTATATGATCATTGGCAAGTACACCCGGGAAGCGTTTTGTGATGCCGCGCAACTCAAGAACTGGTGCCATGCTCTCCTCTCGACCAACGTCGGGAATGCGGCATTCTAACATGGGTTGTTTATCAGCTTTTAGAAACAAAAAAGAGCCTGGCGAATGCCAGGCTCTTTTTTTCTGTTTCTGTGTTAGCTGTTACTCAGCCGAGGGAGCGGTCTGGATATCGCCAGCAATGATGCCTGCGATGATCGCATCCAGTTCAGCCTGCAGGTCAGGGAATGAACCCGCAAGGCCAACGCCGTTGTTCTCCAAAGTACCGACGTAGTTGCCACCGGCGAATGCGCCGTTGACCACTGCTTCGATCTGACCGTATACCGCGACGTCCATGTTCTTCAACACAGAGGTCAGTGTGACATCAGCATACTCGGGTGCGCTAACGGTCCAATCAACGTCCACACCGATGAGCCAGGCATTGCCGCGTGCTTGAATTGCGGACGCGGTGCCGAGACCCACAGGGCCGGCCACAGGCATGATGATGTCAGCGCCTTCGTCCATCAGGTTGTTGCCGAAGGTAGCGCCATCGTCAGTGCTCTCGAAGTTGCCGGTGAACAGACCGGTCTGTGTCGCAGGATCCCAACCGAGGACATTGACATCAGTACCGTGCTGCTCATTGTAGTAGTCCACGCCATACACAAAGCCGTCCATGAACGCAGTCACTGGCGGGATCTGAATGCCGCCGAACGTGCCCACAGTGCCGGTCTGGGTGCTGGCAGCAGCCACGTAACCAGCCAGGAAAGCGGCTTGGTCGGTAGCAAACAGCAAGCCCATCAGGTTGGCGTGGTCAGTGCCATCGAAGTTGTTGCCGTAGTCCACGATCGCGAAGGATTGATCGGGATTGGCGGATGCAGCTGCATAAGTCGCATCACCGAGCAAGAAGCCTACGGTGACAATCAGATTGCAGCCCTGTTCGATGAACGCGTTGATATTGGTTTCGTAGTCAGCCTGTTCCTGTGATTCCAGGAATTGGCCTTCGACGCCCAGTGCAGCAACGGCATCCGTCACGCCCTTGTAAGCGGTGGCGTTGAAGGATCGGTCATCGATACCACCCACGTCAGTGACCTGGCAGATCAGAGCCGTTGGTTCCGCTGGCGGCTCAGGTGGCAGGGTGGGGTGTGGTGTATTAGGCACCACCGTTGGCGCGCCGCCACCCGAGGGTGCGCAGGCCGCAAGGGCCATTGACGCAACGACGAGCACGGCGAGCAATGAAAACAGTTTCTTGCTCATTATTCTCTTCCTCCTGGAAGTTTGGAATTAGGGCTCATGGCCTACGTAGAAGACATCAGCCCAGATTTAGGGATACAAAAGCATAACATGAATAGAAAAGGCTGTAAAGATTGGGGGTTAAAAGAGCCGGGAAGAAATCAGAAATAGCTAAGTCATCTATACAACAATTTATTAATTTGTTGGCAAAGAAATAAAGCCACCCAAAAGATCATTGATCATAGTTTGGACATACGCGAGCCTGGCTTCGCTCAAGTAAGTTGGATTTGCATTGCTCACGGTCAACGAGGTCGTAGCGGTTAATAGTTGACCTGCCAAAGCCAACGGAAGGTTCGCCCGCAGTGCTACAACTGCATCACTACCTGAGACGGAGGCCAGCCAGTTTGCATTAATGTCGCCGGGTGGCGACCCAGCGCCGATTATCAGGATTCCATAGCTGGCCAGATATTGAGCTGCTCCGCTTGCCTCTAGCTCTGGTGCCAAATAGACCACGCGCACGGACTGAAAAATTATTTGGTCCGCCGCGGTTTGCCAATTCTGGGCATCAGTTGCGGCCGCCGCTTGCGGATAATCGTTGTATGGCGGGGCTACCGGGGCGCATGATCCGCAAAAATATTCGGCGCCAGCCAGAAAATCATCGACTTGGGCGGCGCTTTCGCCAGCGTGCAACATGCCCATCCGCCAGTCTTCCGCGCTAACCGCCGCTATGTATCCGGCAATAAATGCAACCTCCCCCGAACCAGAGCCGGAATTTTGCAGGATTTGCAAATTGCTCGCTTCAATTCCGGGATCAAATCCAATCGCGATCACAGCAGCCTGCGGCGCGGCTGCGGCAAGCGCCGCTGCCCCAGGGTCCGGAGCCAGGATAATCAGGTTCGAAAGATTTGCTGGCACTTGGGTCACGTCCATTTCGCTACGTTGTTCAAACTGCATTCCGTTCGCAGATGTAAAACCGCTGGCAATCTCGGCCGCCACCGCCGCGATCGCAGGGTCGCTTTCAGGCGGGGCGAGCAACAAGACCAGCGGAAGAACGGGCGGGGTATCTGTAACAACTGGAATTGGAACAAGAGTCGGCGTCTCAGGTGCGCTTCCACCCAATGCACATGCGGCCAATATAAGCGCGAGCATAGGCAAAACGGCAAATCGCAAACTCTTGAGGGTTTTAGCAGTCAGCATCAGAGGTGGCGCAATATAATAACCGCGAGCATTAGCTCTCGCTCACCCTATGACATTACCGCCGAGTGATCCCAACACTAACGACCCGCGGTTGCCCGCTGCCCGCCGCCGTCAGGCAGAGCGCAGCCTCTTCGGCCCGCTGAATGTCGATGAGCGCAGCCAGGTGCTCGAAGACGTAGTCCGCCGCGCCTCACCTAACTTCGACTTCTTCCTTTATTCATTATTTTCTGGCGCAGTAATCAGCCTCGGTTTCTTGTTCGACACCCCGTATTTACTCCTTCTCGGCGCACTAATCACACCGCTTTTGCTGCCTGCCGTCGGAGTGGCGCTTGGAACCGCGCTGGGCTCACCGCGTCATTTTGGGCGCAGCTTGGTGGGATTGCTAATTGGTTGCTTACTGGTTCTTCTCGCAGGGTGGCTCGCAGGGTTTGCGGCGCAAGGCGCGGCCCTAAACCACGCTCAGCTATATACGCGCTTGCATTGGGCTGGACTAGTCGCACTCGGTGTTGCTGGTGTACTAACCGCGGCAGCGTCTGTGCGCGCCGAAGGTAACCCAGAACTACCGAGCATGCTGTTAGCATTTGGACTCTACGTTCCCTTAGCCGCGGCTGGTTTTGGATTGAGCAGCGGTCTGCAATTCCTGTGGCCAGCCGGCTTAGTTGTCTTCGCCATCCATCTAGCCTGGGTAACATTGTGCGGCGCCATTACTCTTGCGATCATCGGTTTTCGCCCGCCCACTCCATTTGGCTATTCGTTGAGCGGCGCGGTTTTACTCGCGGGAATTTTGCTGTTCATCGGCTTCACTGGCGCCGGGGCGGTCTTTGGTGCCGGCATCGGCTTACCAACTCTGACTCCAAGCGCAACCTTGCCGCCAACACCAACGCTCACGAAAACCAGCACGCCAACACGGACGGCTTCTTCAACTCCAAGCAGGACTCCCTCGCCGAGCCCCTCCCTCACGCCCAGCCCCAGCGCGACGCCGATCCTCGCCATCATTGATGCCGAGGATGGAAGCGGCGCCTTCGTTCGCGAAGAACCGGCCGGGATTGCAATTACATCGCTGCTCAATGGCCAAGTCGTGCATCTACTGCCAGAGCCACCTCAGGCGGCCGGCGGACAGTTATGGCTCCACATCTACATGCCCGAGCGCAACGAATTCGGCTGGATCTTGCAGAGCCTGGTCGCCACGACGACCCCAAGACCATAGTTTTTGGCCGTTCGTTGACGACCTAAAAACCATCTGGTAGAATCCTCACCCCGGCAAAAGCCGGATTTGTTTTGAATAGAAGGAATTTTTGATGAACGTATTACTTTTAGAAGACGTCTATAAACTCGGCCGAGCCGGCCAGGTAAAAAAGGTGCCCAACGGTTATGGGCGGAATTTCCTCATCCCGCAAGGTTTGGCTGTTCCAGCCTCCAAGAACGCAGTCCTGCAAGCCGAGCGCATTGCCGCCACCGCGGACAAGCGCCGTGAAGCCTTGAACTCGGAGATGTCAGCCGTCGCTGAAAAATTCGTCGGTTTGCAGCTGCTCTTTCCGGCCCGCGCTGGAGAGACAGGCAAGCTGTATGGCTCGGTAACCACTCAAGACATTGCCCAGCAGTTGACCGAGAAAACGGGTGTCGAGATCGACAAGCGTCAGATCCATGGGCAGCCATTGCGTTTGCTCGGCTTGCACAAGATCGGCGTTCGTTTGACCGTCGATGTCATTCCGCAATTTGAAGCCGTGGTCTACCGCGAAGGCGAGAGCCCGGAGAATTACATGATCGCCGCTGCCGAGCTGGCTGCCGCCGCGGAGGCTGCTCAGGCGAAGACACAGCCCAAGGCAGAGACTGTGAAGCCCGAAGCTGAAGGCGAGAAAAAAGCCAAAGGTAAAAAAGAAGCCAAGCCCGAAGAAGTTGAAGAAGCCGAACCGGCTGAATAATTGCAATTCACTTTATTCTCAGCTTACCCGTCAGCCTGCAGATAGAATACGCAGGCTGATTTTTATTTCCCCATGAGCGCTAAAGAACTCGGATCACAACTACGCGCCGCGCGCCTGGCCCGCGGGCAGGATCTTGGGCAGGCTGCCAAGGCTACACGCATTCGCAGTCATTATTTGCAAGCCATCGAAGATGGCGAATTGGGCCTGCTGCCTTCGCCGGCACAGGTGAGGGGATTCATCCGCGCCTATGCAAAATATCTTGAGCTAAACCCTGATCCTTTGTTTGCCCTGTTACAACCGAAAGTCGCAGAAACTCCGGTCTCAGAACCAACCACCCAGGCACCAACAGCACATGAACCCGCCATCCAATCGCAATTCGCCGCTATTGGCGCCCAGCTCAAACAGCGCCGCGAAAGCCTTGAGCTCACTCCGCTTGAAGTCGAAGAACATACTCATATTCCCGAACATTACATTGCACGCTTAGAAAAAGGCGATTTCGATACGTTCCCCTCGCCTACCCAGGCGCGCGGTATGTTGGGCAACTATGCCGATTTTCTTGGTCTCGAGAGCGGCCTCCTATTGGCGAGCTACGCAGAAGCTCTTCAACAACGTTTTGAATTACGCCAGGCCGCGAAACCAAAAGCAAAACCCCCAATAAAACTCGAGATCCCCAAAATAAGTTGGAAGTTGCCCGAGTGGGCTCGCCCAATGCTAAACCGCGATGTGATGTTTGGCGGTTTGGCTGGCTTGGGGCTTCTCATCTTTGTGATCTTTAGCATTGGTCGTATTGCTGCCACCAGCGCCGGCCAAGGCCCGGAGCCCACGGCTCCGCCGCTGGCCCTGCTTGCTAGCGATGCAACTGCGACACTTGGAGCAGATTCGATCAATCTCCTCCAACAAGCTACTCCTACCCCGGGTTTTGTTGGCGAAGCCACGATCCAGATCGCCGAAGGCCTCGGCTTATCGCTTCGAGTGCTCGCCGCGCAGCGCACATGGATGCGGGTGACCGTGGACGGCGGCGTTCAATTTGAGGGACGCACTGATGTAAGCGAGAGTTACACATTCAACGCCGCAAACCAGATCTTGCTCCTCACTGGCAATGGAGCGGCGCTACGTATTTTCTTCAACGAGCAGGACCTGGGTATTCTCGGCCTTTATGGCGAAGTCGTTTCGGTGATCTTCAGCCCCGAGGGCGCATCGACTCCCACGGTTTCCCCCACCCCAACGGTCGATCCCGGTATTCTGACTTCAACAGCTGGCGCGCCCCTGACGCCAAGCGCCACGCCCTCTCCGACTCTTGAGCCAAGCGTTACGCCCACCCCCACGATTGACGCTGGGGGAGGCTAACCCTTACAATGACCGCCATGACTCAAAAATCATTCCATCTCGTTTCGCTTGGCTGCGCCAAGAACACAGTCGATTCCGAATCGATGGCGCAATTGATGCTCGAGGGCGGCTATCGCTCCAGCTTGCAGGCCAACGACGCAGATGTACTCATCGTAAATACATGTGGCTTTATCGGCCCAGCCAAGGAAGAGTCCTATCAAGTGCTCGGTGAATTGGTCGCGCAAAAGCGGACAGACCAATGGCTGATCGCAGCGGGTTGCTTGAGCCAACGTTACGGCAAAGAAGTCATCGATCGCGTCCCGGGAATTGACGGACTGTTGGGCACGCGCCGCTGGATGGATATTCTGAAGTTGGTCGGTCAACTGGATCGCCGACAAAGCCCCGAACCGCTTTATCACCTGCCCGAAAACGCGGCCACGGTTGGGCGCGATGAAGGCGAGGTGCTGCGGATTGCAAGGCAAGGTGCCAGTGCATATCTGAAGATCGCAGATGGCTGCCGCCGACCCTGCGCATTTTGTGCAATTCCGTTGATCAAAGGCACCTTAGTCAGTCGGCCGATGGAAAGCATTTTGGCTGAAGCGCGCGCACTGCAGACCGCTGGCATACGCGAGATTATTCTGATCGCCCAAGACAGCACCGACTGGGCGCACGAGCTGGGCCAGCGCGAAGGGTTGGCGACTCTGCTGGAAGCCATGGTCAACGAGGTCACGGATGTGGATTGGATCCGCATCCTTTACAACTTCCCAGGCTCCGTCACCGATCGCCAGATCGAAGTGATGGCCAAGCACAACCAGCTGATTCCCTATTTGGATATGCCCCTGCAGCATGCCCATCCCGCAACGTTGAAGCGGATGCGCCGCCCCGCCAACATGGATTGGGTTTATCGCACGCTCGATAAAATGCGCGCCGCCATCCCCGATCTAGCCTTGCGCTCTACCTTCATCGTCGGATATCCCGGCGAAACGGAAGATGAATTTGAAACTTTGCTGAACTTCATCGAAGAAATTCGCTTCGATCGCTTGGGCGTATTCACGTTTTCGTTCGAGCCCGGAACGACCAGCGAACCCCTAGGCGACCCGGTGCCGCAAGAAGTCAAGGATGAGCGCAAAGCCCGGCTGATGGAATTGCAGCAACGCATCTCGCTTGAGAATAACCAGGCTCAGGTGGGTAAGACGCTGGATGTATTGATCGAAGGCCATGGCGAGATTGAGGGCAGCGCCGAGCCGGTGGCAGTGGGTCGCAGCTATCGCGATGCCCCTGAGATCGATGGTCTGGTCTTTGTCGAAGGCGGTGCGCCGATCGGGGAGATCGTGCCGGTCAAGATTACCGGGGCCATGCCTTATGACCTGAGCGGCGAAGTTGAGACCGTTCGCAACGTCATCACGCTCGAGGGCTTAAGCTTAGCCAACTAGCGAGATCAGCAAGCCCGCAACTGCCCCACCCAACACCAACCAAGCCGAATTAATCTTATATCGAAAAAGAATCAATGCCGCGGCCAACGCAAGGACTAGCGTGGGCGCGTCGATGATCGAAGAGCCGCTTAGCAGCCAGGTAACCGCGGCCATGAGCGCTATAGCGGCCGCATTGACCCCATCGAGGAAAGCCGATGCGAGGGCGGATTCGCGCATCCGGCTGATCCAAGGATTAGTGGCCGCTACAACAATAAAGGATGGCAAGAAGATGCCAACTGTTGCGACAACCGCTCCAGGAACGCCGGCAAGCAAATAACCAATAAATGTCGCCGTTGTGAAAAGTGGACCCGGCGTGAATTGTCCGATCGCGACCGCGTCCAGCAATTGTGTGTCGGTAAGCCAGCCAAGCCGTTCGACAAAATCGGCACGCAAGAACGCGAGGAGGACGTAACCGCTGCCGTACATCACCGCACCGATCTTGAGGAAAGTGAGGAACAAGGCGGCCAGACTGAAAGGCTGGGCGGCCAACACCGGTAACGCAGAAATGCCAAGGGTCCCAATGGAATAAATGTTGGAACCGCTTAATTTTCGAAAATTTCTAACTACCATCACCAGAATTCCTGATCCCAATAGCAAAAGGATTTCATTGAACCCGAGAAAATAAAGCGCCAAAACAAACGCGGCCAATGTTACGAGCCAAACATTTTTGATCGCAACTCGGCCAAGGATCCACAAAGCGTGCAAGATAATCGCGATCACCACCGGCTTGATCCCATAGAGCAATCCGGCCACGGCTGGCAATTGGTTAAAGCGCTCGTAAAACATGGCGATAGCAAGCACGATCAGCGTTGCGGGCAGAATAAAACAGGCGCCGGCCAGCAGCATGCCTTTCCAGCCGCCGCGCAAATAACCAATGTGATGTGCGACTTCGGTTGAGCTGGGTCCTGGGATAAGGTTGCTGGCGCCAACCAGATCGAGGAACTGCTGCTCGCTCAGCCATTTACGTTTATCCACGACCTCGGTGCGCATCATGGCGATGTGCGCGGCTGGTCCACCGAAGGCCGTGAAACCTAATCGTAAAAATAAGCTGGTTAGTTCGCGCATCTTCCCCACTTTAGCAGATTTTTTTCATACCACTATTTATTGCAGATTTTCTATTTTTTACATTTTTTGTTGCATCGCTCGAAATAAAAAGAGCCCTAACTCGCAGGGCTCTTTTTATTTACTGTGAGCGATTATCGGATCGCGTAGGTCAGATAGACTTCTGCGCTTACAGTGATCTGACCAGGCACAATGCTTGTGCCGGCATCTGCACCACCACCGCCACCACCCATGCCGTAGTACGGCGGGGCATAGTAGCCGGTGTCGGTGTAGCTGATGCTGATAACGTCACCCAGGGTCACGCCAGCCGCAGCGGCCAATTCCGTTGCGTTGGTCTGGGCTTCGGCCAAAGCAGCATCACGAGCTTCTGCGAGAGCAGCGTCTTTGTTCTCAACATCGAAGGTAACACCCCAGATGTTGTTAGCTCCGGCGCTCACGGCTGCGTCGAGTAAGCTACCCAGCGCAGGCAGATCGCGAACGGTCACGTTCACGGTGTTGTCGACGGTGTAGGTGCTCACACCGGTTGATAAACCGGTGCTGGGGTCGTAGCCTTCGGAAGCATAGACACTGAAGTTCGAGGTCTGCATGTCTTCCTGAGCAACGCCTGCAGCGGCCAAGGCTTCCATCACTTCGGCGACCTGAGCGGCGTTGTTATTCACCGCCTCAGACACATCAAAACCGGTAGTGTGGACACCGATGGTGACATAAGCCACGTCAGGCGCCAGGGTCACCTGGCCACGGCCGTTCACGGAAAGGCCGGTGGGGGCTGCGCCGTAGTTAGCGGACGGTGCAGCGGCTGGGGCGGCAGGTGTGCAGCCGACCAGGAAAAGAGCGGCTAAAACAACGAGCAATAAACTTTTCTTCAACATAAATTCTCCATTCTTTGATATGTGGCTCACCAAGGCGGCGGCCAGCTACCCTCTATAACGAATTATGCCCGATAAAGTTCCCGGTCGACTTAACATTAAAGCGACAAAAAAAATGACTACGCGCCCTGCCCCATCTTCTCTTTTTCGAGCCAGAGACGGTGCAGAGAGGTGCTGCCCCAAGGCCGGTTTTGATCGTTAACAGTTAGTGGGATCTCGAGCGGTTCGGGAATAAAAAGCGTGTCCCCATCCGCGACCGTGTCGCCAGATTGCAGCCCATTGAATGCGAGGATCACCTGCCATTTGAGCGGGTCGCCATAGTAGCGGAGGGCGACTGTTCCCAAGTCGTCATTTTCGCCAATCAGATGGCGTGCAATTCTGACACCCCAATTGCCCATCGCGACCTTGTATGAATTCACGGTTGCAGGGTTGTCTAATTTCGGCTCGGCCCCACCCAAGAAAAGGGCCCAGGCGCGAATGCGGTTGACAATCCGCGGGTCCAGCAGTGCTTCCGGGACCGGCGTCCACGTCCCCCTGCCATAAGGCTCAGTTGCCAGCGATTGCTGGCTAATGATCCCGGAGCAATCCCTGTTGCCATCCAAGTCATTGCTGCTCCATGCGTCAAAGAACTCGGCATGTGTCCAGGCCCGGCGGAAACCGTCGCCCCGACGAACTCCGGTCCACAAAGGATCGTTGACGTAGATATTTTCGTCATCCGCGCCGACCACGGTCACAAAATGCGGGCCTTTGAATGTGTTCTGGGTAGAAATTCCAGGATTGATCTGTGACCAGGCGCCGTAATGGACGAGTACCATGATTGCCTTGCCACGCGTGAGACCATCGATCAGCTGGGAGATCGACCAGTTGTAGAAATAATCGAAAGCAATGCCATAGCTCGTGGCAGCGCGCATTAGCTGACCAATGCTGACGTACTGATTTGATTTGGCGCCGGTCTTACGGAAGACAGCATTGGTGGACGCGTTGATCCCGAAGCCATTCAGCAGCATGGCAATGCTGGCTGGCCCGCAGTCGTTGCGCGCCTCATCCGCATCCGGGTCGTACTGGCTCTTATAAGGAATCGAAGACAGGATAACGCCCATGTACCAACCCAGTGCAATTTCTGAGCCAGATTGACGGCTATACTCGGCTAAATGGAAAAGTTAGACGTCCCAAACCTACGCTTGCAGACCCAGATGGTGAGCGAGCACCGGATGAAAAAACCGGAGGATGTGGTCGAGTTCCTGGTGTGCGTGCAAGCCCAGGACTATTTCGGCGCGCTGTGGGCGTTGGGCTTGCGCATCGGCAACGTAGTAGAACCCGAGATGGAGCGGGCATTCATCGATGGCAGCATTCTGCGCACGCACATCATGCGCCCTACCTGGCACTTCGTCTCGCCCAAAGATATTCGCTGGATCCAGGCATTAACTGGACCGCGGGTTAAACAAAACAATTCGTCGATGGGGCGAAAGCTCGAATTGGACAGCAAGCTGTTAAATAGGTCGCAGAAAATTATCGCAAAAGCACTCAGCGGCGGAAACATGCTTACAAGGGACGAATTGCGGGAGGTGCTGGCAAAAGCCGGCATTGAGGCCGCCGACTCGTTACGCAAGGCTTACATCCTTATGGAAGCCGAGCTTGATTGCCTGATCGTTAGCGGGCCGCGGCGCGGCAAGCAGTTTACGTACATGCTGCTGGACGAACGCGTCCCAGCCACCAAGCCCAAGGCGCGCAAAGATGCGCTCGAAGAATTCACCCGGCGCTATTTCGCTAGCCATGGGCCGGCGACCGTGCACGACATGAACTGGTATTCGGGGTTAACGATCACCGAATGCAAAGAGGGTCTCGAAATGGTGAAGTCCGAATTCGAAAAGATCGAGATCGGTGGCAAGACATTCTGGTTTGCTGAGACCAAGCTAAAGAAGCCAAAACCGAACACTTGCTACTTGCTGCCGAATTACGATGAATATGGCATAGGCTACCGCGACCGAAGCGAGATCTTCGATTCCGAGTATGAAAAGCGGATCGTCGCCCGGGACAGTTCAACGTTTATGAACTTGATCATCGTCGACAGCATGCTGGTTGGCACCTGGCGCAGAAAGCTCAGCAAGACCGAGGTCACGTTAGAAAGCAAGCGATTTCGCTTGTTCACACCAAAAGAAGAAGCCTCCTTCAAAAAAGCGGCCGACGATTACGGAAGATTTTTGGGGCTAAAGGTGAAACTAGCGAAATGGGGAAAAAGTTAGTCGGGCAAAACGGCAAGCGGATTCAAGAACTCTTCACCGCGCCTAATCTCGAAGTGCAAGTACGGCGCCGCCGGATGCCCCGTTGTTCCGCCCCGAGCGATCACTTGACCTTCGCTGACTGAGCTGCCGCACACCGCAACTACCTCGCCCAACCCCCCGTACAAAGAGAAGTCCCCATTGCCGTGGTCTAGCATGACCATGATGCCGTAGCCTAAATTCGACCAGCCGGAAAAAACGACGACGCCATCATCCGCGGCCAGCACATCCTCTCCAATCGTCACCGCCAGATCAACCGCTGGATGCGCGTCCAGCCAATAATCCTCTCCAACAACTTCGCGTCCTGAGACGGGCCAGGCAAACTGGCCATCCCCTTCGAGGCCGCCACTAGTATTCTGCGGACAGGCGCCGCCGCCAAACTCCAGCGGATCCATCGCCATCGAAAATCGCGTAAGGTTTGGCATTATCCGCCGCCACAGTTGGCGCTGGCCGCCGGGCACAAGCACCCATTGGCCGGCAAAGATCACCGGATTGCTGGCATCGATCTGGTTGGCGGGCCAATCAAGTATGGCTTGCTGGTCGGCGGCAAAAAATGTCGCCAGGCTTTCAACCGAATCCCCGCCACCTACCTGGTGGTAGACCCCATCGACAGGCAAAATTACCAACTCCATCCCGGGGAGCAAAAAATCAGGGCTGTCGAAAAGCAATTCGTAGTTCGCCCACAGTACGGTTTCCGGTTGCAGATTGAATTGGGCAGCGATGCTCGATAGCGTGTCACCTTCGACCACCAAATAGTTTTCGATATCTTCGCGGATCGCGGCGATCGTCGCAGTTGGTTCGCCTTCGGTAGCCGTCGGTTGATGCTCGGAGCGCGGTGTGGGCAGCGGGGTCGGAGTCGCCGTTTCCGACGGGGCACAAGCGGCCAGCAGAATCAAAAGCAGGCTCGCCGTGATTACGTGACGAGCCTGCTTGTTTTTCATGATGAAAATCGAGAACAGGTTGGTTAGACGTCTTTCAGGGTTTCGAGGAATTCCTGGTTGCTGTCAGTCTTGGCCATACGCTGCAGCATGGCATCCATTGCGGCGGTCATATCCATGCCCGCGCCGTGGGGCGGATCGGTGGTCATGGTGCTGTGCATGCGGCGCATCAACCAAACATGCTGAGTGATATCGGGGCCGAGGAGCAATTCTTCGCGACGAGTAGACGAGCGCTCGATGTCGATGGCGGGGAAGATGCGGCGCTCCTGCAATTTGCGCGAGAGGTGCAGTTCCATGTTACCGGTGCCTTTGAATTCTTCGTAGACCACATCGTCCATACGCGAACCGGTATCAACGAGACAGGTCGCGATAATTGTGAGCGACCCACCCTCTTCGATATTACGGGCGGCGCCGAAGAAACGCTTGGGCGGATAGAGCGCGGAGGGATCGATACCACCGGACAGCGTGCGCCCGGATGGCGTAACCACCAGGTTGTATGCGCGAGCTAGACGAGTCAGCGAATCCATCAAGATCACGACGTCGCGGCCGATCTCAACCAGGCGCTTGGCGCGCTCCATCACCATTTCGGCGGCGCGCACATGCGAGGTAACGGGTTCGTCGAAAGTGGATGAGATGACCTCCGCGTCCACAGAGCGATCCATATCAGTGACTTCTTCAGGCCGCTCACCTATCAGCGCCAAGAAGAGGTGCACGTCTTTGTAATTGGTTGAGATGGAATTGGCCATCTCTTTCAAAATAGTGGTCTTGCCCGATTTGGGCGGCGAGACGATAAGACCACGCTGGCCGCGGCCGACCGGCGCCACGAGGTTGATCATGCGCATGGCCAAGCCGCGCTTGTCAGTTTCTAGGTCAAAGCGCTGTTCGGGAAATATTGGAGTTAGGTTTTCAAAACGAGGACGGCGCAGGGCTTGCTCAGGATCGAGGCTGTTCACTGATTCGACTTTGACGAGACCGAAATGTTTTTCGGATTCGCGTGGGGGTCGGGCTTCACCAATGATCATGTCGCCGCTGCGTAATCCATAGCGTCGGATCTGGGTCTGGGACACGTATACGTCGCCGGGACCGCCCTGGTAATGATCGGAGCGTAGGAAGCCGACGCCTTCGTTCATGATCTCGAGCACGCCGCCGCGCACTTCGCGGCCCTGCTTGCTGGCCTCGGCCTGGCTGATCGTGATCAGCAGTTCTTCTTTCTTTAGTTTCGCGGCGCGGTCGACGCCAAGGTCTTTAGCTTGCTTGCGCAAGTTAGCCAGTGTTGTTTTTTCTAAATTTGGGATGTCCATGGTTCAGTCTCTTATGAAAAATAGGATGGAGGGAATGTGCAGGCTGCCTTGGCCTAGCTATTTAGGCAGGACAGATAGCGTCGATGCGCAAGGGTGGAAACTAATCAGATTTCAGCAAAAGTTCGGGGAGGAAACTACCCGCATTATAGCGGATAACGAAACGCCCTGCAAGGCTATTATCCAGAATTTATCCGAGCGGATAACGAAAGTGGCGGCAAGCCTATTATTCCTATAGGGAGAGCTTTTCTCTGGCGAGGAAGAGGCCGAGCATTGTCTTGGAATCCTCAATTTCGCCCTCTTTCATTGAGGCGAAGGCTTGTTTCAGGCTCATGGTAACGACGTCCAGGTCTTCGTCCTCGTCGCCGGGCAGGCGCTCTGGTTTGAGCCCGCGAGCCAAATAGATCCACATGCGCTCGGTGGAATAGCCGGGGGCGAGAAAGAAATCGGCGAGTAATTCCAGCGACCCGGGCGCCATTCCGATCTCCTCGCGCAGCTCGCGCTGGGCGCATGCTTCAGGATCTTCGCCTTTGTTCAAGGTGCCGGCCGGCAATTCGAGCAGCGACTTTTTGGCAGAGTGACGATATTGGCGTACAAGAATTATGTTGCCCTGATGGTCGATGGGCACCATGGCCACCGCGCCCGTGTGCTCGACAATGTCCATGGCGTGGACTTTGCCGCTGGGGAATTCAACATCGTCGCGGCGAACGTCGAACGCGTGCGCCTTGTAAACGATTTCGCTTTTAAGGACTTTGTGGCTCATTAGATTGTCCCGGCCCGCCGGGCTGAACTGCTAAGGAATGTGGAGCTGCTGGCCGCCGGAAATTTCGTCGTCGACATCCATGCCATTGGCTTCGGCAATATTTTCCGGAAACACGTCCCCAAAGGCACAGGCGATGCTGTAGAAGGTATCCGAGCCGCTAGCGACATAAGTCGCCGGGTGATCGCGCAGCTGGCGCGGGCCGCCGTAAGCTGGTGCATCTTGCGGGATGACAAGCTGGTAGCCGACTGAGAGAGTTTGCGACTGGTCGGCGCTCAAATTATTTGCGGTGAGTAAAGAATTGATATCGATGTCGAAACGCCGTGCGAGGCAGTAAGGCCATTCGCCGGCGTGCAATGTGTAGTTGGCTGGCACGTCTTGGTCTGAAATCGGCGCGGGCGTTGTCGTCCCAGTGGGTTCGGGTGTCGGGCTGAATGCCAGGGTCGCCGTCGCGCCGAAGAGCGAGGTCGTGGGCGACGCGCTGGATGCGGGATCGAAGTTGGGATCGTGCGCCTGGGCCGCGAGCGCGGTTTGGGTGGCGATGGTACTGAAAACCGAATCCAGCGGATCCTGGGTCGCTTCCGGCAGAGGCGATTCGGATGCTGAACGCGTGCAGGCTGCCAGCAGTAAAGCTAGCAGGACCAAAAACAATTTTTGAATTCTCAGAACATCCATTCCAGTAAGCGGTGATACTAGCATATCGAAAAATGAGCGTCAAGCGAAGCAGGCAATCAATTGGAGAGTCGCATGAATCGGCATTTATAATGACCAAACGGAGCCAAGATGAGCGAACTTAAATTGCCCCAAGCCATGGCCGAGCTGCGCCGCGGCCTGCCCAATGTGATCGCGGCAGGTCAAGAGAAGGCGCCGTACTTTGCGGCGCTGCTCTCTTCTAAGCAAGGCGTGCGTATGTTCGTAGATAACCGCGAGGAAGGCGTGAACGAGATGCCGCCCACCGCCGGCACTGTGCTCACAACTTTCGATGGCGATGTCGTCCTCGAACGAGCCGTTGGGGGCTTCGACAAGCAGGAAGTCGAAAAGGGTGCTCGCGAACTGGTTAGCTCTGCCACCTTTGATCCTAACTACAAGCCCGAAGCCAAACCAGAGCGCCGCGGCGATTTTGTCAGCAGCATGAAGATCGACCCGCATTCATTATCTGTCCAGGAAAAATTAGATCGCTGCCGCGAGTTACAAAAACGGATCAAAGCGCTCGACGAGCGAATCGTGAATGCCCGCGTTGGCTACAACGAAGGAACCGAATATTCCGTCTTCGCCAACAGCACATCCGATCTCGCTCAACGCATTCAGCGCGTTCACATGCTTATGGTGCTGTTCGTGGCCGGGCCGGATGGCCAGGTGCGCTACGACTGGCTCTCCAAGTCCGGCACCGGCGGCATGGAACTGCTCGAGATGACCGACGAGGATATCGAGTCGATCCTCAAGAGCTCGCTCGGCTTGCTCAAAGCCGAACGCATCGAACCTGGCGAATACCAAGTCATCTCGGCGCCGGGAGTGAGCGGCACCATTTGCCACGAATCTTTTGGCCACGGCGTTGAAACCGACATGTTCTTAAAAGAGCGCGCCATGGCCGCTCATTTCATCGACAAAACAGTCGGCTCAGATCTAGTCAACATTGCAGACAACCCGGCTTTCGAAAATGGCTTCGGCTCTTATTTCTTCGACGACGAAGGTCAGATGGCATCCGACACGAAGATCGTAAAAGAAGGCATCTTCAAGCGCGGCATCACCGACCTTTATTCTTCCGAAGCGCTCGATATCAATCGCTCAGCCAATGGCCGCCGCCAGGATTACAGCCGCAAGGCTTATGCCCGTATGAGCAACACGTACTTTGAAGCCGGCGAAACGCCGGTCGAAGACATGCTCGCCCAGGTCGACAACGGCATCTACCTCGACCGCTGGTCTTCAGGCATGGAGGATCCACAAGGCTGGGGCATCCAGGTGACCTGCCACTTTGGCCGCGAGATCAAGAACGGCAAGATCACCGATCGCGTATTTGCTCCGATCGGCATCTCGGGTTACGTGCCCAAAGTGCTTGGCAGCATTACCGCCGTTGGCAACGAAATGTATCTGGAGCCCGGCACCTGCGGCAAAGGCAACAAAGAGCTGCTGCCAGTTGCTTCCGGCGGTCCCCACTTGCTCATGCGCGCTCCCCTCGGCTGATGTTAGACAAAATTGTTTCCGCCCTCAAAGCCCGCAAGGACCTGACCGGTTGGTCGGTTCGGCATGTCAACTCGACTGGCGCGCAGGTTTACGCGGTGCCAAAGCAAGTCGAAGCGCGCCGCGGCGTTGATGAAGAGAAATTCCGCATCGTCGTTTTCCGCCGCAGCCAGACCCCGGACGGCAGCCCTGCCATCGGCAGTGGTGATGTGACCATTCTGCCCGGCGGGGATATTTCCGCCGCTCTCGACCAGGCTGCGCTTGTCGCCGGCTTGGTGAAAAATCCATTGCACACAATTCCAGCCAAGAAATCCATGCCCGATGTAGACCTCGCTGACCGTGAAGTGAAGAAGGATAGCCTCGCCACCCTGGAAACCGTGATGAGCGAACTGCGCAAAAACGCGGCCGCGCAAGCAGGCGTCGACCTTACTTCGGCTGAATGCTTCGCGGACATAGAAACCACTCACTTCGTCAACAGCAATGGCATCGACGCCGAGCAGGAAGCGACCGACGTCCACGTTGAATTTGTTCTGCAGAGCCGCGAGGGTGACAAGAACACCGAGACCCACCGTGAGCTGACCCGCCGGCGGGTTTCAGATCTCAACCTGACCGCCGAAGTCGAGCGCCGCGCTCGCTACACCCGCGATCTTTTGCACGCCAGCCCGCCGCCCACCTGGGACGGCCCGGTCGTGATCCAAAACGATGCATTGGCGATCTTCCTCGCGGGTGATGGATTGACTTCGACAACCTTGCGCACGCTCAGCTCCGCATCCACAAAATATTCGAAAGTAACGCCGTGGGAGGTGGGTCAATCCGTATTTCGCGGCGAAGTAAAAGGAGACCCATTCACCCTTTGGGGAAATCGGCGCATCCCGTTCGGAAATGTCTCCAATCGATTCGACGCCGAAGGCTTACCCGCCCAGCGCGTTGAGATCATTCGCGATAACAAGCTGGTGACTTTCCATGGAGCGCAGCGTTACGCTGATTATTTGGAACAGCCGCCCACCGGTGACTTCGGCACGGTGGAACTTCCGGCCGGCAAACGCAAAGCTGAATCCCTTCTGACGGAACCTTACGTCGAGATCTGCATGTTCTCCTGGTTCAACCCCGAGCCAGTCAGCGGTGATTTTTCTTCTGAGATACGCCTAGGCTACTTGGTAGAAAACGGAAAGGCGACGCCGTTCAAGGGCGGTCAGCTGGTGGGTAACATGCTGGATGCGCTGGCAAATGCGTATTGGAGCCAGGAGACCGAGCTGATCGGCAACTACATGGGCCCCAGCACCGCACGCTTCAATCAACTAAAAGTCGCCCCGACCTAATTCGAGTGCCTTCAAGGGGATTGCTTCGTCAGCGTTGCTACGCAACGCAATCCTCGCAAAGACGAGATAAGAAAAAAAAGCGCAGCCAGTGGCTGCGCTTTTTTATTAGATATTTTTTAGTTGAAAAAGGTGAACTCCCCGCCCTAGCGGTTGTGATTTGAGCAACCCGCCAAGCGACAGCGCATTATCCCTTAAAATCGCTTGTTCAATCGTTTGAAGAAAAAGACCGCCTTTGACGGTCTTTCTGGATTCGCAAAAGCTAGGCTGCCTGGGCGACCTGCGCCACGGCCGGCCTGAACTTGTATCCGTAAATAAGCATGCCGCGCTCATCGGTAGCTGAGCGCAGCAGCCGGGTGACCATCTCGACCGGCATGCCGATCTTTGCCTTCTGCTCGCCGAGATCGGTGAGCTGGGCGGTGACCAGTG